>NZ_DBBF01000024.1:0-169101 GCF_002292065.1 Acinetobacter sp. UBA991 | reverse complement strand
AATCTAGAGATTATGCGAAATAATTTAATTATCAATAATATGATGCTTAGCAACTAATGTAATTACCATTTTCCAGCTATCCCAATGTCTGTTGACATACATTAGAAAGTTACACACAATGCTATTCACTATATAAATATGCATATATCAATAAAAATGCCTTCGATTTATCAGTTAAAACCAGCATTTCAGAATTTACTTCGCCCATTTGTACAATGGCTTTACTCTAAAAAGATTACAGCGAATCAAGTTACGCTTTTAGCAATGTTAATCTCTGTCGCTTTAGCAATTGCACTTTACAGTCTGCATCTTTACCAACAACCTTTAATCCTATTTTTATTCTTTCCTATATGGATGTTGGTTCGCATGGGTTTTAATGCAATTGATGGCATGCTCGCGCGTGAATTTAATCAACAATCAAAACTTGGCGCATATTTAAATGAAATCTGTGATGTCATCTCCGATTCAGCGCTTTATCTATGTTTTTTAGGTTTAGCTTTCATCAACCCATTCCTGTTGGGTTTAGTTGTCTTTCTAGCGATTCTGAGTGAATATGCTGGTGTTATGGCGCCATTAATTGGTCAGGAACGCCGTTATGATGGTCCTATGGGTAAAAGTGATCGTGCATTTTGGTTTAGTTTAATTGCTTTATGTGTCAGTTTCAGCCCTTATTTAATAGAAAATAATTACACAAATTCAATAATTTACTTCTGCAATGGGCTGCTTGTTCTTATTGCAACGCTATTGGTTTTGACAATTTATAACCGTATTAAAAATAGTATTCAACTTTAAGGAAAATTAGATGAAAAGCTCACAAAAACATGTATTTACCAGTCATGATGATACCCAATTAGCCTATCAACATTGGCCAGCAGCTACAGAAAAAGAGACAAAAAAAGCAATTATCTTATTTCATCGTGGTCATGAACACTCTGGACGTATGGCACATTTGGTCAATGAACTCAATCTACCAGAATTTGATTTCTTTGCATGGGATGCTCGTGGGCATGGCCAATCACCAGGTTTACGTGGCGATGCACCAAGTTTCTCTGCATGTGTGAAAGATATTCAATATTTTGTACAACATATTGAATCGACATATAACATCGTATCAACCAATATCGCCGTCATTGGTCAAAGCGTTGGCGCAGTTTTAGCAGCCACATGGGTACATGATTATGCACCAAAAATCAGAGCCTTATGCTTAGCTTCACCCGCGTTTGATATCAAACTTTATGTCCCATTTGCAAAAGCAGGTTTAACTGTTTTAAGCAAACTCAAAGGTAATTTCTTTATTACCAGTTATGTAAAAGCCAATATGCTGACACATGATGCTGAACGCGCGAAAACTTATGATACAGATCCTCAAATTGCCAAAGCCATTTCTGTACGAATGCTTTTGGGCTTATATGCAGCATCTGAACGTATCGTCAATGATGCACAAAATATCTTTGTTCCTACTCAAGTTTTAAGTTCTGGGTCGGACTTTGTGGTATTTCGAAAACCACAACAGCAGTTTTATGCAAAGCTTCCTCATCCACGAAAAGAGTTCCATGTACTAGATGGTTTTTATCACGATACTTTAGGTGAAAAAGACCGCTATATTGCAATCGAAAAAATCCGTCGTTTTATCTTACAAAGCTTTGCTGAAGATTATCAGGCACCAGATGTACTCAATGCCGATAAAATTGGTACAAGTTGTGCGACGGCTGAACAACTGAGTAGCCCACTTCCCGCTTCTTCCATCAAAAATCTATTCTGGAATTTAACCAAACGTAATTTAAAGCTCGGTAGTAAATTCTCACATGGCTTAAAAATTGGTGAAGATACGGGTTATGACTCAGGCAGCACTTTAGATTTTGTTTATCGAAATCAGGGTGAAAGTAAAAATATTCTTGGAAATATTATCGATCAGCAATATTTAAATGCGATTGGTTGGCGTGGAATTCGTGTGCGTAAACAACATATTGAGCAGTTATTGGCAAAATATGCGAAAGCACTGACCAAGCAACGAAAAGATGTTCGCATCCTTGATATTGCAGCGGGTCATGGCCGTTATATTCTAGATGCTGTAAGTGAACTTGCAACACCACCAAAATCAGTGCTCTTAAGAGATTATAGTCAATTAAATGTTGATTCTGGTTCTGCATTAATTCAGCAAAGAAATCTTGAAAACATTGCTCAGTTTGAATTAGGTGATGCCTTTGATACAGCATCACTAGCCAAAGTTAAACCAAAACCAAATTTAGTCATTGTTTCCGGGCTTTATGAACTATTTAGCGATAACGATTTATTAAGACAATCACTCTCTGGTATTCATCAAGCGATGCTACAAGGTGGCTTCCTGATTTACACGGGACAAATTTGGCATCCACAACAAGAGTTTATTGCACGTGCGCTTACCTCACATCGTCAAGGTGATGCTTGGGTGATGCGGTTACGCTCGCAAGCCGAAATGGATGCACTTGTTGAACAAGCAGGCTTTAAAAAAGTGGACCAATGTATTGATGAATTTGGAATTTTTACAGTTTCGGTTGCTCAAAAAATTTAAATAAAGACTTTGTATGCAAAATAATATTCTAGATCGTCAACCAGGTACTTGGAAATGGGGACTACTCTGCCTAGTCCTTTTAGCGCCCTTTTTCTTTTTAACCTATGGTTTTGCAAATCAATATGCATCCAGCCTCAGCAATGTTCCAAGTATAGTGTTTGCTTGGGAACATCATATCCCGCTTTGGGCATGGACCATTGTGCCGTATTGGTCGATTGACCTTTTTTATGGTTTGTCGTTATTGTTATGTTGGAATAGATTTGAATTAAAACAACATTCGCTTAGGCTATTTGCAGCCCAGATTATTTCGATCAGTTGTTTTTTAATCTTTCCGTTAAAATTCAGTTTTGAACGTGCTGAATTACATGGTTTCTTTGGATTATGGTTTGATGTATTGATGGGTTTTGATAAACCCTTTAATCAAGCACCTTCATTACACATTGTTTTATTAGTCATTCTCTGGGATTTTTACCGTCGGCATATCAAAGCAAACTACCGTTGGCTGGTAAATCTGTGGTCTTTTCTGATAGGACTCTCTGTCTTAACCACATGGCAACATCACTTTATTGATATTCCTTTGGGGCTATTGGTTGGTGCATTCTGTTTATGGCTATTTCCACTCACGGTTAAAGCACCTTATCAAAAAAATGGCTTACAACAATTGACGAGCAAACATTTAAAATTAGGGTGTTTTTATTTGATTGGAGCCTTAGTTTGTATAACCCCCGCATTTTTATTCAAAGGTACGTGGCTATGGATGTTATATCCAGCGATCAGTCTTTTCTTAGTCGCTTTAGCATACTTTTTGGTTAGACCACATTTTTTCCAAAAGCAAGAGAACGGTCAATTGACTGTCGCTGCATGGTTATTGTTTGCACCTTATTCTCTAGTCGCATGGATAAATAGTCGTGTTTGGACCTATCAACATCCTGAAGACTCATTGATTTTGCAACTCAACGGCGTTGATCTCTATCTCGGCCGTATCCCAACAACTGAGCATAGTAAGCAATATCATGGTGTATTTGATTGTTGCGCTGAACTGCCGGCAAACAACGTTCATCATTATGAAAAATATAGTACGCTTGATTTAATTCCGATCCAAAGCGCACAATTATTAGAAGCAACAAAAAAGTTTGATCACTTTATTCAACCTTTAATACAGGCAAATGAACCACAACAAGTATTGATTTTTTGTGCGCTTGGCTATTCACGCAGTTGTAGTGTATTGATTGCATGGCTATTACAACACGGCTATGTGAATACCTCAGAGGAAGCTGTTGGCTTGATTCAAAAGTCACGACCTTGGATCGTTTTGAGTGAGACACATATTGCTGAAATTAAACATTTCCAACAGCTGCTCACTCAGGAGAAGCAGCTATGAGAATGAATTTTGTCGTAGTGAGCCAATTGCTCAAGCAAAGTCAGAGTATTTTAAAGTCAGGATATTTAGCCTTTGTTTTATCAATCATTACCTTATCTTTATTTTCGAAAATGCAAATATTGATTCCTCTTTTACTTGTTACTGGGCTACTGGCGATTCACCATTATCTATTTATTCGGATTGAATTTGATCGTGGCCTGTTACAGCATATGGTTGACCAACCTGAGGACGTAGAAAGTCTTACTCAGCAATTGGATCAATCATTGTTAAATTTAAAGTTGATTCCATCTAGTAAAACGGGTCGTGATTGGTCGATACGCTTCAAAGGCTGTTTAAGACTGTTAAAAATACAGATCGTCATTGTCTTAATACAGTATTCTGTATTTATTGTACTTTTTTATAAATTAGCGCATAGATGAAGGTTGAATGAAAAAGAATATAATTACGCAATCCGTTGCTCGTTTTATCGCATTTCTTACCCGTCGTGGTGCACGCTTGTTAACTGGCGCACGAAGTTTATGGGTCGGCTGTGAACCTGAACTTAAGCAACGGATCTATTATGCCAACCATAATAGCCATATTGATTTCATTTTATTATGGTCTTCTTTACCCACTCACATCCGTCGCAAAACACGACCAATTGCAGCATCAGATTATTGGCTTAAAGATGGACTTAGACGCTTTTTGATTCAAGATACTTTTTCAGGTGTTACCATTCAACGTAACCGTAGTGATCAGCAAGATCCATTACAGCCAGTAAAAGATGTCTTGGCAGAAGGCTATTCCATTATTTTCTTCCCTGAAGGGACACGTAATTTAAATGATGATGTCGAAATGCTGCAATTTAAAAGTGGTCTTTATCATCTCAGCCAACAATTCCCTGACGTTGAAGTTGTGCCAGTTTGGATTTCTAATTTAAAACGAGTCATGCCTAAAGGCGCATTTATCCCCTTGCCTCTACTCTCGACGGTCATCTTTGGTGAACCCTTAGCACTTGATCAACTCACGGGCAAAGATCAATTCTTGCAGCATGCTCAGCAGCAATTATTGAAATTAAAAGAGGCCGAGAACCAATGAGTTTAGACAACCTACAACAAACTTATCTATTGTTTGGCATCTTTGCAGTCATTTTGATTATTGCCTCAAGTATTGGCTTTATCCTCAAACAAAAGGCAGGTGCAACCCCTTCTCCTGTTATTGATAACCTGAATGCGCGTATCAATGCGTGGTGGATCATGCTAATAGTCTTGGCAGCCGCCATTCTATTGGGAAAAACTGCTTTTATTGTCTTGTTTGGCCTTATTTCATTTTTTGCATTACGTGAATTTATTAGTTTACTACCAACACGGCGTGGCGACTATCTGCCATTGCTGATTGCGTTCTACTTTGTTATTCCCTATCAATACTATTTGGTCTATACCAATTGGTATGGGTTGTTTTCGATTTTCATTCCGCTGTATGTGTTCTTGCTCATCCCCATCGCCAGTTTAAAGCTGGAAGATACCACACACTTCTTGGAACGCAGTGCCAAAATCCAATGGGGGCTTATGGTGAGTGTGTTCTGTATCTCACATGTCCCAGCCCTGTTAAATCTGGATTTACCCCAATTTAAAGGGGAAAAAATTTGGTTGGCGATTTGGCTAATTATGGTGGTGCAAGCCTCGGATGTGCTGCAATATGTATGCGGCAAACTTTTTGGAAAGCATAAAGTAGCCCCTACGCTTTCCCCATCAAAAACCGTAGAAGGACTGATTGGCGGTATTGTTCTCGCAACCGCACTCGGTGTATTAATGTCATCCCTAACCCCATTTAATTACTGGCAAGCGGCTCTGATTGGCTTGATTGTTTGTATTTTTGGTTTCTTTGGTGGACTGGTCATGTCTGCGATCAAACGCGATCGTGGCGTGAAAGATTGGGGACAGCTTATTCAAGGTCACGGCGGTATGTTAGATCGTATCGACTCGATCTGTTTCTCTGCGCCAATTTTTTTCCATATCCTTCGATATTGGTGGAGCTAATCTCTATGAAGAAAGTCGACCAATGCTGACTTCACGGAAAAACTTAGGCGTTACATTGGTCCACTTTTTAAATGCCCGTGAAAAATGGGAAATATCGGCATAGCCTAAACGCTCTGCAATTTGCTCAATCGAAAGCTTGGGCTGTTTTAATAACTGCTCCGCCTGATTCCTGCGTACTTCGGCCACAAGACTCTGGAAAGACGTTTGTTTATTGCTTAACTGTCGCTGTAGGGTACGCTCCGAGAGATGGAGTTTTTCAGCAACCTGTTTCAGCGATAAGAAGCCAACATCTTCATCATATAGCAAGGCTTTGACCTGTGAATCCAAGCGATTTTTTTGATCCCTTTTCAGCGCAAGCTTATCAGCATCTTGCTCACATTGTTGTTTGCTGAGCCGAGCTAATAATGCATCTGCAGTTTTTAGTGGAAGTGATAGCAATGCCTTATGGAAGCTTAAACAATCTTTTTCACACTCAAAACTGATATTTGAATGATTGAATTTTTGAGTGTTCTTATAAAAATCTGGTTTGTCTTGTTGGAACTTAAAGAGGATTCCAAGTTTATTTTGGGCTAAATTTTCCAAAATTTGTGAAAAACCCAAGATCAAAAACATCATTCCATGTCGATTTAACTTGAATTTTTGCGAAGGTTGGTTGAAATACAAATAAGCCAAGTCACCTTCTATCTTTAATTTAGGTTTAAACACAGAACAATGTAAGCCAATAAATTGCTCTAGAATCTTGATTGCATCACCTAATGTTTCAGAAGCAGTTGCAGCAATGCCGACATGACCATAGCAAGAGACTCGCATTTCCTCTGCAAGATAAAGACTAATCGCAGGTTCATGCGTCAGTAAAGCTGCTTTATCCAATAAATGATTGAAGATATCGAAATCTACATACCAAAACGGCGCATTTAAAGTATGTGCAGAAATCCCTGTTCCAGACAAAAGTTGTTCTGAAGATACATTCCATTTTTGTATGACATCTACTAATAGATTGACATAAGTACCGGGTAATTCTGGATTCATGCAGTCTCCATGAAACAGTGAAAATTTGGCGTAAAATGGTAAATATTGGCGGTTAATGAACTATGACATCTTTCTCGGTTTAAGCATAGTAGCTCTATCAAAAAACTCAGATTTTAAACTGGTGAAATCATGCATATTTTGATCGTTCATGCACATCCTGAACAGCAGTCATTTACCTCTGCGCTTAAGAATACAGCACAGCAAACCTTTGAACAGCAAGGTCATACTGTCGAGGTTTCCGATCTCTATGAAATGAACTTTAACCCTGTTGCTTCTAAAGATGATTTTGGCAGCCTGAACCAACCGGATTATTTTAATTATGCTTTGGAACAGCGTCATGCATTTAAACAGCAGCAATTTTCAGCAGATATTCAAGCGGAAATTGAAAAAGTTCAACGTGCTGATCTGGTTATTTTTAGCTTTCCTTTGTATTGGACCTCTGTACCAGCCATTTTAAAGGGTTGGATTGACCGTGTATTTGTCTCTGGTCTCTTTTACGGCGGCAAACGTTTTTATAACCATGGTGGTATGACAGGAAAAAAAGCCATGTTATGTTTAACACTCGGTGGCCGTGAACATATGTTTGGTGAAGGTTCTGTACATGGGCCGATAGAGCATTATTTATCATCGTTGCAACGTGGCACACTTGCCTATGTCGGCTTTGAGGTACTGCCTCCATTTATTGCTTATCATGTGCCTTATATCAGCCAACAAGATAGACAAAAGATTGTGATTGATTTCGAACATTACTTGCAAAACATAGATGATTTACAAGCCTTAGCATTCCCGTTACTGGAAAATTTTGACGATAGAATGAATCCACTGTAATAAAAAACGATAAGGCTCTAGACTAAGAACCTTATCGTTTTATCTGTTAGAACTTCATTTCAATGCCTGCTTTGATGGTACGTCCTGGGATCGGCATACCAATTACCGTACCAGGATCAAAGTTATAGCGATTTGTTAAGTTATCGACATTAAATGACAAGGCAACATTTGGACTCCACTTATAGCTTGCAAACAGATCAATTAAAGTTTCAGAAGAAATTTCAGTCACAGCTCGTCCACTTACACCTGTACCGGCCAACCAACCTTTAGGGTTTGTCTTTTCCGAGTGGTACTTAGCACGAGCACCGACCACAAGTTTATTTTCAAATAGGTTTTTGCCTACCGTAATATTAAAAATCTTTCGCGGTGGCAGACGGGTAGAAATCAGACTCCAAGAATCACCCACTTCATTACACTCTGATTTATTTGCAGGACAGACTTTAGGTGCTTGATACAAGGTTCCATTCAAACTGGCAAAGAAACTCGGATGATTATAGGAAAGATCAAACTCCAAGCCCTTCATTACAACTTGATTGTAATTGACGAATGTATAAGAGCTTGTATAGGGAAGAATAAAGTCAGGTGTAATTGGGTTCGGAATATCCTTTCTTTGCACGCCCTGTGTCAGAAAATCTTTCGTCTGATTACGGAAATAATTCAGGTTAAATTTCAAATGGTCATCTTGAGCAAACACGTTGTCACGCTCACCGATAAATCCTAACTCAATAAGACGTGAATTTTCAGGTTTAACCGGCAGGTCTGGATCATAACTAAAGGTTTGACCTGAAACAGTTGATTCAAACAGACTTGGGCTACGATGTGTATTGGAGAGTTTTCCATAAAGATCAATACCGTCCCATAACTTATAGTTGAGTTGGGACATCCAATCGATATTTCCTCCAAAGTCACGTACAGCATAACCCTTGTTATTTAAATCTGAATGCGCCACAGGTGTCATTGGTCGATACTGATCACCATAGTCTTCCACTTTGGCTTTATGCCATTTACTCCCTAAACTTAAACTAAAGTCATTAAAAACATAGTCGCCATTGAGGAAAACTGAGGACTCTTTGCGTAATCCATCCCGTGCAATTTCATGATCAACTAGATGGCGCGGCTTCATACGCTGTTCATCGTAGGTTAAGCCATAATTCAATGTGACCTGATCAAATTTACTGGTATTTTCTAGATTCAGACCACTACGATAATCTTGGAAACTCCCCCAGTATTGATCTCCATAACTGGAATTCTTCATCCCAATCATGCCATTGTGCTGGCGATATTTAGCGTTGGTATGCCAAACACCTAATTCGAGATCTACCAAAGAGTTATGTTTCGGCTTATAAGTATAACTGGTACTGAATGCATTAACGGCTGCTGAACCTAAAGACCACTGCGGCATGGTATAAGCACCTTCTATATATTTAGGCTCAACATACTCGTCATCGATATATCCATATGGTGGTGAGTTAGGGTCAATCACTTTAGATCGATTCCAATAAAAAGCCATGACTTCACCCGCTTTTTGGACATGACGACGTAAATTTACTTCGACACGATGTTCATCAGTGATATTCATTCCAGCTTTAATAATGCCTGAATCACTTTGATAACTGGTATTCACCACCTCTTGACCTGGACCAACATCGACAATATCCCGCTTTTCGTAATACTCAATGCCATGTTTTCCAGCATAGTAATTACCAACTTCTCGCTTACTATAAGCAGCGACTAAGTCAAACATATCGTTCCGATAAGCCAGTGCCAATGTGCCAGCACCATTTTGAAAATTGTTAGATGAAATTTTATTGTGCAGCAAATAAGACATTTGCTCCTTTTCATTGTCTGAGGTTTGTGGTGTTCTGTTATTGTTATAAAAGCTTCCTTTGAGCATGACACCGGCATTTTGATTTGGCAATAAAATATCATTGGCACTTAGGGTTCGCATTTTTACAATCCCTCCAATTCCACCTACGCTAAACTTAGCCCGAGATGCACCTTTTTCAACCTCGATTTGGCTGATCAAATCCATATCGATATAAGTACGGTCACTCTCGCCCTGATAACCTCGGAAGGTATGACTGGACTGTAAACTACCGTCAATGATCACTGGAACACGCCCTTCACCCTGCATGCCACGGATTCCAATATCTATTGCACCTGCCTCATTACGTAAGCTGTTGACCTGTACACCTGCAATATCGGAAAACACATCCCCATTACCCGTTCCTCTAAATCGGCTAATCTGTTCTCGATCAAGATGAGTGGTATTTACCTTTTGGTTTTGTTGTTCGGCATTCACTTTTATTTCTGGCATGACCACAATAGCTTTAGCATCCTGCTCTAAGTGTGAATGCGTATTTGCATGAGAAGTCAGTGTTTCCGCATGGCTGAGCATGGAACTGTTTTTGGGAACTAAGAGATAGGTTTGCCCTTGTTTGATGACTTGATAAGGTTGATCCGCCAAGAGATAGTCAAAACCTTGCTGAACTGAATACTTTCCTGATATTCCCTTACTTTTCAGACCTTTTAACTGCTCAGAATCATAACTTAAGACGATACCAGACTGCGCTGCAAAACTTGACAGCACGTAGCCCAATGGGTTCTCTGCAATTTGATAGGTTCTCTCTACAGCTGGCTTGTCTAATACCTGAATAGAGGTATGTATTTCTGCATAAGCCCCACTGATACAAAAACAGTGTATGAGTATTGCTAATGTTTGCTTTTTAAATTTCATTGGAAGATCCACACTGAGTAATGATTTTCATTTTCAATAATCATTACCCAGTGATTTCCAAAAATATGACATTAAATTTCAATTTTTTCTGCTCGGCTCCATATCCACAGTACGAAAACAAATAAAATAAACATGAAAGTTAACTTGATGTGCAAATGCAAAGATGAAAGTATCAAGCTGATCAAAATTAAAACAATCGTTAATGTCATCATATATTTACGTAAACGGGAAATGGATTTAAATCCACCCGTATATTGGGTAAGCAGCAGATGGATGTAACGATTTTGATGAATCCAGCAATGCAATTTTGCAGAACCTTTAGCAGCAAAAAAGGTAGCGAGGAATAAGAAATCAAAAGTAGGCACGCCAGGTAATACGATACCCAGCACTGCCAAAATTAGACAAATAATGGTTAGAGCGATATACACTCCACGCATGATGATCGATGCATGGAGTTTTTCTTTTTGCGGTGCGTGTAAAGTATCTACATCACTGCAATCTGTACTTTTCGCCTTATACCTTATAGAAGCATTTTTTGGCATAGGGTTGCTGCTTAATCAATATTTTTCAGCAAGCTGCCAAAGTAATCAAATGCCTGTTTGGCTCCTAAAATAACTTGATCTTGTTCACTCTCACTCAATTGAGCAGTATCCAATTCAGTAATGAAGTGCTTCCATACCCTTGCTCGACCTTCTGGATATGCAGCCAAATTACGTGCCCCAAACTCAGCAGTTAGTCCTAAAAGCTGTTGTGCTTGTTTAAATAAAAATGCTGCACCTAAAGTTGAACCTTCCGAGACATAAATCCAGCCTAAAGCTTCAGGAAAGCCAACCTTTTCAGTAAGTAATTCTTGAGCTTCAGGTTTGAGCTGTAGGTCATAAAGATCCAATAAGGCTGCTTGAGATCGCCCTCTGATATCCAAATCTGAAATAAGCGCTGAAACCTCAGGGTGCCGGAATAAATATTCTACATTTTGCTGAAAATAATATTGAGCCAAGGTAAATTTTGCATAACGCTCTGTATCAGCAAATACTTGAGCTTTCTCCATCAAAAGATGCATCTGTTGATGCTGGCTGGCGGTTTCAATTTTTAACCGTGATGCAAGCTGATTGAGGACGAATGAAGTTGCCATAAGATTTCTCCAGTTATTTAGGTTTAACTGTATTACCCGTCCAAAGCCAAAAAGCTGACAGCAATTTTCAATTATTTTTCTGCTTTTTCATTTTTAGCCTGAATTGTAATGACATGATCGCCAAAATGTCGTTGCATACGAATCGGATAGCTTAATTCCAAAGCGGACTGCAACTGCGTCAAGTTATTGACAGGATAAGAACCAGAGACCTTTAATGATTTCAATTGAGGGTCGAGATCAACATATTGATGCTGATAACGCCCAATCTCTTGCAATAACTGCTCTATAGGCATTTCAAATGCCATAATCATCTGATTTTTCCAAACCAATACATTCGGATCAAGCTGCCCCAATGCTTTAAAGTCTGTTCTATCAAAACATAACTGCTCACCTGCCCGCACAACTGTCATTTTTTTAGATTGATTCAAAGTAACCTTGACCGCACTTTCAATCACAGCTAAACAGGTTTGCAGTTGTTTATTTTTGAGGTACTGCACATTAAAAATTGTTCCCAGTGCTTGTAAATGCGCATTTTCAGTCTCGACAAAAAAGGGACGATGGTTTTGAGTCTCTTTCGCAGTATGAATCTGTATTTCGCCATAGTGTAATTTTAGCGTCCGTTGATGTGGTGTATAGCGAACATCAAGTGCTGTATCTGTATTTAATTGAAGTTCTGTTCCATCCTCAAGTGTCACATTCTTCTGTTGACCAATGGCCGTACTGTAATCTGAAAACCACAAATATTTATAATCAGAATTCCATGCAATGATACTGCCCAGACACGCAATACAGGCCACGACAAGATGTTTGCTCCACTGAAACTGTGCAGCTTGATTGCCTTTTTTTATGATTTCATGGCCATTTTCAGGAAAATACTCAAAACTGCTCAGTAAATACTCAGCTTTAAGCCATGCGGTTTGATGTGCTTCGCTTTGATTTTTCCACGCTTCAAATTTGACCTGTTGAGCCTCGGTTAATGCTGATGCCTGAATCAGCACAATCCATTCAGCGGCCTCTTTTAAGATTTGTGTTTGAGACATGTCAATCTCAATCCATGATCGCTAAACATTGAGTCAGTACTGCAACCAAATCTCGCATAACCGTTCGTGTACAAATATTCAAACGATTCGCAATCTCTTGCTGGGTAAGCCCTTCAAGTTGTGACCAGATAAACACCTGCTGTTGACGTTCAGGCATTTGATTTAACAGTTGGTTGATCAAGCATAATGATTCAATTGCAGATATTTTTTGTTCAGGACTAATCTCATCATACTCAGGTCGACTACTTAGTGCTTCCAAATAAGCTTTTTCTATCGACTTGCGCTGGTACCAATTAATTAATATACCTTTGGCAACTGTGGTTAACAACGCACGCGGCTGATCAAAATACAATTGATCTTTACGTTTCAAAATACGAATAAATGTATCGTGAGCTAAATCTGCAGCATCTTCACTTTGATTGAGACGTCGTTTCAACCATTGATACAACCAAGAATGATGTTGACGATAGAGCGTATTGATTGGATCAGACATTTTCAAAGGATAATGAGAATCATTAATAATATGTTAACAAAAAATAAGAAAATGATCACCTCTGTTTTGCACCGTAATCTCTATACATCTGATGATTAATTGAATTTTTAAAACTAATTTTTACAATACTCAAAAGACAGCCACGCCGCTTCTTCTTCATCCTTAAAACCAGTCTCGCTTATCCTTCGACAATTACAGCATTTCCTCTAAGCGTTTCAGGCCTCAACAAAACACGGCTATGCAAACGTTTTCTTGCCTGCATTACGGCCCATTTTCATATGAAACGTCAATGAATCGTCATAAAGATGACACTGAGCTGTCACACGGTCTGTCTAGTGTGTTGACATCTTTGTTATGGATGAAGCAAATGTTGAAAAAAACCAAACGATGGTTGGCATGTGTTTATGTTTTCCCCTTTCTATTCGCACTCACCGCGTGTAATGACTCAAACAACGATCAGGTCGCAGCGAAACCTGATGACAGCAAAAAACCAGTCATGCGCTGTGCACCATAAGCATAAGAACAACTAGATAGGGAAAATATCGTGATTAATCGTCGTCAATTTTTAGCAAATACACTTAAAACAGGTTTTGGCGCTGCCGCTTTGACCACCTTTCCAGCCAGCATTCAAAAAGCTTTAGCCATTCCTGCCAATAATAAAACAGGTACTATTCAAGATGTAGAGCATGTCGTGATCCTCATGCAGGAAAACCGCTCATTTGACCATTATTTTGGGACCTTAAAAGGCGTTCGTGGTTTTGCCGATCGTTTCACCATTCCTTTGCAAAATGGACGTACCGTTTGGCAGCAACAACGCAGTAATGGCGCATTATTAACACCCTTCCATTTAGATGGCTCAAGCAATAATGCTCAACGCGCACCTGGTACCAATCACACTTGGGTAGATAGCCAAAAAGCATGGGACAATGGCCGTATGTCAAACTGGCCAACCTATAAAACTGACTATGCCATGGGCTATTTCAAGGAACAGGAAATCCCTTATCAATTTGCATTGGCCAATGCATTTACCATTTGTGATGCTTATCACTGCGCTATGCATACTGGTACAGATGCCAATCGTTCATTCCATCTAACAGGAACCAATGGTGCAGTGCCGACCAGTACCGCATTTGTGAATAATGAATGGGACTGGATTGATGGCGATCCTAAAACGGTGGATGTTGGTTATACATGGAAAACCTATGCTGAACGCCTAGAAGAAGCAGGAATCAATTGGATTTGTTATCAAAATATGCCCGATGAATGGGGCGATAACATGTTAGGTGCCTTCCGCAGCTTTAGAAAAGCTAATATCGATTCGGGTTATCCAGTCTCAAGTGGTGGAGCACCCAATAGTCCTTATAACAAGGCTGCGCAAAAGTTACCTTATAAAGCCTATGATGCCACCACGGACAATGCCAAGAATCCACTTTATAAAGGCATTGCCAATACCTTACCCGGTAATAAACCTGAAGAATTCCTAGATGCATTTAAAAATGATATCAAAACTGGCAAATTGCCACAGGTATCATGGATCAATGCACCTTCCATTTACTGTGAACATCCTGGACCATCAAGTCCCGTACAAGGCTCATGGTTTATTCAAGAAATCTTAGATGCATTAACAGCCGTGCCTGAAGTTTGGAGTAAAACTGTTTTTCTGATTAATTTTGATGAAAATGATGGTTATTTTGACCATGTTCCTTCCCCATCAGCACCAACATTGCAACCAGATAATACATATGCAGGTAAATCAACCCTCAGCCCAGCGGATATGCGTCATGAATACTATGTGCATGATGCACCGCTAGGTAGTACCAGCCAACCGAATAAGGATAATGGTGTTTATGGTCCTGGTCCCCGCGTTCCCTTATTTGTGATTTCACCTTGGAGTCGTGGGGGGATTGTCAACTCTCAAGTATTTGATCATACCTCGGTATTGATGTTCCTCGAAAAGCGTTTTGGCGTTAAAGAAAGTAATATCAGTCCTTATCGCCGTACTGTATGTGGAGATCTGACCTCTGCATTTAACTTTAAAACACCGAATGAAGATGTACTGCCAACACTAAATGGTAAACAAACCCGTGAGCAAGCGGATCAATTACGTAGCTCACAACAAAAGTTACCCAATGTTCCAATTCCAAGCAATTTGCAGATGCCAATCCAAGCCAGCGGTATCCGTCGTTCTAAAGCACTCCCGTATGAACTACATACCAGTGCACGCTGCCTAAATGACGGAACAGTCAAACTGCTGTTTTCAAATACAGGGACTCAAGGTGCGGTGTTTCATGTCTACGACAAATTAAATTTAAGTCGAGTTCCACGCCGTTACATTGTAGAGGCAGGAAAAGGCCTAGATGATGTCTGGAATGTACAGAAAGACAATCAAGGCTTATACGATCTTTGGGTGATGGGACCGAATGGCTTTCATCGACATTTCAAGGGTGATCTGAACCGAAATCAAGATCTGCAAATCAATCCTGAGATTCGTGTTTGCTATGATATAGCCAACGGCAATGTGTATGTCGATCTAAACAATACGGGCACTAAAGATATTGAGTTGGTGATCAGCCCTGTGGTTTATCAGACGGATGCTCCACTGAAACTAACTGTAAAAGCAGGACAAAGTGCCACTCAGCATTGGGAATTGAAAGATGCTTGGCAATGGTATGATTTTGCCGTGACCTGTACTCAAGATGCTAAGTTTTATCGCCGTTTTGCTGGGCGTGTAGAAACAGGTGAAGACTCTGTGAGTGACCCTGCGATGGTTTAAGATTTAAACAGCATAAGCAATTAAGCCTCCTTAGTTCCGAAAACCAAGGAGACTTTTATCACATATATAAATCAGATCTAATTCAGGCTGAATACCCGAATCCTTAATTTTTATGCTGTAGCTTATAGCACTCATCTAAGGCGAGTTCATAATATTCAAGCCCTTCCTTTGCCGCTAAGAAAGCTTTTCTTTGCTGCACAGGGTCTTTATCACATAAGCGCTTAATCAGCTCCATCGCTTCATAGGGATGTAGATCATCATAATGTGCATGTGCTCTTAACCATGCTAGAGAACGCTTGTTGATGTTTACTTCAGGATGTTGAGTATAGGTTTGAATCCCTTTATAGACCTGAATGGTCCAATCACCTGTCGCCCACTCTATCGCAAGATTAGTCGCTGCAATACTCTCTGCTAGACTTCCACGAAAATTAACATCCCACAAGAAGTGATTCACCGCATTCATTGCAACAGGTGGCTTCACGTTATTCAACATTTCAACTGTTAGACCAAAGCCCCCCGCCCAGTCCTGATACCAGTTCAAATGCCGCTCCTCAACTTTGATGTTTTGAATCAGCCAGTCTCGAGTTTCCGTTACCCCTTCCAGTGAAAAAGCAGTCGCTTTCGCTAGCGATCCCGCCATATAGGAAGGAAAATGTGCGACCAGTGGATAAAAATTCAGTAAGGCTGAACGAAAGCATTCAAGGCTTAAACAGCCATTGGCCATATCTAAGAATAACGGATGTTTACTCACTCGTTCTTTTGAGGGTAATAATTCATCCCAGAATCGTTGCGCCCAACCCGAATGGGGTGTAATTTCTAATTTTGTTCCATATTGATTCATAGCAGTCATTGCGATGCATCCTATTTCGTATGACTTAATCCAATCATCTTCGATGATTGCTGCTTTTTTATAAATTGTATCCTAATACCGTAAAGATACAATCGTTTGTGATTTAGTTTGTAACAGTTTTTATTTCTTGAATCTAATTTAAACTTGAATCATTATATTAGGCAATGACCCTTATATAAAAATTAATATTTTTTTATAATCTAATACACATTCTATTTAAATCAGTGTAACGTAGTAAAAAAATAATCCCTATTTTGACATTTATAACAACATTTGGGAGTGGTGAGAGATAAGATGAAGTTGAAAGCTTCCAATATTTTGGGACAAGAACAAATCGACTTGTTAATTTCTCGCGGGCTAAATTTAGTTTGGTTTCCTAAAGAATTAGAAGTGATCTATCGAGATCAGTACAGAAATGAGGCTGCGCATGAGTTCCGCTATCGCGCCCCTATTATTTTAGGTTTATATCTATTTCTAAGCTTCGGTATTTATCAGGTTTTACCCACAGACCTACGTATTACTTGGATGGCAACCTACGGTTGGGTGGGTATCATCATTACATTGGCATGGTTACTTTCGTTCCTGCCAAGCATGAATAAGTGGTTCGATTACTATGTTTGTATCGGCTCAACAGGTGCCGTTGCAATCTCTTTCACCATCATTAACGTATTGGAGCAAGGTCAAAATAATGTCCTGTTCCATGCTGCGATGATGTATGCAGTTGTCATCATCTATGCCTTTGTAGGAATGCGTTTCTACACAGCCATCATTGCTGGTTGGGTCGGCGGATTGATTGGTATTGCAGCGAGTACATGGTTTAGCGGGGCAATTGATTGGACCTTCCTCAACCGTACTTACACCTTCAGTAGTTTTCTGGGTATGGCACTTGCTTATGCAACTGATCGCCAGCACCGTGAGAATTATTTGCAGAACTGTATGATTGAACTTAACCGTTTAGAATTGATGCGACAAGCACAACAGTTGTCTATTTTATCCCAGCAAGATGCTTTAACTGGTCTTGCCAACCGACGCTACCTAGATGAAGTATTGGAAAATGAGTGGAAAAGAGCAACACGCCATGAAATGCCGATTACCATCATGATGATTGATATCGACTTCTTTAAGCTCTACAACGATACTTTAGGACATATTCAAGGCGATCAATGCCTGAGACGTATTGCGATTATGTTGGGCTCTATCGCCTCGCGTAGTGGTGATCTGGCTGCACGTTATGGTGGAGAAGAGTTTCTACTACTCTTCTCAATGACTGACCGTGATCAAGCCATTACTCAGGTACAAAGACTGATGGAGTTAGTACGTAATATTGGAATTTTGCACCCACGTAGCAATGTTTCAAAACATGTGACCATTAGCGTAGGTGTTGCAACAATGGTTCCCTGTGTAGGTGACAGTCTTTCTGAGTTTGTTGCACAAGCGGATCATGCATTATATATCGCAAAAAGTAATGGTCGAAATCAATATCACATTGCAACATCAGATAATATGATTTCTGAAGCATTATAATTCATTAATGATTATTAAATGAATATTAAACTAATTTAATATAAGTATTTTAAAACGTGACACAAGCCGCAGATATAATAAATTATATGTGCGGCTTAATATTTTTATTATGGTTCGATTGGTTTAAATGGAGCAACAACATCTGCATTTTGTGCACGATGTCTTAAAAAATGATCCATTAACACGATCGCAAGCATTGCTTCAGCAATTGGTGTTGCACGTACACCGACACACGGATCATGACGACCTTTGGTCAATACATCAGTATTTTCACGTTCAATCGTAATGGTTTTACCTGGTGTGGTAATACTTGCAGTCGGTTTCAATGCAATCGCAACACGAATGCTCTGACCGCTTGAGATTCCACCTAAGATACCGCCTGCATGATTAGCAAGGAATCCGTCTGTTGTCAGCTCATCACGAGTCTCGTGACCAAACTGCCCAGCAACCGCAAAACCATCACCAATTTCTACACCTTTAACCGCATTGATGCTCATCATGGCATGGGCAATATCTGCATCTAAACGATCAAATACAGGCTCGCCCCAACCCACAGGTACTTTTTCAGCAACGATTTCAAGTTTTGCGCCACAACTGGTCCCTTGCTCACGTAAAGCAGTGACCAACTGTTCAAAACGCGGAACCGCATCAACGTCACCGCAGAAGAATGGATTATTTGGCACTTCTGCCCAATCCAGTTTTTCAGCGACTTCATTACCGATTTGTGTGACATGTCCACGAATATCAATACCAAATTTTTCAGCAAGATATTTCTTGGCAATTGCGCCTGCCGCGACACGCATCGCCGTTTCACGGGCGCTGGAACGACCGCCACCACGATAGTCACGGAAGCCGTACTTTTGCGTATACGTGTAATCTGCATGGCCTGGACGGAAAGTTTGAGCAATATTGCCGTAGTCTTTTGATTTCTGATCCGTGTTACGGATCAATAAACCAATCGATGTTCCTGTGGTTTTACCTTCGAAAACACCCGAGATAATCTCAACTTGATCTGGTTCTTTACGTTGCGTTGCAAACTTCGATGTTCCCGGTTTACGGCGGTCTAAATCTTTTTGCAAATCTGCTTCACAAAGCTCAAGATCAGGCGGCACGCCATCGACAATCGCCATCAAGCCCGCACCATGTGACTCGCCACAGGTTGTTACTCGAAACAGTTGCCCAATACTATTCCCTGCCATGCTTTAACCCCTTAGTTTTGAACTGATTGCTGAAAGACTTCTTTATAACGGCGGCATTGTTCAGCAGTTAAAGCAAAAATACCAGTACCGCCTTTTTGGAAAGTGAGCCAATGGAAGTCAACTGTATTGAAGTTCTGACGCATTGCCCATTCAGAGTTACCCACTTCAATCACAATCAGGCCATCTTCCGTTAAGTAATCAGCAGCTTGGGCTAACATTTTACGGACTAAATCTAAGCCATCTTGCCCCGCAGCCAGTGCAAGCTCAGGCTCATGTAAGAATTCTTCTGGTAAATCCGCCATATCTTCTGCATCCACATACGGTGGATTGCTGACGATCAGGTCATATTGGTTTTCAGCAGGGATTTTTGAGAACAAGTCAGATTCAAGTAAAGCCACTTGATACTGTTTATCATGGTGCTCAGTGTTGATTGAAGCCACTTCCAGTGCTTCTTTTGAAATATCAGTCGCATCGACTTCTGATTCTGGAAAAGCATAAGCTAACGCAATCGCAATACAACCTGAACCCGTACACATATCCAAGATACGTTGTGGTGTTTTCGGATTGTTATTTTCAGGCAAGTTGTTTAACGCTTCCAACATACGGCCATTTTCATCTAGGCAGTATGGTGCGAAACGTTGTTCAATCAACTCAGCAATCGGTGAACGCGGAATCAAAACACGCTCATCTACATAGAATGGCTTATTGAAGAAATAGGCTAAGTTCAATAAATATGAGGTCGGAATACGATCATTGATACGACGTTCTAACAAGCTGAGGAATTCTGCTTTTTCGCTTGGTAAAAGTTTGGCATCCAGAATTTCAGCGTCCGCTTTCCACTCAAGTGATAGTGTTTGTAGTACCAATGCAGAACTCTCTGCAAAATAATCTTGAGTACCTTGACCTAAGTGCGCGTCATATTGACGTAGTGCGGTTACCCCAAAACGAACAAAATCTCGAATGGTTACTAGGTTTTCAGCCGCTTCTTGTAAATGTTCAGGGCTGATTGTCGGTCGCTCCACTTAGGCGTCTCCAAAAGTGCTAATTGCAAAACGCTTTATTCTAACGGGATTAAGGTTGATTTAACAATAAAAAAACCGCCTCTCTACAAGAAGCGGTCTATTCACAATGAGATATTCAGTCAGAACTTATAAGCCTAGCTTTTCTGCCACATAATCCGAGTCTTTATCGCCTCGTCCAGAAAGATTGACCACAATGTTAATGTGCTTATCCAACTTAGGCGCTTCACGTAAAGCCCAAGCCACCGCATGCGAACTTTCCAAGGCTGGAACAATACCTTCAACACGTGAAAGTGTCATAAATGCGTCCAAACATTCCTGATCCGTCGCTGTTTCGTATTGCACACGGCCAAGCTCTTTCAGGAAACTATGTTGTGGCCCAACACCCGGATAATCCAAGCCTGATGCAATCGAATGTACTGGCAATGGCTCACCGTTATCATCTTCCAGTACATAGCACGCCATACCATGAATCTGCCCCGGCTTGCCCAAGGTCAAAGTGGCTGAGTGTTTGTCGGTATCCAGACCATGACCCGCAGGTTCTACACCGACTAATTGAACTTCAGGCATATTTAAAAATGCGGTGAATGCGCCAATCGCATTAGAACCGCCACCAACACAGGCAACCACATAATCTGGATTCTGACCAAAACGGTCATTAGACTGGGTTTTGATTTCATTGCCAATAATCGATTGAAAATCACGAACCATTTTTGGGAATGGATGTGGACCAACCACCGAACCAATGGCATAGATATAGTTTTGAGGATCTTTTAAATACTCTTCAAATGCGCTATCCACTGCATCTTTTAAGGTCGCAGTCCCTTGAGTCACAGCAACCAGTTTCGCACCCAAGATTTTCATCTTCACAACATTCGGATGTTCTTTTTCGATATCAACCTGACCCATATGGATTTCACATGGAATACCAACCAATGCACAAGCCGTTGCCAAAGCCACGCCGTGTTGCCCCGCACCTGTCTCGGCAATGACTTTTCTTTTGCCCATATATTTGGCAAGCAACGCTTCACCCAAACAATGGTTAATCTTATGCGCACCGGTATGGTTCAGATCTTCACGCTTTAGATAAATCTGCGCCCCGCCTAATTGATCAGACAAACGCTTGGCATGGAACAATGGGCTTGGACGGCCAACATAGTTTTTAAATAAGTCGTTTAACTCATCCTGAAACTCAGCGGTATGACGAATCTCTTCATAAGCCGTGTTAATTTCATCCATGGCTTCTTTTAAATGCGGTGGAATGAACTGACCACCAAAGTTGCCAAAGAAACCTGCTTCATTTGGCAAAGCAACGCCATTAATTTGATGTTCCATGTTTTTTCCTGTTCTTATAAAGTCTTAATATAAAGTTTTAACGCGATAGATAGCGTGTCATGTCCTCAAGCCCCTTCAAGGTCATTGGAAACATATGATTCTCAAAAATTTCTTTAATCCAGTTAATGGTTTGGGTGTAATGCCAGTAACCTTCCATTTCAGGGTTCAACCAAGCGGTTTTGTCAAAGTGCTGACGTAAACGTCTAAGCCACACTTCACCCGACTCTTCATTCATATATTCAACTGAGCCACCCGCAGATTTTAATTCATACGGTGCCATACTGGCATCACCGACCACGATGACCCGATAATCACGTCCATAGGTATGGAACAGATCCCAAGTATTCATACGGGTTGAACTACGGCGATGGTTATCCTTCCACACATGATCATACAGACAGTTATGGAAATAGAAATATTCTAAGGTTTTAAACTCTGATTTGGCCGCACTGAATAGCTTTTCACACTCAGCAATATAAGCATCCATCGAACCACCAACATCAAACAGCATTAACACTTTAATGCGGTTACGACGCTCTGGAACCAGCTGTACATCCAAAATGCCTTGTTTTGCTGTCTCACGAATAGTGCCATCGACATCCAGCTCTTCAGCAGCACCTTGACGTGCAAATTTACGCAAACGACGTAAGGCAATTTGCATTTGACGGGTTCCCAAAACCTGATCATCATCCAGATTTTGGTATTTACGTTGTTCCCAAACTTTAACCGCCGAACGTTTACGCCCTGGCCCACCAATACGCACACCTTCAGGATGATCACCAAACGCACCAAAAGGTGAAGTTCCCCCAGTGCCAATCATACGATTGCCACCCTGATGCTTTTTATGCTGTTCACGTAAGCGCTCTTCCAGCATTTTCATCAATTCTTCGAGAGAACCCGCTTTTTGCAATTCTGCACGTTGCTCAGGCGTAAGATGCTTCTCTAACAGCTCAAGATCAAACCAGTCTTTGGGTAACTTATGAACTTGTTTCAGCAACTCATCTAAATCAAAAGTTTCGATGCCATCAAAATAATCTTTCATGGCACGATCGAACTTATCAAAAAAGCGCTCATCTTTGACTAAAACCGTTTTAGCCAATTGATAGAACTGTTCCTGATCTGCAAACACAAGACCTGAAGCTACCGCCTGATTAAGATCAATGAGCTCACGTGTTGTTACAGGTACGCCATATTTGCGTAAGGTGTAAAACAGTCGCACAAACATTTTTAAACACTCTTAGCGGCGTGACATAAAGGCTAAACGTTCAAGCAATTGCACATCTTGTTCATTCTTAATCAAGGCACCATACAATGGTGGAATCGCTTTGGATTTATCATGATTACGCAACACATCTTCTGGCATATCATCTGCCATCAGCAGGCTTAACCAGTCAATGAGTTCTGATGTTGAAGGTGGTTTCTTCAAATTCGGGATTTCACGTAATTTAAAGAACACCTGTAAGGCTTCACTCACCAAGGTATTTGAAATATTCGGGAAATGGACCGCAATGATGTCACGCATGGTTGCATCATCAGGGAATTCGATATAATGGAAGAAACAACGACGCAAGAACGCATCTGGCAGTTCCTTCTCATTATTCGAGGTAATGATCATGATCGGGCGTTGTGTTGCAGTAATGGTCTCACCAGTCTCATAAACATAAAACGACATTTTGTCGAGTTCATGCAATAAGTCATTTGGAAATTCAATATCCGCCTTGTCGATTTCATCAATCAACAATACACAACGCTCTTCACTGGTAAATGCTTCCCACAATTTACCGGGTTTAATATAGTTCTTAATGTCATAGACACGATCATCACCTAACTGGCTATCACGCAAACGTGAAACAGCATCATATTCATACAAACCTTGCTGGGCTTTGGTGGTTGATTTGATATGCCACGTAATCAGCTTCAAACCCAAACTTTCAGCCACTTGCTCTGCAAGTAATGTTTTACCAGTACCGGGCTCACCTTTCACCAATAATGGTTTTTGTAAAGCACGAGCAGCTTTCACTGCAAGTTTCAGGCTATCGGTCGCAATATATTGATCTGTACCAGTGAAGTGTTGTGTATCAGCAGACATTTTAAAACCTTATTTTTCTATATGTAACGTTGTATCTAAACTGAACGTGCAGTTTTATTTGCAGTGTATTTTGACCAGCAGAAGCCGATCAGTAACCCCGTACCAATGACAAATAAAATCAATGATAAGTTAGACCAGACTAAGACATGTTCTTTGGTGAGGACACCAAAAAGCAAACCAAAAATTGCTGGTGCTAAGGCCGAGTTTGGGCCTTCTGAAATTGTTGGAGTCGCAAGAACTGCAAAGGCAATAATCCAAAGGATGCCACCAATTGGATTGGGTAGGCGTGACATCAAACGATACCAACACCACAATGCAATGAGCGTCCCTGTAACATAAACAATGATCGCAACATTTTCTTCAGGGAACTGATCCAGTACTGAAAGAATGTTTGACCAAATCGCTGTTAGAGTCTCAAGCACCGCGTAAACCCTCTGGTTCTACCGCATTCGGATTGATTAATCCCTCTGGCGGCATCTGAATAAAAAAGCCTTTGGTATTTAATGAATCTAACACATGTAAAACGTTAGCACGTGCAAGTTTACGCTCATTATGAAGTTCTAAATGCATGACAAAAGTGGCTTTGCCAAATGCTTGTAGAACTGTTTCTGGAACACCTTCAAATGGGTTTTCTTGTTCCTTGTCATCAGGATAATTTGGACGAGCAATATACATATACATTTCATCTTTTTTACTCGATCTATAAATATCGCAGTGCATGTTTACTCACATCTATTAACAATCAAAGACAGCATACATGAAAATAAAAATGGATACATTAACGATTGTTAACGCTAGAGTCGTCTTTTTTCCAGATTCACAATACAACCTATTTCCGAGTATTCGCGCAGAGTGTCATAATCAAGCCATGATTTTTCAATGGCACAGCTATGCAACAAAACAAATATGATGATCCACACTTCTTTACTGAATACTCAAAAATGCCTCGCTCAGTGCATGGCCTAAATGCTGCTGGTGAGTGGTCCGCATTTAAAACACATATACCCCAGTTAAAGAACAAAAAGGTTTTAGACTTAGGTTGTGGCTATGGCTGGCATTGTCAGTTTGCTGCTGAACAAGGTGCTCGTTCAGTGATCGGAATTGATTTATCCATTAAAATGCTTGAAAAAGCACGTCTCTTAACATCAGCCCAAAACGTGGACTATCAACATACCGCAATTGAGGACTTTACAGCAGATAAAGCGAGCTTTGACGTCATAATCAGTTCTCTTGCTTTGCATTACATCGAAGATATTGAGCCTGTGTTTGCCAAGGCTGCATCCTTATTAACTTCTCAAGGCGAACTGTACTATTCGGTTGAGCATCCTATTTTCACAGCCTGTGAACAACAAGATTGGTACTATGATGCAGAGCAACAGCCGATGCACTGGCCTGTTGACCACTATTTCGAACAAGGCAAAAGAGAAACCCATTTTTTAGATGCAAAAGTTGTGAAATATCACAGAACGCTTGAAACCCATATTACAGCCTTATTAACTGCAGGTTTTGAAATTACAGCAGTGATTGAACCAACACCACCTAAAGAAATGGTGGAAAGGTTAAGTTGGCAGAATGAATTAAGACGCCCCATGATGCTCATCATCAAAGCCAAAAAAAAGAGCTAATAAATTAGCTCTTTGATTTTCTAACGTGCTATTTTCATTTGCATCGCTAAATATTCAATATCTTCTTTTAACAACGCAATCAATGGTTGCGTCAGAATGTCATAGCGCCAGCCCATTAAATAACTCGGTAAGGACTGCTCATCTAAATGAAATACCACATGTTCATAGATCGCATTCATCCATTTCTTACGTAGTAATACTTCTTTTGGTATCCCAGTTTTTAAGACTACACTTTCAATCAACGCATCAATTTTGGGTGCAACTTCTTTAGAATTACTCTTGATCGGTTTAGCCATGCGCAATGGCCATTCATCCTCTGGCGGTAAGAACTTGAGTAAATCAAGAATCATTTTGCCATGTTCGCGTACAATGTGCGGACGAATATCTTTAATTCGTGCCAACTGAAAATTATTGCGAGGATTCTTTTCCACCAAATCAATCATGGTGGAGTTTCTCAGAATAAAGCTACGCGGCTGATTCAGCGCCTTGGTAATCTGCTCTCGCCAAATGCTGAGTTGTTGCAATTGCATCAACTCACGGCGCGAATGGCGATAATTACCAATATCAGTGTACAACTCTGCCAATGGTGTTTCCATCGCAATCTCTTTGGTGAGATTCTGACAATCTTCCAATACGTATTGATACAGCCCTTTTGCTTTTAGATCTGTTTTCAATGCATCTGCAAGTTTGCTTAAATAGATTACATCATTTGCCGCATAGCACATCTGCTCTTGCGTTAATGGTCTAGCAAGCCAATCCGAACGAGTCTGATCTTTTTCAATCTCAATATTCAAACAGGTTTTAAGCGCATTTTGATAACTAACTTGAAGCCCATGGCCTAGAAATGCCAACGCAACTTGCGTATCGAATACATTATTTAATGGTTTTTGGTCAGCATAATGATAGATCAGATCTATATCTTCGCCACAGGCATGAAAAATATTCTGTTGTGCAGCAAAAATTTTCGGCCAAAAATTGCTGAGATCCAATGCGGTGCCATCAAGCAATAGAATTTGACCATTCAAATTGATTTGGCAGACACCAAGTTTAGGATATAAGGTATCGACCTTAATAAACTCGGTATCAAGGGCGTAGACAGAACACTGTTCCATCTGCTTGAGGAGAACAGCTAAATCTTGTTGCTGTTGGATAAACTGAAACATGTGTGCTCAAGTAAAATAATAAAGAACCATGTGCAATAAAACTGCCCAATGTCAGTCATTGCTCAACTGAAAAATACAAAAAAATTAATTGGTATTCCACATGCAAGACATGAAATTACTCCTCTTCCATTCATCAAAAAACGAAAATCCTTTTCGCCCGTCAATAGTGCCACAAATCACAATAAATAGATCTACGATAATGTTAGACAATATGTAAAATTTAATTATTTGTTTAAATTAACAGCATGAATTTAATATAAATATATAAAAATGCGAATGAACCCAGTTATTTCATTCGCATACGGTTATGTACAGCTTGACTTAAGGTATGACTATCTACATATTCCAGTTCACCACCTTGTGGCACACCTTGCGCAATTCGAGTCATGTGAATTGGTAAATGTTTTGTAGCTTCAACCAGATAATGTGCGGTTGCTTGACCTTCTACTGTGGCATTGGTTGCCAAAATCACCTCTTGAATCTGCCCTGCACTGAGCCGCTGAATCAAGTATGGAATTCCGATTTCTTCAGGGCCAATACCATCTAAAGGTGACAAATGTCCGCCTAGAACATGATATTTACCGCGGAAACTGCCACTTTGCTCAATCGCCATCACATCTGCTGGTGATTCAACTACACAAAGCAATTGTTCATCTCGCTCTACTGAAGCACAAATATCACAGATTTCATTTTCTGTTAATGAATGACAAATATGACACTCATGAATATGGCTAGATGCTTCATGTAAAGCATGAGAAAGCGCAAATGCACCTTCACGGTTTTTCATTAACAAATGTAATGCCATACGCTGTGCTGATTTGGGACCAACACTTGGCAATATACGTAATGCTTGAACTAATTGTTCAAATCGTTCACTAAACACAAATCAACTCTCATAATCGCCCCTAACCCCTCTTTAATAAAGAGGGGTACTCCTCCCTTTTTAAAGGGAGGCTGGGAGGGATTTAAAATAAACCAGATAAGCCAGGTGGCAAGCCCATACCAGTGTTCGCACCTTTTAATTTCTCTTCAGAAATGGCTTCTGCTTGACGTGCAGCATCATTCATCGCAGCAGCAATCAAATCTTCAATCATATCTGCTTCGTCTTGTAATAAATCAGGACTAATTTCGATACGCTTAACCACATTACGGCAAGTCATGGTAACTTTAACTAAACCACCGCCAGCTTCCGCATGAACTTCAGTTTTTGCAAGCTCTTCTTTGGCTTTTTTAAGATTTGATTCCATATCTTTTTGCATGCGCTGAGCTTGCTGCATGAGCATATTAATGTTCATAAGTTTCTCTCGTTAAATTAAATCTAAACCGCGTGATATGTCGCGAATAATATCATCAATGTCTTCTAAACCAACAGACACACGAATCAAACCTTCTTCAATTCCTGCAGCTTGTTTAGCTTCGGCCGACATTCTACCATGCGAGGTCGTTGCTGGATGCGTAATTGTTGACTTAACATCACCTAGATTACTGGTAATCGACAAGAAACGAGTGTTATCGATCACAGTCCAAGCACCTTCACGCTGGCCTTTCACCACAAAAGATACAACACCACCAAAACCTTTTTGTTGTTTTTTCGCCAACTCATGCCCAGGATGATCAGCTAAACCAGCGTAATACACCTTTTCAACTTTTTCATGTTGATGCAGCCATTCCGCTAATTTTTGTGCGCTCTCGCAATGGGCTTTCATACGAATGCTCAGTGTTTCCAAGCCTTTCAAGAAAATCCATGCATTGAATGGACTCATTGAATTACCCAAAGTACGAATCACACCATTTACTTCTTCAAGCAAGTCATTTTTACCAACAACTGCACCACCAAGCGCACGACCTTGGCCATCAATATATTTTGTTGCTGAATAAAGTACTAAATCCGCACCAAACTTAATCGGTTGCTGTAATACTGGCGTACAGAAGCAGTTATCGACCGCAAATAAAGCGCCATTGGCATGGGCGATATCTGCAATGGCCTGCATATCACCCACTTGTGCCAATGGATTTGACGGCGTTTCAATAAAGAGAATACGCGTGTTTGGACGAATCGCCTGTTTCCAGCCTTCAAGATCATCTAAATCGACAAAAGTCACTTCAACGGCAAATTTCGCGACATATTTTTCAAATAATGCAATGATTGAACCGAATACCGCACGAGAACAAATGACATGGTCGCCCGCTTTTAAATAGGCCATACACATTGCATGTACCGCAGCCATACCAGAACTGGTCGCGACTGCACGTTCTGCGCCATCCAGTACCGCTAAACGCTTTTCAAAAGCCTGTACGGTTGGATTGGTATAACGTGAATAGGTATTACCAGCGATTTGCCCAGAGAATTTTGCTGCAGCATCAGCCGCACTTTCGCACACAAATGATGAGGTCAGGAAAATTGGCTCACTATGCTCACCTTCAGAGGTACGATCATGCCCTGTGCGAATTGCCAGTGTCTCTAGTTGGTATTCTAAATCATCGCTTGGATTCATCGTTCTGTATGCCTTATGATCATAATGAAGAAATATGCCAATATTTTGAGCGCCTAAGGTATTTAAGGTCAAGGCGTAAGATGAAATTATCGCTTAGACTTCGTGCAATCTTGACTCATGATGAGACTTTCTAAGATGAAATCGCTTGTGGAACAGCAAAAAATAAATTTTAAACATCTGGCTATGCGTGTCTTCGATGCCGACAAACTGGTTTTGTCTCAATCGACACCCTATCAAGTGATTGCACAATTCAAACAAACCCGTGTCCGTTTCTATGCTTCAGAGAAAAAACTCTATAAAGAACCACTGGTGTTCGTTGCACCTTTAGCAATCAATATGGATATCTATGACCTGTATCCTTACCGTTCATTGGTCAAACACTTTCAGGAAAGCGGTTTTGATGTGTATCTAATTGATTGGGGTAAACTGACTTATAAAAATTATCAGATTAACTTTCTATCTTTTATTGATAACTTTATTCCTAAATGTATTGAAGCCATTCAACAACATTCTAAATCTGAAAAAATTTCACTACATGGTTGGAGTATGGCGGGGATTTTCGTCACGCTTTATACCGCACGCCATCAACCGAGTGTAGTGAAAAATCTTGTGGTCTTAGGTAGTCCGATCGACAGCTATGCTTCGGGTTATATTGGCAAGTTATATAAAACTTTGGCTTATCTGACTAACCGTAACCCCACCATTAAAGATTACATCTATAACCGTTTACCGAAGTTAATGATTCATTCACCAGGCTTCCTAAACTCGCTTGGATTCAAACTGTTAGATCCTAAAGGCTGGATTGATGGCAATATCCAGTTATTGAAAAACTTGGATAATCTAAAGTTGGTACAAGAAGATGCGACGCTTAGCCACTTCTTAAATAACATGATTGATTATCCGGGTGGTGTGAATCAGGACATGCTATTTAATGTCTGGTTGCAGAATCCTTTAAAAAATGGCGCAATTCAGCTCAAGAACAAAACTATTGAACTCAAAAACATCAATTGTTCTCTATTCGTGGGTGCAGGTAAAGGCGATCAACTGGTGACTTCTGAGTCCGCATTCCCGCTGACCCAGTTGACAAGCAGCCAAGATGTCACGTTTACTCTTATCCCTGGCGGGCACTTAGGTTTAATGTCCAGTCAAAACAGTTCCATTGAGTTCTGGCCAACACTGGCGACATGGTTAGCCGAACGATCAACACAAATAAAAAGGTAAAGTATGACTCAATCTGTTGCATTCATTGGTTTAGGCGCTATGGGCTATCGTATGGCGGCGCATCTTCCTAAATATTTCGAAAACGTTTATGTCTGGAATCGAAATTTTAGTAAAGCAGAACAGCATGCAACAGAATATGGAACTCAAGCCGTTGAACTTGCTCAAGCGGTTCAGGCCGATATTATCTTTTCTTGTTTACCGACCAGCGATGACGTTGAAGCATTAATCGAAGGTATTGAAATTAAGTCGGGCTCGATCTGGATTGACTGCACCAGTGGAGTGCCCGAAGCAGCACGCCGTCTGGCTGAGAAATTAAAAGCTCAAAATGTGGACTTTTTGGATGCACCCGTCAGTGGGCAAACGGTTGGCGCTGAAAATGCAACCTTAACCGTCATGGTGGGCGGCGATGTCAATGCTTTTGAACGTGCTTACCCAGCAATGGCAGCCGTCGGAAAATTAATTCAACATGTCGGTGAATCTGGTGCTGGCTTTGCGGTAAAAGCCATTAACAATATGTTGCTCGCTGTGAATTTATGGTCTGTTGCCGAAGGATTTAGTACCTTAAAAGCACATGGTGTCAATCTGGATGCCGCACTGAACTGTATTAATGCTTCTAGCGGAAAAAGTCTAGTTACCGAAACCATTTTCCCGCAGCGTGTATTAAGTCGTGAGTTTCCTGTGACGTTTGGATTACCTTTACTGGCGAAAGATACAGGCATCGCGCTTGATCTCGTCAAGGATGCCAAGCTCCCTGCTCCGATTTTGTCGTTAACGCAAAGTTTGATTCAAGCAGCGAATTTAACTGCTGAGCCCAATAGTGACTTCTCTGCAGCCGTTAAATTGTATGAGTCGTGGAGTAAAATTACCCTGAAATAAGAGAATTTTAGTGTAAAAGTCTTTTTAAAACATCAAAACCGCTCTATTGAGCGGTTTTTTAAAACATATAAAAATTGTTATTTATAAACTTTATATATCAGACTCTCTTAAAAACCACCTCATTCACCGATGCACAAATCCTAATTTCATCACCAAGCGACCACTCTGCTGCTCTCGCCGCCATCGCAGCAGGTACACCATGCGATCCTGGTCCTGCTGGCACATCATATGTTGCATGGGCGTCATGTGGTAACAATACGTCATAACCAAGCTCTAATGCAGCACGTGCAGTTGCTACAACACACATCTCGGATAGAACACCACATATTGCGAAAGACTTGATCTCGTGATCGTCCAATATCTGTTGAAGTAGGGTTCCACTAAAACCATTATCTTGATTTTTTCTTATGATAAATTCATGAGATTGTGGTGGAAAAAATAGCTCCCAACCAGCTTGATATGGTTCATCTAAAGCCCCTATATCTCCATCATTTTGCAAGAAGATCACGGGAGTCTTAGTAAAGCGAGCTTTAGCAAGTAAAATACTGATCGATGAAGTGAGTTGTTTAGAGTCAGGCACAGCACCACGTCCTAATACAAAAGCATTTTGCATATCTACAATAACCAATGCATCGACGATATTTTCTAGAATCAAAATAGTTATCTCCTATTGATCCATGAACATGTTATTTATGGCTTTTATTTATTATTTACATCAATTTTGAAAACCTTGCCATTACATACTGAAACTGTATATATCTGCATATCTATTTCATATACATATTCAGTCGCTTCACATAAGCGACGACCTTCTTTATGTATAAAGTATCTTGGAGAGGTTTTACCCATTTTTTAGACAAATCGCTTTCACCCACGTGAATAAATTCGTAGGATGAATGCGTTGAATAAATCCAGTCGTGCTAGAAATTCTATAACTTAAAATAAGAAAACCCTCATATAAAATGAGGGCTTTCTTGATAATTCTGATCTAAATTATCCGTATTTTTTTGCAAACTCTTCATCACTTGAGCATAGATAAATGATGAATTCAATAAATGCGATAAGTGAAGGAATAAAAGTCCAACAAAAGATTAGATATAAAAATCCTTGCCCGATTCGCCCTAAATAGAATTTGTGTACACCAAAGCCACCTAAAAAGAATGCAAGTAATGCTGCGGCAACTCTACTTTTTTTACCTATCGTGACTGTTTGTTGTCTAACCCCACATTTCGGACAGATCTCAGCTCGACTATCAATTCCTTGCCCACACGCAAAGCAAAATTTCGTTTGACTCATTAATTTATTCCAATCTTTTATTTATTGCGCCGAGATTCTCTCACTCTACTCACCAATATTCAATATAAGGTTATTATTTATATAAAGTTATTAATCTGAATTATATTTGATTATTATATAAATTTCTTTTTTTTAAGACGTCATAGCGTAATCAATTACCTCCCGAAGGAGGTCTCTTTAAAGTGTTGTTCCACAAATATCTTTTGTTCCTGTAGGGTAAGTATTTGCAAGTTTTGTATGGTCAGTAATAAACTCTATAGATAAATTTTGCCCAATAACAGATGCTGATGTCGCAATAGCTCCAGTACCCCCACCTGCCATAAACGATAAAGTAGAACCATTGCTATCATAACCTGAGATATAACCTTTGTTTACTCCATTAAAAATATATCCAATCTGTTTACTATTTTGATTCACATAAAAACCGAAAGTCTGATAACCATCAGCAGTATTTTCAGGTTTTAAGGTCAACACACCAGATGACTGTGTACCACCATTAATTAAAAGCAGAATATTATTGTTTGTGTTTGTGGACTGACCATTCATATGAATTAAAGCGATATTAAAGGCATTATGATTACCATTCGTTGCAGCAATCAGAATTGGGAAAAAAGTTATTGTTTCACCTGCGGGTAGAACATAAGTTGGAATTTTTAACTTGATTTCAAACGCAACTGTACCACCAGCAGAAATTACCTTATCTCCAGGCACATCTTGAAAGGCAAGATTTGGATAACTAATTTTATTATTCGCGAAAGCATTACTCATGGCCATATAAGATTTCACACTGCTACTAGCCTCTACGTTAAAACTTGCTTTTGCACCTAGTAGGTTAGGAAACCTAGCCATAGTTGAATCAATTTGTGATAGCTGAGCTTGTGTGGCATCTAAATTATAAGTACAAGCAGCAAAGCTACTCCCCATAATCATCACACTAATAAAGGTCCCTAAAATTATCTTTTTCATATACTAATCCTTTTTATAGTAGAACATTCAGTATACATTTTTTATTAAATTAGTGAGTAAAAACAGATAAATGGGTGTAGCTAGCGTTTCTCTATTGAAAAATAGAGCATTAAAAACCCACGTCTAAGCGTGGGTCAATGTCTTCGAACCATAGCCAATCAATCTACGCGGCCCCAACATATCGATAAATACTGCCGTCTTTGGGATTTTCAAAGAGTAAATCCATATTTGGCAGAAGAATCTCCCCTTCAACTTCAATGTGCTCAATTCGTTTAAAGAAGGGAATTTCTTGATCATTGACAGCTTTTACTTTGGCTGTCGCGATCTTCTCGGCCTCAAATTGATCCTTTACCTTAATTTTTATAGTGTTCATTAAAAACTCCAATTTTTTAAATTTTAAATACAACAGCGAAACGAAAATTTAGAACGATGAAATAGCTGAGTAAGCCAACGGCATCGCAAAGAAAGTTAAAACAAATGCTGCTGAACGTTGTAAGTTGCGTTGATTCAGCCAAGAGATTTTGTTGGAAATTAAAATAGATCCAAATGCAATCCATAAAAAAGCAATTGGAGTGATCAGTGCTAAGAACGTTCCCATATGAACAACATATTCATGTAGGTTGAGCCAAGCAGTGTGTGGAAAAATAGCTGAAGCAAATAATAAAGCTTTAGGATTAAGTAAGGTTGCTACAAACAAAGCCTTAGAGGTAATCAAAGGTTGATCCAAATCAAACTGTTTTGTTGAAGTAATCCATAACTTAATTGCCAAATAGATAATAAAAGTCGCACTCAGTAACTTAATGAGCGGTGGTAGCCAAGGCACAACGTGTGAAACAGACTCAAGTAAAAAGCCCCATGTCGTAATGGCAATAAAATAACCAATAACCTCTGCGGGGATCAATTTCAGTGAAGCTTTAATACCCGTTTGGATTCCAGACGAAGCCAATAATGTATTCGTTGGACCTGGTGTTAGTAAGATCGTAATGATCAAACCAATAAATAGAAATGACACCATAGACAAATACCTTTGCTAAGTTTCGCAAACGCAATATGGCAAACTAAATCTAGTCTTGTCGACAAATTGGTTGTAACCAAAAATATTGTTTTCATTTTTTTACATTATAAATCAGTGTCTTATTTTATTAAAAATTAAATTCAGAACTTAATCAACTTCGCATAAAAACGAGATTAAAATCACATTTTCTTAATAATTCCATGTAGATAGCCCAGCTCTAGTTCACATAATATTTCAATTCTCAATAAAAGTTCATAGATAAAATAAAAGGATGAAGTCTGCGTACTTGGTTACAGACTAAAGTATACAAAGTATTGTTTTTTCTATATAACATGAGTTCAACCTTCAAAATGAGCGTACCCATGATGAAGTCTGTAAGGCTTTTATACGTAAGTAAAATTAAGAATATTGACTCGAACTTAAAAAAAGATTTGATTAAAATCCTCGATGAAGCTGTAGACTTTAATTATCGTAATGATATTAGAGGTGTTTTATATTATGGTCATGGCTATTTTGTACAATGCTTAGAAGGTCAAAAGAGCATCGTTGATGATTTATTTTATAACAAAATTGTGAAAGATAAACGCCATATCAATTGTGAAATTCTTTATTACACTGAGTGTGAGAATCAATTTTTTTCACAATGGTCTATGAAGTTTTCACCAGTCAACCAGAACATTTCAGACTTTTTCATGAAGTACCATTTAGAAGAATTCAACCCTTACCTGCTAACGGCTGAAACCGTTGAGAAATTTGTTTCTGTTTTAGCTGGTGAACCTGAATATGATGTACAAGCATATGTTTCGTGAGTGAATAAATTATTCATTGAAATTAAATGTCTAAAAGTACCCTTACCAGATAAATTTTACCAATCGGAATAAAATTTAACAAAAAAAAATTGAATGAATTGCCCATTAGTGCTTATATATGTTGTGAAGAGGACGACCTCTTTGTTCAATTTTTCAAGCTTTGGGACGACCTAAAAAATATTATTAATGAGGTGTCGAAATGGCTTGGGCTTATTTAATTTTAGCTGGTATTTTTGAAATCGTATGGGCATATTCTATGAAAATGTCTGATGGTTTTACCAAGCTCACCCCTAGCATCATTACCATTGTATTCATGATTTTGAGTTTCGGTTTACTGGCTGTCGCTATGAAGACCTTGCCTTTAGGCACTGCTTATACGATTTGGGTCGGAATCGGAGCTGTTGGTGCCTTCCTGATTGGAATATTCTTCTTACATGAACCTATGGGTTTTTTACGCCTATTAGCAGCAGCATCTATTGTATTCGGTGTGGTATTGATGAAAGTGACAACACCTTAGTTTTCAATTGTATAAGGCCCTCAATTGAGGGCTTTATACTACAGAATTCAATGCTAATTTTTATTTATTTTAATAGATATAAAATAAGCAATATCCAAATTAGAAAACCAACTGTAAGAATGTAAAGTGCTGTTGTATCAAATTTAGGATTCCTATCTGCGGGCATACATAGATTTGAGCTAGTAATGAATTCGGAAGCACAATTAGAACACGCCCTTAATCCAATGGAACGCCAAACTTCGTAAACCCTAGCTGGTATTTCGAACCCAGAACATTCTTCAAATATCTATTCTTGCTTTATATGGCCTTAACCTCTTCTTAGAAACAGCTTTCTCTCAGCCTCCCGACGGCGAACTAATCCTTTTAAAACCTTACCACCACCCTTATTCCAAACCAAAAACTGGTCTGCCGCATCTTGGTACGCTAGTGCATTCAAATACTTTAGCAATGTCGAATTCTTAAAAGCATTGCTACCAATGTTATATGCTAATGAAACCAGAGCATCAAATTGATTCTGAGAAAGTGGAACAGTGACAGCTTCATTTATAGCCTTTTGAAAGTACTTTAAATCATGTTGAAAAAAAGACTTTGCTTGCTCTAATGTACAATAATCCCCTTGCTTAACTCGAACACCTGTTGGATAAACTGTGGTACCAAATCCAATAGACCACACACCAACCCCATCGTCATAGGCATGTAGCTTTAAATCCTCAAAGCTTGTGATAAGATTGATACCATGAGCACTTATAGACATTTCAAAATCAAAGGCTGCACCTAACATATCGCCAGTATCATAAGCCGTTGCAACATTCATTTGCTTATCTTTAGCATCATTCCGTTTTTGAGGGGGCCTAACATCAATGAGCTTGCGGAAATAATCCAAGATAGTCTTCATGATTCCTCACTTACCATTTTCACATCATTCGATCTAACCAAATAAATCCACAATATCATTCATAAAGACTAAAAACCGTATATTAACGCTAAATATATCAAAGCACTGACAACCCTTAACGTTCAATATTTGCATTACATCATCTCTAACCAACCGATCAAAACCTATTGAATGTAACAATATGCTGAATAATCACAATATCTCTTTAATCAACATTACTCATAGCCTACCAATTAATCTTCATTCAATTGCCTTCAGTCAACATACTAGCTAAAATTATGCTTGCAGGAGCAAGGACTTCCCGATGGATGTATTCGTACTTCACAGGGTTCCTGCCGTTGGGCCAATTTTAACCGGGTCTGCTTCCGCAAAGGTAACGCCTTGGGAAGCCTAAAGAACGAAGGACGCCGCCCCTAACAGTTTCCTTTGAAGCTGAGTAGGATAAAAGAATCATGGTCACAGTGAAGTCTTTATTAAGAGCCCGAATTATGGGCTTCTATTTTGTAATCCTTAACAATTTTGTTTTATCATTCAATTTGAAGCAACAGACTCACCCTTCTAACTCCACTTTCCATACTTTAAGCTGCATAGTAAATTCAGGGTTATATACAATTAAAAAGCCCACTCAATGAGTGGGCTTCCCCTTAATTCTTTTTGCGCTGAATGAAGGTTATTGTTGTTTAGTTATTATCAAACAACAAGGCAAATATAGATAAAAGTGTGATGCAAATCAACAAATTTATACTTATTTTAAGAAAATTTTAAAGCTGAGCTACATAATGAGTGATTTTAGCTCAGTTTAGGCAAAACTTATTTCTTCTTGTTGAACTTGGCTATCAGCACAAGAGAAGCATTAGCTAATCATAAGCACTAGAGCTAAAAAGCCCACCTTTCGATGAGCATTTAAACGAACTGAATTTATTCTCCAACTGGAACTGATAATTTAAGCTGATTATTTTTTTGCTCTAAAGGCATATGATTTTTCTGGGTAATTTTTTGTTGATAATCTCGGTCTGATATGACGCCTCTATTTCGAGCCTTCTGCAGTGAATTTAATTGTTGCTCATATTCATACGCATTTAAAGCACGAGTATCATTGTTTTTTAGAAGATATTGAGATCGTTCAAATGGGCTCATATTAGATGTATTTGACCGAGTTTCATACATCTTCGCCGCATTTACATCACGCTGATTTAGACGATCTTGCTCTTGTTGCTTTGCTGACTCAAAAAAATCAACATGCTCACGACTTTTGATCTCATATTCAGGTATGTCATTTTTTAAGATTAAAAGTGATGGAGGCTTATTAAACAAATCATCAGCACTATACACAGAAACAGTCACAACTGAATTTATTAGAAATATTAATATTTTTTTCATTAAGTATACTCAATATAAAATAAATAAAGACAAGGATATATTTTATAATTTCTACACAATTCTTTCAAATTTAAACACTAAAGACCAACACATCAAGAATCTTGTCGGTAAGTAATTTTATCCATTCTATTGGTACAATACTTGTATTTCTCCTCTTTATTTTCAATACCGACCGTATGAACACATGAACAAAAAAGTAGTACTTTGTTATACTCAATGTTGCTTGGTACATCTACCCCATAACATTTACTGTCAATTTCGCTTAGTCGGGGCGCCATAATCCATTTACCTGAGTAAAAGGGATAGCCGAGTCCCTCTATAACAATAATGATCAAGATAAGGATAGCAAGGTTAGTTTTAATATATTTCAGCATTTTTCATATTCTTGTTAAAAAACTTAGCTTTCAATGGCGTTTAGATAATAAATCAAAAAATTAATTTAAAAAACCACATAAATATCAATCAATTATATTTAAATCTAAGACGCTTCGCAATCAAAAGATTAGAATTACTTCCAATGCAAGTCCTGTATTCACTATAATAGCCGTGCAGGAGCAAGGACTTCCCGATGGTTGTATTGATACTTCACAGGGTTCCTGCCGTTGGGTCAGTAATTTTACTCCCATTGACACAAGCGGTAATTAACAATTATTTAAATTGATTAAGATAAGCCCGTAGTCAATCGAAAGAACGAAGGACGCCACCCCAAAGGCTCACTATTTAGTGAGCCTTTATTTTTTAATCCGCGTTGACTCTTATTCATTCTAAATATTTTGAATAAAGCATTCACGATCCAATTTTTATGATTTCAAATCCATTTACAATCTTCATTGTTTATTCTGCAATTGAACAAAATACAACCCAGAATATCATGTACATTTTATTTTGTTAAAACATATATGGCAGCAATCAATATATAAATAAACCTTTAAAAAGAGCGAAATACTATAAAACAAGCAATTTAATGCACAATAAAAATCATCTTAATCATTTGTTTTATATAAAATTATAATAAAGCTCTTGATATATAAGGCTTTTCCATATTATAAGGATAAATTATGGAGTAAACTTACACTCGTACCATACAGTTTCATTGAAATTTCATTAATAAACCTTATATTGGTATATGCGTAGCGATCAAGCGCCATATGGATCTATTTCATACAGCATTGATTTATACTTTTTTGATTAGAGGAACACCTCATGAATAAGTTAATGGTTGCGGTTTTTGCTGGCTTAATTACCCTCACAGGTTTTAGTGTACAAGCTGCAACACCAGAACAAGAATGTAAAAAGTTACAGGATGACTCGAACCTGATCTATGCATCTAAAGGATTCTGTTTTAAAGACGCGGATGCTAAAGCGAAGTTTGGTAACGAAAATTGCCATACGACTAAGCCAAAGTTTTCTGATAAAGAACAACAACGTCTTGATGAAATCAAAGCTCGTCAAAAAGAGCTTAACTGCAAATAAGCAGCCAAATATCGTGTTTTAAACGCCCCAATTCACTCTCTGATCACGGAGAGTGAATGCTATTATTGAAAAAATAAGCCTATCTAAAGGATGAATCATGGCATACGATGACCAAAATATTTTTGCACGAATCCTTCGTGGTGAATTACCTGCAATCAAAATCTATGAAGATGATCAGGTTCTCGCGTTTATGGATATTATGCCCCAAGCAGATGGTCATGCTTTAGTGATTCCAAAGACACCAGCAGTTACCTTATTGGACCTCCCTGCCGATGCGGCTGCATATACCATCCAGATCGTGCAGAAAATTGCCAAAGCAATGGAAACTGCCTTAGATGCCAAAGGTATCGTACTTATGCAGCTTTCTGGTGCAGCAGCGGGACAAACTGTCCCTCATGTGCATTTCCATCTGATCCCTAGTTCAGTGCATGAACTTGGTCGCCATGCGGCAAAAATGGGTGATCAGGAAAAAATTACAGCACTCGCTGGAAAAATCAAAGCTGCACTTTAAGTTCTTATTTTTATAAAGACGGAGTTTTTACTCCGTTTTTTATTGTTTGCTAATTATATAAAAAATAATAAGAAATATAATTATTACTAAATATGAATCGTCATCAAACTGTCATTTTTCTTTCACTTCTCTGTCACAAAGTTTACCGATACTGCATACAAGTCAGTGAGCTATGTAACTTTATGTACATAAGCAAGCTCATAACAGTAACTAAGGCATCAGCCATTTACAAAAAGTGTTTTGGAGAAATCTCAATGAAAAAATTGCTTCTTGCTGCTACTGTAGCAACTTTAGCCATGAATGCAGCGCAAGCAGCACCAACATTGTATGGTAAGCTCAATGTGACTTTAGATCAAATTGATAAGAATGGCTTTAAAGACGAAAGCGTAACTAAAGTAAACTCAAACGCTTCTCGTATCGGGGTAAAAGGTGAAGAAAAGCTGACTGATAACCTTTCAGCAGTTTACTTAATTGAATGGCAAATCAGTGCAGATGGTGACGGTGATGTATTTAGTAACCGTAACCGTTATGTCGGTATTAAGTCAGATGGTATCGGTACTTTAAAAGTAGGCCAATATGACTCTTACTTTAAAACTGCTGCGGGTAACAACCAAGATATTTTCAACGATCACAACGAACTGGATATGACCGCTGTTTTGGCTGGTGAAGATCGTTTAAAAAACGTGATCGGTTTTGAAACTGATAAAAAATTACTTGGTGGCCTAGCATTCAACATCATGTTCCAACAAGGTGAAGAATCATCTACTGTATCGAACAATGCAAAAGGCCAAAAAGGCAGCCGTGATAGCTTTGGTGATGGTGTTTCAACCTCAATCACTTATGAAAACAAAGACTTCGGTTTAGCTGCAGCAGTTGCAGGTAACTTTGGTGTTGCATCTAAATACAATGCTTATAACAGCGAATTAGGTGGAAACATTTACTCTGATGCAATCCGTGTAACAGGTTCTTTAGACTTAACACCTGCAGGTGTTGATGGCCTAGTGTTTGGTGCATTATGGCAAACAACTCAACCAACTGATGACACAGTAATTACGACAAGCGGTACTCCAGCTGTTGTAACGTCTTATAAAGGCTTGCAAGAAGATGCTTACGGCGTAACTGCTGCATACGTAATTCCATCAACGCCAATTAAGTTAAAAGCAGAATATATCTCTGCAACAACTGAAGTAAATGGTCGTGATGATCGTAAACAAGACCTTTATGGTGTAGGCGCTGATTACCAAATCAATAAACAAACACGTTTCTACGGTGTTGTAGGTCAACAAAAACGTGATTGGTTAGTGAAAGATGATAAGAAAACAACCATCGGTTTAGGTATGGAATATAACTTCTAATTTGAAGCTACCTCCTATCTTATAAGAAAAAGGGCGATCTTGATCAGCCCTTTTTCTTTTGTATTACACTCACAATACTTTGATATTTCCTAACTCGGGAGCTCCCATCAAAAAAAGCCTTTGATAATTTTACGGAAACTCTGAATAACAGGATCTTTAGTTCTGCCTCGTCTAAAAATAAGCGAAAATGGTGCTGTATAACCAAATGTTGCTGGAAGTAGCACTTTTAAGCGTTGTTGTTCCACCCAATATTGAGCAAAATGCTCTGGCAAATAACCAATATATTGCCCTGATAAAATAAGTACCAATTGTGCTTCCATCGAATCAACTGTAGCAAAAGAATGCTTAAATCCTTGTTTGGCCAATTCGGTATGACTCCAATAACCACGACTGACCATTTTTTCACGTCGAATAATTTCTGCCGTTAGACCTTGCTGTTTATATAAGGGGTGCGTATCACTACAAAATAACCATTGCTGTTCTTTGTGCAAAGCTTGATACATCACGCCATTCATTTTCAGAAAAAAAGATCCAATCGCAACATCAAAACGATTTTCCAAAATCCCCATCTGCAACTCATAGGGAGATTGCACCTGCAATTTAATATAAACATTTGGATTCTGTTCTGAAAACTGTTGGATGATTTGATCTAAAGGGATATTTCGATCTGTCACCATGGAATCCAGCATCCCTATTTTAATGGTACCTGTCAGTTCGCCCTTGATCTGTGCAGTGTGCCTAGAAAAATTTTCTAACTCATTCAGTATGCGCTTGGCTTCCTGAAAAAACATTTCACCTTTTTGAGTGATTGCAAAACCACCACGTCCACGTTCACATAACTTGAAACCGACCATATGTTCCAATTGATTCATATAGGTACTAATGGCCGAGGTTGATAGGTTGAGCTCTTGCTGTGCATTGGCAAACCCTTGATTCTTTACAATACTGACAAAAATTCGAACTAACTTGATATCCATATGCGTCATGGCTTTTATCTCAATTTTCCCTCTGCCTCACTTCATCTTAAAACATTCTTGTAAAACTTAGTTTAGAAAAATCAAAACTAAGTTTTTAAAAAATAGGATTTAACCCTGTTCCGAGCTGATCAATAAATAAGAAAAAGGAGAAGCAAATGAACAAGCGCTTAAATCAACCGCTCGGTGGCAACGAAATGCCGCGTTTTGGTGGCATTGCCTCAATGTTACGCCTACCAGTTGTCGATAATGATGCAGGTTTGGCCGAACTGGATGCGGCTTTTATTGGGATCCCTCTAGATATTGGTACATCTTTGCGCTCAGGCACGCGTTTTGGCCCGCGGCAAATTCGTGCCGAATCGGTCATGATTCGCCCATATAACATGGCAACTGGCGCAGCACCATTTGATTCACTCAATGTGGCTGATATTGGTGATGTCCCGATCAACACCTTTAATTTGACAGAAGCGGTACGCATTATTGAAGAACATTATGATCGCGTACTGGCCCATCCGATTATTCCGCTCACGATTGGTGGTGATCACACGCTGACTCTTCCAATCCTACGTGCGATCCATAAAAAACATGGGCCTGTTGGTTTAGTTCATATCGATGCGCATGCAGACGTCAATGATGAGATGTTTGGTGAAAAAGTCGCACATGGCACCACCTTTCGACGTGCTGCTGAAGAAGGACTACTTGATTGTCAACGCGTTGTGCAAATTGGTTTACGGGCTCAAGGCTATAGTGCAGATGACTTCAATTGGAGTCGACGACAAGGCTTTCGGGTCGTTCAAGCTGAAGAATGCTGGCATAAATCGCTCGCTCCCTTAATGGAGGAAGTGAGAGCGCAAGTTGCTGGCGGGCCTGTGTATTTATCCTTTGATATCGATGGGATTGATCCTGCTTGGGCGCCAGGTACAGGAACACCAGAGATTGGTGGTTTGACCACCATTCAAGCCATGGAAATTATCCGCGGCTGTCAGGGCCTAGATCTGATTGGCTGTGATTTGGTTGAAGTCTCACCGCCTTATGACACGACAGGCAATACCTCATTGCTTAGCGCGAATCTGCTGTATGAAATGTTGTGCGTCCTCCCAGGAGTGAAAATACGTAAATAACATCCCACGATAAAACAAGAAAAATACATGGATAAAAATAGGTCGAGATGGAATGAAAAAAGATCAATCAAAACGGGCTGCCGCCGCGGCCTTCGTTGGAACAACAATCGAGTTTTATGACTTCTATGTTTATGCCACAGCTGCAGCTCTCGTGCTCGGCTTGGTATTTTTCCCTGAAACCGATCCTGTAACAGGGACATTAGCGGCTTTTGCAACCTTTGCTGTCGGTTTTATTGCCAGACCAATCGCTGCCGTTATTTTCGGGCATTTAGGCGATAAATTAGGTCGCAAAAAAATGTTGTTATTTACCATGCTGCTGATGGGACTGGCCACCACTGGGATTGGCTTGATTCCCAGCTATGCGCATATTGGGATTTGGGCCCCTGTTCTTCTCATCGTACTACGCTTTTTGCAAGGCTTGTCAGTCGGTGGTGAATGGGGTGGCGCAGTACTCATGGCCAGCGAACATGCTCCTGCCCATAAAAAAACTTTTTTCGCCTCTTTTGCCCAAATGGGCAGCCCAGCGGGTCTGATTCTGTGCCTTTTAGTCTTTAAAGGTATTACGTCTTTGGATGAACAAGCCTTACTGAGTTGGGGCTGGCGTATACCCTTTTTACTCAGCTTTGTATTTATGCTTATTGGCCTAGCCATCCGTCTAGGCGTAGAAGAATCCCCTGAATTTAAACAGATGCAAGCCAAACAAGAAATAGCCAAATACCCAGTAAAAGAGTTGCTTAAAAACTATTGGCCTCAAGTGGTTTTTGCTGGGCTGGCGATTACCATTGGGACAGCGGGTTTCTTTTTCACCAATACCTTCATGATTAGCTATGTCACCCAATATATGGGGATCAGCCGCCCCACGATTTTAGATGCTTTGTTTTGGGTCACCCTATTTGAATTTTTAGCCATGCCAATTGCGGCTTGGTATGCCAGTAAAGTCGGGACACATCGTTTTCTGTTCTGGGCTGCAATCCTCTGTATCGCCATTCCATATCCAATGTTTATGCTGGTGAGTACCCAAAATATCTATTACATCGTGTTGGGGATTACGCTTGCGGTCATTGCGCTGTCTTCTTTATATGCCGTTGTCGCTGGCTTTATGGCGGAAGCTTTTCCTACACATGTCCGTTATTCAGGGATTTCCATTTCCTATCAAATGATTGCGGCAATCACCAGTGGAACCACCCCCATCATTGGCACTTTTTTGGCTCAACATTATGCAGGCCAATGGTTACCTTTGGCGTTCTTATTTAGTTTTCTCTCGCTGCTGTCCCTCATTGGCATTTGTGGCATTACCCGATTAAGACAAAAGCAACTTTCTCAGGAACAGGCTGAACAAAAGCACGTCAGCCCCAAACAAGCCGCTTAATGGATGAGCAAACAAGCAAACCTGAACTTGATAAATGGATATTAAGAGTAGCGCATTATGCATAGAGATCGTTCTAAACAGATTACAACAATCGAAAGTTATGGTATCGAAGAAATACCTGCACATGCCCGTACAGCAAGCCCTTTTGATCTATTTCGTTTAAGTTTTGGTGGTGCTAATACCTTTTCGACCTGTGTCTTAGGTAGCTTCCCGATTGTCTTTGGTCTTTCTTTTCAAGCTGGATTCTGGGCAATCTTGTGTGGGGTTATCTTGGGGGCCTGTATCTTAGCGCCAATGGGAATTTTTGGTGCACGTACGGGAACCAACAACGCCGTGGCTTCTGGCGCTCATTTTGGTGTACATGGCAGAGTTGTCGGCTCATTTTTATCCTTACTTACCGCCATCGCATTTTTTTCGCTCTCCGTGTGGAGTTCTGGCGATGCACTGATTGGTGCAACCCAACGTCTATTTGACAGTTCTTATCAAAGTAACTGGCTATATGGATTGGTTTATAGTGGCTTTGCCTTATTGGTACTTACGATTTGTATCTATGGCTTTCGCTTTATGCTACTGGTGAACCGAGTGGCCGTGATTGCATCAAGTCTATTATTCTTTTTAGGTCTGTTTGCTTTTTCCAAGCAATTTGATTCAACTTACGCAGGACAAATTCAACTCGGACAAGCTGGATTTTGGGCAGCTTTCACAGGTGCAGCCTTGATTGCATTCAGTAACCCAATTTCCTTTGGTACTTTCCTTGGTGGCTGGTCGCGCTATATTCCGAAAGAAACAGCCTCCCATAAAATCATGGTAGCCGTATTTGCTTCACAGCTTGCAACCTTAATTCCCTTTCTGTTTGGTCTAGTCACCGCCAGCATTGTTGCTCGCAGTGCTCCCGTGTTTATTGAACAAAATAATTACATCGCAGGACTAATTCAAATTGCGCCAGCTTGGTACTTTATTCCATTGTGTTTAATTGCACTGATTGGTGGTTTATCTACTGGAACTACAGCCTTGTACGGTACGGGTTTGGACATGTCGAGTCTTTTTCCAAAATCACTCACACGTGTTAAAGCCACGATCTGGGTTGGCCTATTGTCCATCCTGTTTATTTTTCTAGGTCGTTTTGCAGCGAATCTGACTCAAAGCGTCATGACTTTTGCCACTCTAATAGTGGTGTGTACCAGTCCTTGGATCATCATTATGATTATCGGATTTATCACACGGAAAGGTTACTATAAAAATGATGATTTACAGGTGTTTGCAAATGGCCTAAAGGGTGGCATTTACTGGTTTCATCATGGTTGGAATTGGCGTGGCATCATCGCATGGATACCCAGTGCGCTTATCGGTTTATGCTTTGTTCATTTACCAGATCAGTTCATTGGTATTTGGGGACATTTATTCAACGGTCTTGATCTGAGTTTACCGATCAGTATTACACTCGCAGCACTGCTTTATATTTCACTGCTCAAACTGTTCCCTGAACCAAGTACTGTATACAAAGCAACATCTAGGGCGAAAAAGACCAAGCAGCAATGTAATAGATCATTGCTGTCAGAATCGCAATGATGTAGATATATAACTTAGAAAAAAGCCTGCTCAAGAGAACAGGCTTTTTCGCATCGGATTTTTTACTTTTTAAGGAAGCCACTCACCAAATTCAAAACTTGCTGAATATCTTGGTTGGCTTCTTGTGGATTGGTACTGCTACCTTGCGGTGTTAAAGAATCAATCACTTGCGGTAAAACTGAAGCAATTGCACCATAAATCGCTTGTTTCGGTGCTTGAGTTTGTTGTGCAACTTGTTCTACATCTTGGTCATCAAATAAACTTTGAATATTTTGCTCTGGCACATCTTGTGCATTTTGTTGCTGTGGATCTACCCAGCTTTGCACTTGATTCGATAAACCGGCATTTTTTAGTTTATCCAATGCACCTTGTAAACCGCCTTGTTTTTGAATCCAAGCTAACACCAATGGTAAAACTGCAATCAATAAAGTTTGTGCGGTATTACCACCAGTTGCATTACTTTGGGTTGAAGTATTTCCACCACCCAATTGTCCTAAAACTGAACCCAAAATACCACCCAAGCCACCTTGCTGGCTTTGGGTATTTTGCTGTTGCCCACCAAGTTGACCTAAAACAGAACCTAAAATTCCACCTAAACCACCCGCTTGGCCTGATTGTTGCTGACCGCCTAAAGCTTGCTTTGCTAAAATTTCAACAATGTTGGTTAAATCAGTCATGACTTAAACTTTCCTTTGGAATTATTTATCCAAAAAGCATACGCTGCTTTGAAAGCACAAAACAAAGTTAAATTGTTAAATTTTGCAAGAACTTGCAACTCTTTCCAGCCTGATTATTTTACCAGCGGAATTTATTCCAATTCTCAGGATTCGCCCAGAACTTGGAGTTAAACCAGTCAGGTACATGCTTATAAGTCAAAATATTAAATTGCCATAAAGCAAAATCACTGCCGTGTGTGGTTTTATCAATCAATTGAGTAAAGCCAAGCGAACGCAATAATTTTTCATCGCCCAGTTTACTGACCACGACAATTCGTTTGGCCATCAGGTCACGTAACTTCACCAACAGCTGTGATTTTTGCGTTTCGGTGATGTTTTGCATTTCTTCTGTATCAAATAATACAAAACCTAAATCATAACGCTGCGTAAATGGCAGACTTAAAAAGTCAGTTACGCTAAAATAATGCCATTGAATTGAAGCATTTTGGTCAATCTGCTGACCTATACAAAGTGCAGTATGAATGGGCTGTTCTTGAGATAAATCGTCTAGCATAGAAGTGATGACATTTTGTTCAGCCATAACTGCAACCCTTGATTGAAAAGATGAGAGTTTATTAATGGAACTACAAGGCATTTGTCATAAAATGCATGCAGCGCTCAAAACGCATAGTGTAACTGATCAATCAACAAGCAAGGCAAATGTTGAATATAAATTTATATTAGATCGTTCAGAAACTGACCTTCCTTTTGTTTTAGGTCAAGAAATTGAGATCGAATGGACTGGCAATATCTTTTGTACCTCTTGTGGCGCAAAAACACCGAAGTCTTATTCGCAGGGTCATTGTTTTAAATGTTTTAAAACCAAGGCCGAATGTGACCTGTGCATCATGAAACCTGAAACCTGCCATTATCACTTGGGAACCTGTCGTGAAGACCAGTTCGCACATGATGTTTGTTTCCAGCCACATATTGTGTATTTAGCCAACTCAAGTGCCTTAAAGATCGGGATTACCCGTATCGTCAATATGCCAACCCGTTGGTTAGATCAAGGGGCAACGCAAGCTTTACCGATTATGAAAGTCGGTTCACGTCGTTTGTCTGGGCATTTGGAAACGTTAATTGGTACACAAATCGCAGATAAAACCGACTGGCGCAAATTGCTGAAAGGTGAAGCTGAACCTTTAAATCTGCTTGAACAACGTGATCAAATTCTTGAAGAATTCGCTCCGAAAATTCAAAGCATCCGTGAAGAATTCAATCAGAACCTTGAATTTAACGAAAGCTTGGAATTCTTGGAAGATGAAACGCCACGTGAATTTATTTATCCCGTTGAACATTATCCTGAAAAGATTAAATCACTGAATTTGGATAAAACCCCAAAAATTCGCGGTGTGTTGCAAGGAATCAAAGGCCAATACTTATTATTCGATATTGGTGTGATCAATATCCGTAAATATACAGGTTACGAACTAATCCTTCGTGCCTGAAGCATATGCATAAAAAAGGTGGCTTAATCGCCACCTTTTTTATTTAGCCTGCATTTAAACAATTGAGAATCGCTTGTACTGGATCTTCGGTATTACCCGAGATCAACTGTTTATGCATGCTCAAATGTTGCATCATTTGAATATGCGCCGTTTCATGATCCATTAATTTTTCGATTTCAGTGGCTAAATGCTGAGGCGTTGCATCGGCCTGAATCAGTTCCTCAATTACTTTCTTGCCTGCAATGATATTCGGCAATGAGTAGTATGGAATTTTGACCATGAATTTCGCAATCAGATAGGTCAGCCAGTTCAATTTATAAAAAGTCACCATTGGACGGTGCAGTAACATTGCTTCAAGAGTCGCGGTACCAGAAGCCAAAGCCACAATATCACTGGCATTCATCACCATACGGCCAATTTTTGACTCGGCATCGCTATTTTCCAGAACATGAATTTTAGATTTCAGGCTGGTATCTAGATTTTGAATGCCCTTTTCAATCTGATGCTTGCGTGCATCATTAATTGCAGGGATTAAAAACTCCAGATCAGGATGCTTCCGATGAAGAATTTCAGCAGCACCCGTGAGCAGTGGTAACAATCGTTCAATTTCACCACGGCGACTTCCTGGTAATAAAGCAATATGGGTTTTATGCGCAGACAAGCCTAATTGATGCTTGGCTTCAGTAATTGGATTTTTTAACGGCAGTTGCTTTGCCAATGGATGCCCAACAAAGGCAGCGGCAACCTCATAATTTTCATAAAAGGTTTTTTCAAATGGAAATAAACATAGAACCAAATCGATACTGCGTTTAATGCCATGAACACGACCTTGACGCCATGCCCATACCGATGGGCTGACATATTGCACGGTTTTTATCGGTAACTGTTTTTCTTTAATAGTTTTAGAGAGGCGTAAATTAAAATCGGGTGCATCAATACCAATAAAGATATCAACGGGATGCTCTGTCCAGCGTTCAACTAAACCGTCACGCACAGCAAACAGTTTTTTTAAATCTTTAAGGACTTCAACAATTCCCATCACTGAAAGAATTTCCATCGGATAATAACTGTGAAATCCTTCAGCAATCATTTGTGGACCACCAATCCCTTCAAATTCAGCATCGATGCCTTGTTCGCGAAAACTGCGCATGAGTTTCACTCCTAGAGTATCTCCAGAAACTTCTCCCACCACGATACCAATTTTTAGTTTTTGCTTTAACAAGACCCACGCCCCACAGAAATGTTTAAATGATTCTAACAGAATGATTTTACATCGAATCACCCTATACCGCGCAAATTGTTCATGATTGGTGAACATTAGTTCTGATCTAAGATGACATTTATTATTCAAAATACAATCTAGATTTACGATGAATGAAGAATTGATTGAGATTCCGCTAAGATTTAATATAAACAAGAATCATTTCCATATGTGATTCATTTCCCCCTTCTTTCGCTTCAAGACCCTTTATGGCTAAATCTGCATCTATTTCGCTTGTCTATCGACTGAGCATTTTTTATCGCTTTGTGCTGAGTTTTGTTGTTGGCTATGTGTGCATGATGTATTTGAGCCTTGGACTCGGTTCATTGTTTAGCCATCTATTAGACAAGGCAGAGGCAATCTATCTTGCGGCATTTATTTCAATTCTATTTTATCTAGCCTTTATCATTTTGAGTTTTTGCGCACATTCACTGTGGAAACTCAGCTTGACTAGTCTGGTTTTGACAGGCGCTTTGTTTGGCTTATCTGTGGGTTTAAATTAAAAATGCAAAATAAAGGCGTTCGCCAATCAATGGCATGGTTGCATGCGTGGACAGGTTTAATTTTTGGCTGGCTTTTATTTGCCATTTTTTTAATGGGTACCAGCTCCTATTATCGACATCAGATTAATCTATGGATGCAACCACAGCTGGCGCAATATCAAGTTAATCAAGATACTGCTATTCGTACAGCAACGGATTATTTAGCTAAAAATGCGACTGATGCCAAATCTTGGTATCTCAACATTGCCAATCATGAAGAACCTGTCAACAAAATGTACTGGCAACAAGCCAGCGGCGGCTATGAAAGCCGTAGTTTAGATGCCAATACGGGGCAAGAGCTAAAACTCTCAGCGACCCAAGGTGGAGATTTCTTTTATAACTTCCACTTTCAGCTCTATGGTGTTCCCATCATGGTCGGACGGCTAATCGCCTGTCTCGCTGCCTTTATTATGCTGATTGCTTTGGTCTCTGGGATTATCACGCATAAGAAGATCTTTACCGATTTCTTTACCCTTAGAACCTTTAAATCACAGCGTTCTTGGTTAGATTTTCATAATGTCTCCTCTGTACTGGCATTGCCCTTTTTCCTGACCATTACTTTTACAGGATTGGCAATTTTCTTCTATCTGTACTTGCCTTGGGGCATGCAGAAACTCTATCCAGAGAATCCATTTCAATATTTTACTGAGATCAGAACCACTGAAAAAAGCACAACGCATCAAGCTGAACCTAAAAAAGCAGAAATGTTGCCCATGAGCAGCTTATTAGAAAAAGTAAAACAACAATGGGGAGATCAAGCCTTAGCATCGATTGAGGTCAAAAAACCAAATACAGACCAAGCCATCATTACCTTTAAGCAATTAGAAGATCGTTCGATTACCTTAAATCAGGCACAAATCACCTTTGATGGACAAGGTCAGGTATTGGCTAATACCCGAAATGAAAGTACTGTTGCGACCTTAAATGCGGGTGTTTATGGCCTACATATGGCGACTTTTGCACAGCCGATACTGCGCTTCGCTTTCTTTTGCTCAGGCATTTTGGGATGTTTGATGATTGCGTCTGGCCTCTTGCTCTGGAGCTTAAAACGCCAGATTCAAAATAAATCGAATCAATTTCATTTTGGCTATTATTTGGTGGATCGTTTAAATGTTGCAGCCTTTGTCGGCCTTCCTATGGCAATGCTCGGCTATCTATTCGCCAATCGATTGGTCCATATCACTGAAACCACACCCAACTATGAAATTTATACCTTTTTCAGCGTATGGGGACTGAGCTTTATCATCGCTTTATTGACCAAAAAACACTATTTATGGAAATCACAGATTTGTATTTTCGGGTTGATTGCTTTGATTCTACCTGTCTATAACTTGGTGTACTTGATTCAACATCAGCTCATCACTGATTTACACAGCTATTGGATATTCTTGCGAATTGATTTGTTCCTGCTGATCTGTGCCCTATTTGCTGTGTTTATTTTTAGAAATATCCAGCCGATTCAAGCGAAATCCGTTCAAAAAATTAAAACTAAGTTAGCGAAACAACTGGAGGTCAACGCATGATTCTGTTGAGCCTTGTATTGACCCTCATCGGGATGTTGTTGCTGTATAAATGTAGCGCCAAGCAAATCAGTAAAGCCAAACAACAAGTTTTCATTCGCTATAAAGCCCAGTTGAGAGTTTTAGCTTATATCTGCTTTTTGATTGCAGGTAGTTTACTCTGCTTCACCTTTGGCAGTTCAATTGGCTTTATCAGTTGGTGGATCTTCGCCACACCCGTGACCTTTGTGTTGGTGTTATCAGTGAATGAGCTGAAGCCTACAAAGAAATAAAGATGCAGCGTCTCAAAGGCTAAATTTTATCTATGTCATTAATGCGAGTTAACGTCGAGATATAGACTCGTCAGCTAATACTGTTAATTCAGATGCGTCTATAAGTAACTTACGTAGCAAATCTAGAATTGGATCAGCTTCTATTATTTCGCCCTTAATTTGTGCAATCTGTACAGAATGCCACTCCGTTGAAAGTTCCTCATCTTCAAACTCACAAGAACATACGATGAGATAACTTCTGCCAACGACGTTAAGCACAAAGTCCCATCCATGATCTTCAGCATAAATATCTTTGCAGGAAATTTGTTGTAGAATTAACCTTTCACGCAGCCAAACTGCGAATTCATCCCCTCCTATGAGTTCATTAATCGCATCAGGACGGGGTGCCACACCTTTAAAAATATCTGTTTCTATCTCAAATAGATGATGGAAATACATAAATTAACGCTCTTTATATACTTATTGTATGATTGCTTAATATCGGTGACCTAAGCCCTATTAAGGAATTATGAATAACTAAGCGACATTCCCTTTGTTCAATAATTTTAGTCTAGTCATGTATAAAAACAATTTTTATATTTTATTTAATTGATTCGCACCTTTTGAAAAAACGACTTATCTTTAAATATATTCATACAAAACAAAAAATTGATTAAATAATCCTAAATTAATCTACATTTTCCATTTTATTTTTTGGCATTATCCGTTAACAATTAAGTTCTTATATGTATTAGTTTTATTTTTCTAGACCTACACGATAAACACAGACTAAAAAACTTAATCACTTTCTTTATATTTTTCACAACAGCTACCCTTAGCTTCTGCCAAGGATAGCTTGATTACTTAGAAATTAATGCCCGTGATGGCTATGATCTTCCTGAGCAGCCGTTTTGTCCTTGTCATCACAACATTTCATCTTTTTTTCACAGCACTCTTTTTTATTAGCAGCCTCTTTTTCCTTACAGCAATCACTCGCAGCAAAAGCAGGTACAGTCGTGGCCAATAAGAGTGTTGAAAGCAATACGGTTTTAATATTAAACATCATCATGTCCTTGAAATAAAAAAAGAAATTTGAATTTATAAAAACAGAACATGATTTGGGGGCGATAAGGTAACTGATAGATCCCTAAAGTCAGTTGATCTAAATAAGCTGAATTTGCTGTTTTAATTGATTGTATGCTTCGCTCAATGGAATGATGGCTGTGTTCAAAAGTTGCAGCAACACAGCACAGACTCTTTTGACAGTGTGATGTATCCATTTTGCCACTGTCCATACGGTCATGCTTCGTCATCATAGACATTCTACAATCAGACATCGCATCGTGATTTGTCATGACTTGTTCTACGACAGGTTGATTTACTTCATTCATAGACATAGCCATTGCATAGCTATTGGTGATAAAACACATAGCAATCAGCAATGAAATGAGGCTTCGAATAAAGATAGACATAGAGCGAAATGATCAAACATACAATCCGTGTATGAATCTCAAAATAAACCAATCACAGTTCATAAAGCAAGCTGATCTGACTAAAGATGATCTAAAAATCTAGAAAATTGGCTTTCTTTAGCTTTTTTTTGCATAAGCAAATCATTATTCATCACAACGAGTTATCTAAAAAAAGCATAAGATATGCTGATTTTTGCATAATTAGGCATATTGTCGATGTTTGGTCCTATAGAATTTATTATGGCTGGGGTATTGGTTGGCTTCTGTGTCGGTATCACAGGTGTCGGTGGCGGCTCATTGATGACCCCAATCCTGATCAGTCTATTTAAGATCGAACCGCATATTGCCATTGGTACTGATCTACTTTATGCCTCAATCTCAAAATTCTGTGGTTCAGTGGTTCATGCCAAAAAACTAAATATTGTCTGGCCAATTGTACTCTGGCTCGCGTTAGGCAGTATTCCAGCCTCTTTTGCAACCTCTTGGGTACTTGAACATTATCTCAGTCAGTCCACCCATTATAAAGCGGTATTGACCATGGTTTTGGGCTTTATGCTGACCTTGACCGGTATCTCAATTGTGTTCCGTGCGCAAATTGAAAAGTTCTTTGACAAATTCCGTAACCGTGAACAAGCGGATATGGAAAGTGAACAGCATGCATTGCAACACAAACGTCATTACATTGTGATTATGGGTATTGTGCTCGGTATCTTTGTAACCTTGTCTTCTGTGGGTGCAGGTGCTTTCGGTATCATGGCCTTAGTGCTTATGTTCCCGAACCTTCCTATGATCCGTATCATTGGTTCAGACGTGGTACATGCGGTATTACTGACAGCAGTTGCTGGTCTAAGTCATATGTCCTCAGGTAATGTCGACTTTACCCTGTTAATGTGGTTATTGGTGGGTTCAATTCCAGCCATTATTGTCGGTACACTCATCAGCTCACGTATGCCAGAACGACTAATCCGTAAAATTCTAGGCATTACCCTATTTGCTTTGGGTGTGAACTTCATGGTGAACCCAATTAAGGCGAAACCAAAGCCAGTTGAAACACATCAAGCAGTTGTGGTTCAGCAAACAAAGCACGTAACAACAACTGTTTAAGCGTTGTAATGCCGATTATTTCTACATAAATTATGCTTTTCGCTAGTTAATCAATCGGCATTTCATGCTATATTCGTAGACAAAATAACCTTTTCTTTCGATTGAATTTGTGACAGCAATGAATACTCTACAGTCAAATCCAGTTTCTCAGCCAGATATCGACGACGTTAATATTAAAAGCATTCAAACTTTGATTACCCCAGCAGAACTGAAAGCTGACCTCCCTTTATCTGATGCTGCTTCTCAAACTGTGTTACAAGGACGTGCAACTGTACGTAACATTTTAGATGGCAACGACAAACGCTTGTTTGTGGTGATTGGCCCTTGTTCGATTCACGATCCTAAAGCTGCACATGAATATGCTGATCGCCTCAAGGTTCTCAGCGAAAAAGTAAAAGACACCTTATATTTGGTGATGCGTGTTTATTTTGAAAAACCACGTACCACAGTTGGTTGGAAAGGTTTAATCAACGACCCTGACATGAACGACTCTTTCAATATTGAAAAAGGTTTGCATATCGGTCGTGGATTACTAATTGATTTGAATGAAAAAGGTTTGCCATGTGCAACTGAAGCACTTGATCCAAACTCACCACAATACTACCAAGACTTGATTTCATGGTCTGCGATTGGTGCACGTACCACGGAAAGCCAAACTCACCGTGAAATGTCTTCTGGCTTATCATCTCCTGTTGGCTTCAAAAACGGTACAGATGGCGGCTTAACTGTTGCGACCAATGCGATGCAATCAGTTAAACATGGTCACAGCTTCTTGGGCCTGAATGAAAATGGTCAAGTTGCGATTATCAATACCAAAGGCAACCCTTATGCACACGTGGTATTACGGGGTGGTAATGGCAAACCTAACTATGATGCAACTTCAGTTGCTGAAGCGGAAGCAGCTTTGGCAAAAGCTAAAGTAAGCAACAAGATCATGATTGATACTAGTCATGCCAACTCAAACAAAGACCCGTACTTACAACCTTTGGTTTTGAAAAACATCACGGAACAAATCCTTGATGGTAACAAATCAATCGTTGGGATCATGGTAGAGAGTCACTTAAAAGGTGGTCGTCAGGATATTCCTGAAAATCTATGCGATCTTGAATACGGTAAGTCAGTGACTGATGGCTGTATCGATTGGGAAACCACAGAAAAAGCATTACTCGAAATGCATGAAGCATTGAAAGACGTCTTACCAACACGTTAATTCGATCTTTTAACTGCGATGAAAACAGGCTCTTATGAGCCTGTTTTTTTTGTTCGTCAATTCGGCTAGCTTGCACAAACGTACAATACAGCCCATAGTACTTTGCCCTATTTTGATCATCCTTTGTTATTGATTCATTTAGGTTGGTCATGGAAATTTTTCTTTATACCTTAAGTGTGATGTACAGCCCAGGTCCAGTGAACTTTATGGGATTAAATGCTGGGCTAACAGGACAATTCTCCAGAACATTAGGCTTTTTTGCAGGTGTGGGCTGCTCCATGCTGATGCTATTTGTTGTATTTGGTTATGCAGGTGCGGCACTGATTCCCCATGCGTATTTGCATTTTATTGCCTTGATCGGGGCGCTTTATACCTTTTATATCGCCTATAAAATGATGACAGCGCATACCGAATTAAAAACAGATCAAACCCTATACAAAAGCCTCAGCTTTTGGAATGGTTTCTGGATTCAAAGCTTGAATCCGAAAGCGATTTTGGTGATTTTACCTGTGACCACCATTATGTACCCTGCAGCACATATCACTGGTAGCTTGATTCTGATTGTTTCATTACTCATTTCTCTCGGTGCAGCGGGTGCTCCGTTGCTTTATTCATTTGCTGGAACAGTAATTGGCAAAAAATTGAGTAATCCAATTTGGCTCAATCATCTAAATAAAATACTGGGTATCTTTTTAATTATTTCAGGTCTATTTATGTTGAGTGATTTCTTAAAAGGTATGCATCTTATTTAAAGCTTTTTTAGTCGCAAGCACAGCTTATTTCTGATGTGTATAAATCTCTTTCCATCTTGCTGGGGTAATTCCAAAGGCTTTGCTAAAGTGCCGAGTCATATGGCTTTGGTCAAAAAAACCAGCAATGATGGCGGCCTGAGTCAGTGACTCTCCATACATCAAACACCTTTTCACGATATCTAGCCGACGCATGGTCATATAACGATGCGGACTGGTGCCAAATAGCAGTCTAAAATCACGAGAAAGGCTCCAACGATCACGTTGGATATTCTGTTCTAAATCATCCAAACTGATGTTCTGACCCAGTGAAGCGTGTATAAACTCTCTAGCACGCTCCGCCGCAATATAATCATAGCGTTGCCGCGCACGTACTGGCTGACCTGCAACTTCATACAAGGTTGTCGCCAAGTCATATAAAGCATCTTCTTCTTCTAAAAGATCCAATGGATCCTGCATATTTTGCAAAAGTGTGTGGGTGACTCGATAAAGCCGTGGATCATCACTCAGCCCATCTTTGAAAAAAGGCAGTGGTTTGCCTTTCATGATCTTTTGAATCAACGCAGGTTCAACGTACATCATTCGGTAGTGAAAGCCGTCTTGAGTCCCTGCACTACCGTCATGTTTTTCATCTGGATGCAATACCATGGTCATGCCATGCTGGCTATGTCTAACCTCACCACGATAATGAAAGCTTTGCACACCAGACAAGGTTCGACCAATCGCAAAGGTATCATGTTGATGTGACTCATATGCATGATCAGAAAAGAAAGCTTCAATCCTTTCCAAGCGATCACTATCTGAAGCTCTGACAATCCAATCAGAATGATTTGCTATTTTTGACACGCTGATCTGCCTATAAAAAATTGAATTCAGCAGTCTCAGAATACCTTAATTTTGCTTTGATCTATAAGTCATTTTTTGATTATACTGCTGCCACATTTCTCCTACGACGTATCGCTGATATGAAGTCCAGTTTTCGTCAACATTTGCTTAAGTGGCGTGCCTATTTTGGCGCGATTACTTTGCTATGTTTACTCTGGCATATCTTCCTACCAACGATGGTCCATACAGGCGTCGTTCCTGCACTTTATGCAATGCCAAGCCATTGCCAAGTCACAGAAATTCAAAATGTCTCGTTGATGTCACAGACACATTCAGGTCATCATCAACAGAGTATGCACGACATGCATCACGGACCGCAGCTAGAGCATGTCAAACATGCCCAGCTGAGTGAATATGCACAACACGTGTATGCACTGGCCAGCCAAATCATGAAGCATTGTCCATTATGCTCCCATGGTTTAGATGCCGCTGTGATCGTCCCGCTGATTGCATTCATTATTATATTTCTACTGGCTTGGTTCAGTCGTGTTCGCTGCCTGTGCCATACGTGGACAGAAGATCTGCACATCGCCCGCATCTTTTATATTTTTCCGATCAAACAAGCCCCACCACTGACTTTATAAATCGCAAATTTTACTTCGTGCCCCGTTAATAACGTTGGTGCGCCCTTAGTTATTGCTTTTTATAGAGTTCATAATGAATACTCAATTCCGTTTGTCTGTATTAGCGGCTGCGTGCCTGTCTGTTGGCTATAGTTCTGCTACTTTTGCTGAAACTGTGCCATCTGATACCACCAAAACCTTAGCCACCATTGTTGTCACCGCAAGTCGTGAAGGTGAATCGATTAATAATACCCCTGCTGCGATCAGTAAAATGAATAGCAAGGAGATTGAAGATAAACATGCAACCTTTATTGGACAAGTGCTGAATCAAACCCCAGGCGTGTTAATGAATGACTTGGGCAATGAACAGCATATGATGTCCATTCGCCAACCGATTACCACAGCAGCCGTTTATCAATATTTAGAAGATGGTATTTCGATTCGTCCTGTGGGTGTGTTTAACCACAATGCCTTATATGAGGTGAATTTGGCGGGCATTGATAGTATCGAAATTTTACGTGGCCCTGCTAGCAGCTTATATGGCAGCAATGCGATTGGTGGAACCATTAATTTCCTCACCAAAGCACCGAGTACTACACCCACAGCCAATCTGGGCATCAGTGCCAGTTCTAAAGGGTATCGCCGTGTCGATGTCGGTGCATCGAATAGCTTTGATAGCGAATGGGGTGAGCATGGGTTAAGACTTTCTGCCTATGCCAGTGATCGTGGTGATAGCTGGCAAGACCATGCTGAAAGCAATAAACAGAGTGTGACACTCAGACACGACTGGCATATCTCTGATGCCACCCAAATCAAAAATATCCTCAGCTATAACCATTTAAAAGCGGATATGACCGGTAGCTTAAATCCGGATGATTATCGCAAACGTCCTGGATACAGCTACCAAACATTCACCTATCGTGAAGTCGATGCCACACGGCTTTCTTCTCAAATTAGCCATCAATGGAATGATCAGCAACAGAGTCAAGTTACCTTATATTATCGTGACAATACTACCGAACAAAATCCAAGTTATAACATCCGTACCGATGTTAAAAATGGCACACCGACGGGTACTTATAGCGGTCAAACTACCTATAACGCCTTTCAGTCCTATGGCTTAAATGCGCAGCATTCAGCGACATTTGATCAGGTCAAACTGATTGTTGGGGCGATGGCTGACCATTCTCCTAACCAAGCCAGAACCAATGATATTCAGGTATTCCGTGACCCGAATACCTTGGTATATACCGGTTATCAACAACGCCAGCGCTTACGCGACTTTAATGTAGACGTCAATAACCAAGCCCTCTATGCACAAGCCAATTGGCAAGTGTTACCGACTTTAAATTTAGTTGGTGGTGCACGCTATGACTGGATTAGTTATGACTATGAAAATAAATTAATTCCATCAAAAACCACAGGCGCACCGAATGAGAAACGTGATTTTCAGAAAGCTAGCCCGCAAGTCGGTTTTGTCTGGAACATCACCCCAGCGCTTGATCTTTATAGTAATTGGTCGCAAGGTTTTGTACCGCCAGAGGTGAGCAGTTTATACGGGGCGAATCTGGTGACACCTGACTTGAAAGAAGCCACATTTAATAATATTGATGCAGGTCTGCGCTTTAAATTATTCGATGATCGCTTAGATGGTGAAATCACCCTATATCGCTTAGAAGGCGAAGATGAAGTGATGAGCTATACCAAGCCAGATAACACACGCGAGCCACGCAATGCAGGCAAAACCTTACATCAGGGAATTGAAATTGGGGGAACATGGAAACTCAGTGATTTATATAATCAGCGCTTAAAACTCTCAGGTAGTGTGGCCAAACATGAATATCAGCAATTTCAACCGTCGAGTGTTTTAGATTATAGCGGCAACACCATGCCAAGTGCGCCTAAAACATTTGGTACGCTTGAATACCAGATCAAACCAATACCTGAGCTATTACTCTCTGCAGAAGCGGTTTATGTCGGTTCTTACTGGATTAATGATGCCAATACGGAAAAGTATGATGGCCATACTTTGCTGAATCTGCGCGCCAATTACCGTAAAAATGCTTATGAAATCTACGGGCAAATCCTGAATGCCACAGATCAGCATTATGCGGAAAGTACCTCATTTAGTAATAACCAAGTCAGTTATACCCCCGCTGCACCACGTACCTATTTATTAGGTTTACGTTATCATTTTGGGAAATAAGCAATGAATGCCAAACAACTGAAAAAACTACTGGCATTGCACCGTAGTTTTGGGATGGTGTTGGGCGTTCTCGTTTTACTTTGGTCTTTAACAGGTGTGTTGCATCCGATGATGAGTGCAACACAACCTCAGCCTGTAAAACGAATGCCTCCATCTCAACAATTGGATTTAACACATGCCTTAGCGGCAACAGATGTTCTCAAGCAACATAAAATCGTGCAATTTTCAGCCTTGCAGGTAATTGAATTAGAAAATCAGCAGATTGCCTATCGCATATTACAGCCTAATCAAAAGATTGCTGAATACTATGATAGTCAGACCAGTCAATTGCTGGTTAATGCAGAACAACAAGATGCCGAACGTTTAGCGCGCTGGTACACGGGTCTCTCTCAACAAGAAATTGTATCCAGTCAAATCATCACCGAATTCAGCGATGATTATCCGAGTGTCAATCGTTTACTGCCAGTTTGGCGTGTTGATTTTCAAAATGGTTTACGTGCCTATGTGGATCCTTCACAAGCACGACTGGCCACGCTGTCTAATGATCAAATGATGTGGATGGCAAAAATATTCCGCTTAGGTCATACCTGGACGTGGGGTGATCAAACTTGGACAGGTCAAACTATTCTCATGCAAATCGCTTTGATTGGCATATTGTGCATGCTTTTTATGGGGATTGGCTTATTCTTTAAGATTCATAATCGGCGCAATCACCGTCTAGGGCAAAAACCGATCCAATTTCTACATCGCTATTTAGGTATCAGTTTAAGTGTCTTTATTCTGCTCTGGGTGTTCAGTGGTTTCTATCATATCTGGCAAAAAAAGCCCGATATAAAAAATATTCAACCTGTGTTCCATACGGCTGATCTAAGTACCAAAGTATGGCAGCAGGTTACTCAGCAGCCCATTCAGCGTCTGGATCTTGTGCCCACCACCTTTAGCCAGACACATACTCGTGCTGCATGGATGATTCAAGCTATCGGACAAGCTCCTTTACAAGGCAGCATGACGGCGGCAAACAAAGCGCATGATCATCACGTGACCAAAACAGCAGCTCCCGCGATTCAGTTTATAGATGCGGGTAATGGTAAAGCGCTTGATATTCTCGAACAAAGCAAACAATTAGCTGCTAGCTACTTAGATTTAAAGCCAGAGCAGATTAAACAATCCTCATGGGTGACAAGTTTTGGAGGAGAATATGGATTTATCAACAAACGCTTACCTGTGATCAAGGTTGAGACCCAGTTAGAGAATCAACTCAGACTGTATATAGAACCGAGCAGCGGTGTGATTGCAGCTCAGGTCACACAACAAGATGCCTTAGAAGGATTTAGTTTTGCTTATTTACACAAATGGACATGGTTGCCGATAGATAAAACGCTTCGAGATATCATTCTAGCTACGATTGCAGCACTGGTTGCCTTACTCGCTGTGTTGGGTTTCTGGGTTCAACTGCATAAACGCTAACATCACTCAAAGTGATTCTTCTGTTTACAGGAGGATCACGCCAATCCAAGTGATCAATTTTTTTAAATGATATAGAACGAAGCAATCACAGCACTGAGAAGCACGCCAGTTTCAGCCAGCTCAATTGCAGCACCTATAGTATCCCCAGTAATCCCGCCAATTCTTTTAATAAATAATGATCGCATATAAAAAAGCAGCACTAAAAAAACCAGTAAGGCAATTAATCCAAGCCATTTAAACATACAAAGCAATGCTATTGTAATGACAAAAACCATCCAAAGTTGTTTTTTAGGCATAAAATCTGTCATAGAACGGCCTAAGCCTTGAGCACGTACATAAGGCGTAGTAAGGAATAAAAACAGTGGCACACTGCGCCCAAGCATAGGCAAGACGATTAAAAAAACAGCCATTTGTTGTTCAAGCAAAACGTATAAGGCCACAAATTTCAGCAAGCAGACGACAACTAAACTCAGCACCCCGATTGGACCACATGCAGGGTCCTTCATGATTTTCAAGGTTCGTTCAGGATCACCAAATCCACCGACCCATGCGTCGGCTGTATCCGCTAAACCATCCAGATGTAATCCACCTGTCAGCCAAATCCAGAGTACGAGAATCACTGCCGCACTCAAGATGATCGGAAGCTTTGCCAATAACATGGCAGATGCAAACAAAATCAACCCAAGCAATAAACCCACCAAAGGATAAAACAGCATGGCCTGACCATTCTGTTTTGCGCTTGGCATCGTTTTGAGTTCAATTGGTAAAACAGTCAAAAACTGCAAGGCAATCCAAAAAGGTGTCATGCAACCTCTCAATGACAACGGGTTTATCATGCATGGATTATGAAGAAATAAAATTGGGAATAGCAAGCTATTCCCAAATGAAAAGACTGAATATCTTAGTTTATTGAATTTGATAACATTGTTTAAGCTTCAAATAATCATAATAAAAACTGTTCGTACTATAACGTGCGTAGTTACAACTCGACTTAAACAACGTTTCTTTCTCGTTATAGAACATTTTTACCAAGGTTGTGCCTTGCTTGTCTTGATAGATATCCCACTGTAGATTCGCTGCCATGGGTGACACCACCTCACCTCGCCAAGTGCTGCTGTTGTAGCTATAGGTTTGACGTAAAGGCAAAGGTTGCATCATATTGTGCAACTCTAAACTGGTCGCCAATGGAATGATAATTTCGGCATGGGCAAAACGTAATACCGCACGATGTGCTTGCTGCTGATCTACAATCGCATCGACTTGTTTAAATAAGTCCTGCTTTAGGCCTTGAGCAATTGCACTGGTGACGTTCTTCGATTCGGTAAAACTTGGCCCTTTGCTATAAAAATCATTGGCATCGTTAAATTCAGCATAAAATTTTGCAGCATCTACAGGCATATACTGATCAAAATTCACACCCTTCAATTCAGTTTTCATACCGCCTGATATTGAATATAACTCATAGACATAGGCCGCAGCATCCACAGCACTGGCAATACTGTTTTTACCCTTACCTTTTTCAGTGATGGTTTCACCTTTAGGCGAAGTGACGCTATATGAACCAGTATTGCTAAATACATAGCCCGTGGTTCCCAACTTTTGAATAAATTCTGTTTTGAACAGTGGATTCAATACGCTCTTTGCCACTTGTTCAGCACGACTATTTTTCGCAAGTTCATTTAACTTATTGACCAGACCTGCATCCTCTTCTTCAAAATGCTGATAGGCTTGGCTGGCATCGTAAATTGCCTGTTGTTGTCCTGATAAAGGCTGTGCTAAATCTTGATCTTTATTCAAACTATGAAAATAAAGCTTAAAACGATCCACCCCACCATCTTCAATCGTTGGCACACTACTACTAGCTAAACTGGTGTATGAAATTGGGGTGATGTGTGCCTTTAATTGCGGTTGCTGTTGAATCAATTCAGCAGTAAAAAACTTGGCGCTATCTACCGCACGGTCTACACCCGAACTTTGCACTAAAATTGATGTCGGTTGTTGTGCTGCGGTTTTAAACAGATTTGGTAAGCGTTGTAATAAGCGATCAGCAATACCACGATGCTCCTGAATACCTTGCATCGTTTCATTGCCATAGCCAAACTGACGAATGCCATCCACACCATAACCCAAAAGAATATTGGCTTTCATCATGCTTTCTAAATCTGCTCCCAGCTTTTCGCCTAAAGGTGTGAGTGCATGTTCAGCTTTGGCTTGTTTCCAAAGGTTATACAGCGCTAAATCATATTTAATACTGGATAAACCGCGTGAGCCATGACGTGCAACCAGTTCTGTAAATACAGGCTGAAAGCCTTGCGGAATGGCTTCATATTTTTTGAAATCTTGTTGTGGTTGGTATGGAGTTTTAGTCTGATAATATTTTGATTCAGCGTTATTTTCAGGGGTTGTTTGCGATTCTGAGTGATCGTCGTTATTACATGCCGCTAATACAATGCTCGCGCATAACACACTGCTTTTCAATAATATATTCATGAATGATTTGCTTATAGGTCAAGAAATGCCATGTATCATAGGCAGTCGCAATGACAATTCGATTACATGACCCAAGCAAATACTGGAAACAGAATAAGATTTTATGACTACTAAGTTGCTGTCATTTCAGAAAAGTGAATTTGATTGTCAACTTGAGTTAGCTTTAAAGCATATAACGTTCCTAACTCTGCGGGCATGGTTAATAGTTCATCTAGTTTGTGCTGACGTGCCAAACAGGTCAGCAACTTAATCACCCCACCATGCGTCACAATCAATGCTCTATTCCAGTTATGTTGCTGCATTTGAACATAAATTTCAGTAAAACCGTGCATGACACGCTGTTGAAATTGATTCAACGACTCTCCATTCGGCGCATGATATCGAGTTGGGAATTGCCAGAAATTTGCCAATAATTCAGGTGCTGTTTCATAAATAGTTTGAGTCGCAACACCTTCCCAATCACCAAAATACATTTCCTTGATTTCAACATTGAGTAGTAAGGGCAATTCGAGTTGTTTGGCTAATGCGGCCGCAAAGTTTTGGCAGCGTTGCAAGGGCGAGCTGATGATCACATCCCAGTGTACCTGAGCATCAAGCTGCTGTTGAACGGTGGATTGCATTTGCAACCAACCGTGTTCAGTCAAGGCATCATCGAGATGCCCACGCAAAGTATGGCTCAGTGTGGTTTCACCGTGCCGCAGCAAATCAAGGTGCAACTTTATCACCTGTCACAGCAGCTTCAGCAAAGGTGGCCATTTGGTTATGCAACACACAAGCCAGTTGCAGCATCGACAATGCAGCTCCTGCACCACTACCTTCACCAAGACGCAAATTCATATTTAAAATAGGCTGAGCCTCTAGGGCTTTTAGCACACGATGATGGCCATATTCAGCCGATTGATGCCCAAACAGCATCCATGCACGACTGTGGGGCTGAATGCGTACCGCACATAAAGCGGCAACCGAGCTAATAAAACCATCCACCACGATTGGCAAACCAAGTTGTGCACAGCGAATATAGGCACCCGTCATTGCAGCAATTTCCAAACCACCAACAGCAGCCAAGATTTTTAAAGCATCGTCAGCAACAGCTGCTTGATGTTGTTTCACTGCCTGATCAATGACAGAGATTTTATGTTGCAGCTGTTGATTATTAATCCCTGTTCCCACACCGGTCAGTTGTGCGGCATCTTCATTCAACAATAAACACGCCAGTGCTGAAGCTGAACAGGTATTACCAATCCCCATTTCACCTGCAATAAAAATATCAGCAGCTTGTGCTTTGGCGCGATCAACGCTGTCTTTACCCAATTGCAAAGCTGCTAAGCATTCTTGCTCCGTCATTGCAGCTTGTTGAGCGAAATTGGCTGTACCTGCACGAATGCAATGGCGCTCAACCCCTACATAATCATAGGCCTCACCTACAGTTCCACAATCCACAACCTGTAAATGTGCATGATGATGTTTGGCAATCACACTAATAGCTGCACCACCTGAGGCAAAATTTTGCAGCATTTGACGGGTCACGGCTTGCGGATAAGCCGAAATATTTTCTGCAACCACCCCATGATCGCCTGCAAAAATCGTAATCCAAGGTTGTTGAATTTGAGGATGTACTGTGCCCTGTAAGCTCGCCAATTGAATGGCTAGCTGCTCAAGTTGCCCTAAAGCCCCTGTAGGTTTGGTCAATTGCAGTTGACGTTGTTCAGCTTGTTGTTTGGCATCTAAATCTGGTTGTTGTACTGCAGCTAAAAACCATTGTGCTTGTTCAGTCATGTTATTTCTCATCTTTTAAAATCATTGGAAAGCCTGCGACACAAAACATGACTTTATTGGCAAGTTGCCCCAAGGTCTGATGCAAACGCCCTGCTTCATCGACAAAACAACGGCTGATTTCTCCCATCGGTACCACTCCAAGTCCAGTTTCATTACTGACCAAAATAATTTGAGAGTGTAGTTGCGGTAAGACTTCAAATAGTTTTTGCATCTGTTGTTGTTGCAAGGCTGGGTCTTCAGCCAATAAAAGATTACTCAGCCACAAGGTTAAGCAATCGACCAAAATCAGCTGATCAGGCTGATCCAATTGTAAAAGCCGGTCGGCAAGATAAATCGGTTCTTCAAACACTTGCCAATGGGCTGGACGTTGCTGTTGATGATGCGTAATACGCTGCTGCATTTCTGCATCTAAGGCCTGCGCCGTTGCAATATAAATGACCGATAAACCTGTCTCTTTGGCGGTTTGTTCTGCCAAACGACTTTTACCTGAGCGGGCCCCACCTAAAATTAGTTGCAACATATCTAACCTAGTTCAATTTGCTGATAAGGATACAGTAATCCTTGTAAAATCTGTGCCTTATAATAGCCGAAAGTCAGTTTTTTGACCTGAATCTTCATGGTTTTTAACGGAAGCTGTTGTATCCGCTGCAATACCCTATCACTCGGCCAAGCTTCATCATACAAACCTAAAGTAATATGCGGACAATATTCAAGTGCTGCGATCTCTTCAGATACATGGGCAAATTGCTGCCGAATTTGGGTTAGTACACCCTGCTGATCTTTAATCTGTAGGAACAAAGCACTACTAAAGCTATCGATCTGTGTGATTTCCAGCTCAAAAGCTGTGAGCTGTAATGCTTCAATCTGCTTAATCTGCTGCTGTAATTGTTGAATCTGAAAATCATCGTCGTATTGCTTGACAGCAGGCTGCAAGAAACCACACACAAATAAAGTAATGTGATATTGGCGTTGCTGTGCAGGAAGTAATAGATCTGAAAATTGTGCCTGGATTTCATCTAAATATTGAATCAATTCAGGTTGATCAATCTCTATATACCAAAGCCCATAATCTGAGCGACCCTTGTGCCATTCAGGATAATCGCGTATTGCGGTCGCAATCAACTGGGTGTCTGCTTGTAATAACACAACTTCAGCATCATAGATAAAGTTGTGTTATTCAAACATAAACCCAGATAGAAGTTAAGGTACTTTCACCGTGATCATTGCCGCTTATACAGTTAGAGGTTTCAATTCCTCCAACTGTGACATGAATGCATTATCATTGAGTTGCGCCTGAATTCCGTGATAGAGCTGGTTTAATAAGGCTTTCTTCTGATTTTCAGTAATGTCCATATGCTCAATATTGGTCTGGACATGTTTTACAATCTTAATCTCGTCCAGCTCAAGCATTTTCAGCGCATAAGCATAGCCATAAATTGCACCTTGCATTAACTTCTGGTAAGGAAGTTGTTGCTGCACATGAGATTCTAAACTGCCTAAAACACGCTCATTCAGATTGAGTTTTCTAAGCGGATCACGAGCTACACGCTCACATGGATCTTTATAGGCGGCTCGGCAAGAATGCAGAAAACTTTCCGCCATCCGATCCAGTTCTTTGGCTTGGTTGGGAATCATATTAGCCAAACCCAATTTAACTTCGTTGACCACCTGCTCTACATATTTCATGATTTTGGAATCGGCCATGGCGATACCAATGGTTTCATGTCCAAGTGCACTGGCATACCACGCTAACATGGCATGACATCCATTCCATAGTCGATTTTTAATGATTTGAATCTCAGAAATCTGATCCACCAAAATCATTTGGCGCATTTTGCTCAACAATGGACTGCGATTTTCCACGTAAATCGGCATATCCATTTCACTATGGAATAGGATCAAGTCCATATTTTGTAAGAATTGCCCTGTTTGAAACTGCCCACGCATGTCTTCTAAACAATGAGTAATCTGCTGTTCTTGCTTTTCAGTGAGGGCGGTTTCCTCTGTAAGTTCAATCGTTTCTGGATTGAGATCATTTTGATATTGTTTAAATAAATTGTGCTTGATATTGAGCTGACGATATAAGGCTTGATCCGTCAGTTTTGACACCATTCGATTGACCACGGTATCGCAAAAATAATGTTCACTTAAAATATGTTCTGCAATATCTTCATCCGTCATAGAAAGTAAGGCTTCACGGATATGTTTTAAGACCAAATACTTTGCGCACACTTTATTCAGAATAATCAAAAAGGTAATCGGCTCATTGTTGTCTGCATCAGCTGACATAAAACGGGCCAATAGTCCCTTCGCAATCGTTTTCGCCTCGGACTCAATTGCCTGTTCTGGCAAACACAGTGCGATCAGGCTAGATTGCATATACATCTCTAACATCTGCTGTTCATTGTCAGCATCAATCACAGTGAGATTATCAATACGCTCATCATAGGAAGACTGACCATATCGAATACTATAGCTGCCAAAACTGTTCACGGATTCCAAATAAAGACGATTTCGGGTTGATGCCAGAATCCGTTTTGGGCGTGTGTAACCATCCCAATAGGACAAGATCTGTGCTACATATCCCCCACCAATGGCACCAAAGCCATGAATCCCAACAGTCAATTGATTGACACTTTGCGGAAATAATTCTTGTAATTGTGGCATACCCATTTCAGGGACATATTGATCCAAAGCATTCAGGCACTCATACATGTCCTGATAGTAAAAATTTGCTTTAGAGAGCATATGATCATTGGGTTCTTTAATATCTTTGAATAAAATCGTGATACCGCCAGCATCATAGGCTGAACAAATCCCGTTTTCCGAATCTTCAAACATTAAACATTGTTGCGGTTGTAAATTTAGCTTCTGCGCCGCTTTTAAAAAGATTTCTGGATGTGGTTTTCCTTTTTCAACTTCATCCCCACAGACCAACAAATCAAAAAATTTATAAACATTGGCATTAATTAGATATTCTTCTGCAATTGCTCGACGACTTGAGGTCGCAACTGCCATTTTTAGACCAGACTTTCTTAAACGTTCTAAAACTTGAACCAAACCTTTTTTAATCGGCACACCATTTTTACGTACAGACTCCAATTCCACCTCATCTGCACGTTTGCGAATGGCAGTATAAGGAACATCTGTACCATAAAACTTTTGTGCCAGTTGCTCCGATGCTTTGGCACTTAAGCCGAGACACTGCATCAAATATTCATCAGAAAATTCCTGTCCAATCAGCTCTTTTGATGCCTGTTTCAATGTCTGAAAGCGTAAGCGCTCGGTATCAAACATTGTTCCATCCATGTCAAAAAGTGCTCCTTGAACAGGATAATCATGAAAAATAAGCATCTTTACTCCTTTATCTATCTTGTTATGACGTTTTATAGGGTACATAAAAAATCCCGTTAAAATCCAAAACGTCAATAAATGAAATAAATTTGATCAAAAAATAAACACAAAGGCGACTCATCATAGCAATATATGACTGAAACAGTCGGAATACTTGCATTATGAGGAAAAAGATGAGTCATTTTTAGCCAAAATCCCTTTTATTCATCAAATAGCAATGCGGTTTCATCCTCTTTTCGAATCAACATCCAACTAAAATAAAGGCCAATCGACATGGTTAAAAACAGTAATAGATAGAATGGGAAATGGGTATTAAAGCGGTACAGGAATGTACTGAGTAAGGGGCCAACAATTAAACCCAATGCCTGTGTTGCCGTACAAAAACTTGCCATCTTAACCTGTGATTGCTGGGATACGGCTTGAGCAGCACCTGTGGTAAATGCAGGTAATAAACACGCCACAGAAATACCATAAAAAATATAACTTGCCTGAAATACAAAAATTGTAGGTGCGTAGAGTGAAAGTAATAGACCAAAACACATTGTGACTAAACCAATAATCACCAAACTATTTAATTTGAGTTTAAACACTTTCACGATTAAAAGTTGGGTCAGTACTAGACAAATGCCAACGACCAACATGCATTGAGAAAAATAAACTGCACTCTGTTGGCTACTGAGATAAAACTTATCCTGAATATAAAAACCTGCCGTCATATTTAAAGTCACAATTGCAACATAAGTGACAAAACCTAGAGTTAACCAGATCAGACTTTGCTTCAGAATTGGCTCATTCGCTCGTGCATTATCTTTATCTTGTTGCGGATTGAATGACTCAGCCTGAACTTGCGGACTTTTACTAAACAGGATGCCGAGTGCAATACTGACTAAGCCAAGTAAAGCCACAGCAATCCACATTGGGAAAAGTAAACCACCAAACAATAAAACTGAGGTTGCAAACGGGCCGATAATCATCCCAAAACTATTCATCGCACCAAACATCGCCATTTGCTTGCTACGTTCAGCGGCTTCACTCGCATGTGTCATTACATAGCTTTGCAGACCAATTTGTGGCAAAGCCATAAAAATACCTGTAGAAGCACGACTCAATACCAGTAAGATAAAAATCAATAACGTGGGTAAAATCGCTTGTGATCCAAAATACAGAATCAAGGTGAAAATAGCCCAAGTAAAGGTCATTCCCCAAAAGCCATAATTGACGAGTTGGTTGGGAGATAGCTGATTTTTCTTTTTCGCAATCCAGATCGAGGCAATTGCCATACAGATTGCCCCTGCTGAAACAATCACACCACCTTGGAATTCAGATAAATGTAATTGTCGTGTCAATGGGGCAAGTAAAGGGAGAATCATGGAAAAACAAGTTCCATTGATCAAAGCAGCTAGCGCTAAAAACTTTAAATTATTGTTCATCATGAAAATCATCAAAAGAAAAGGCATCTAAAACAGATGCCTTTTTGATTAGATTAGTATTTGAGGGTATAACTCAAACCATAAGTACGACCTTGTGCAGCTAGACTAGAAATATCGCCATACACTGTCGAAACTGCTTGGCTATATACAGACTTATAATCAGTATTCCAAACGTTATAAACACCAAATCCTAAAGTACCCGGACCGGCTTTCGCATTGGCAATCACATCCATAACTGCAAAACCTTTAATTTCAGCAGGTGGGCGACTACCATTTTCAATGGCTTCTTTACGCGCTTTGTCTGTACCGCCAATTGCCAAGGTTTGAACACGCAAACCTAGACCATCGTTAAATTGCCAATCTGAATAGACAGTTCCTTTTAAGGGTGCAACACGGATGGCATCTAACTCTTGCCATTTGCCACTGGTATTTTTAAATTGACCACGTGTATAAGCCAAAGTACCACCGACATTCCATGCATCAGTCACCGCATACTTCACATTACCTTCTAGCCCATAAACACGCTCATCGGTATCAATCACTTCGATTGCAAAGTTTGGTGGACCAAATTTCAAAGATTTATCCGACTTGTTATAGAACGCAGTAAGCCCTGTGGTTAGAGCATTGTCTTGTAGACGCCAACCTAGCTCAAAACTATTCACTTTAATTGGATCAATGGTTTGATTGCTTACGACAAAGTTTGCTGGAACGTCTCTGAGCATACGTTGTACATCTGGCAAGTTTGCACCTTGAGAGAAATTGGCAAAGACTTGTTGAGCATCTGTTAAATGATAAACAGCCCCTAAGTTAAATAAAGTCGCATCATGCTTGACCGACCCACCTTTTAAAGTTACTGGATTATATGTTGGAATAAAATCTGCAATCATCGCTTCAGAATAAGGAACAGAATCCTGCACTTGGCTATCAATTCGCTCATGGCGCACGCCTGCCTGTAAATTTAAGCGATCAGTGACTTCAAATTGACTCTGTAAAAAGAAACCTAACTTCTCAGTATCTACATCTGGACCAAAACCATAATTATTTAATGGTTTGAACTTCAGACCATTACTACTCATAAAAGTATTTAGATCATAAAGCTGTGCGGTTTGCTTGCCTTTTTCTTTGTCATAATCGACACCATAAGTGAGATGTAAAGCGCGTTCCGCAAGGTTTAATTTGCTTTGTAAAGCTAAACGCGCACCAAATACATCAATATCAGTTTCCGATTGAGTAACAATATACATCCCTTTTTGAGGATGGGCTGCATGTGCTAAATAGTTTGCACTTGGATAAAACCGACCTTTTTCAGTACGATAGTAAGCTTCTGCATTTAAAGTCTGACCAAAGAAATCTTGGTTTTCATATTGCGCATTTACAGCTGCACGTTTTGTTCTTGGCTGACTGTCTAGTTCCAAACCTTTCACTGCTTTCTGGCTTGGTTTTGCACCTCTAAGTAAAACAGCTAAGCCTGGTCCATAGTCTGCACCATAGTCACTGTCTTGTTCATCATTATAATATTGTGCACCAATACTAATACTTTGCTTATCAGCAAACTGCCATCCCAAGCGACCATTGACATCGATGGTTTCCGTATCTTGACGGTCAGTCTGAGCAACTTCAGGTCCAATTCGATCGCCATGACTGTCTTGAATCTCACCGCGCTTGGTATAGCTTGCCCCTAAGAAACCATTCCAGTCCCCTTGTTTAAATGCAGCAGATTGATATGCTTCATAAGCCAAGGCATCATTTTTAAAGTTATCGCCTGAAGTTACACCGAGTTTTGATTCAAAATGAACACCCTCGGTCGACCCTTTTTTAGTAATGATATTGATGATCCCGCCTGTTGCACCAGAGCCATAAATGCTACTTGCACCAGAGACCACTTCAACACGCTCAATCATATCAGGGCTAATACTATTTAATTGACGTGAACTATCACGCGAACCCGTTTGTGGTACACCATCAATCATATACTGGACTGTACGACCACGCATGGTCATTCCATAGTTACTGGTTGTACCAGAGCTTGGTGTAAGCGATGGAACTAATAAGCCTAAAATATCTGCTGTGCTTTTACCCGCAGCGGCTTGTTTTGCAATATCTTCTTGTTCAATGCGGTACACCGTACCTGCAATTTCAGCAATACTTTGTGCTGAACGCGAGGCTGTCACCACAATAGGTGCAAGTTGTGTTGGTTTCTGACTTGTAACAGCAGCAGTCGTTTGAACAGATGCATCTGTTTCAACTGTTTGAGCATATAGCTGAGTACTGATTGCTAAGCTTAACAGCGTTAATGATGTCGAAAGTGAACGTACTTTCATAAATTACCCCTAGGTGAGTTGTTTCGTTTGTTTTGCTTTGTGGATTAACACTTGGCTGAGCAAGACGCTCAACACAGATGCTGCTGCGAGAATGAGATAGAAATTTCCATAACCAAATGCTTTGGCCAAGAAACCAGACATTGCACCGCCAATGAAATAAACCAGGAGTTCAAAACAGACCAAAATGGTGAAGTCTGTTCCAGCTTGTTCCTTAGAGCTGGTATGCATGAAGTGCGCATATAAAGCAGTCATCGCGATATAACGAATCGCCAAAATAACTACAACAAATAGCCCCAATAACATTTGCCACTGATTAAACCAGCTGAGTAAGACCGCGATGCCCAGTAAGGCATAGACCAAACTGCGTGCCCAACCAGCCCAAATCAGTAATTGTGTTGCTGCAATTTTTTTTAACAGGAATGCGGCTGTCACTGCTGCCAATAACCCAATGCCCGCGCCAATCACAGACATCAGTACGCCAATCTCTGCCAATGACCATTTTTGATCAATCAACATCGGATTGAGCATGGCCATTGCTGGCGCTTCGACTACGCGATAACAGACAATCAAAGCCAAGGCCCAAAGCATCTCAGGGCGCTTAAAGGCTCGAATCAGACTCGGCGCTTGTTTGGCAATTTTTTCAGTATTGGTTTTTTCTTTAATTTGAAACACTGCAAGCATGGTGAATGCTGTCATTGCAGCTAAACAAATCAGCGCTGTTTGCCAACCATACAATTGATAAAGCCACAAAGTTGCAGCACCACCAATCATACTGCCCAGCGCCACGCCAATACTTTGTGCCATACTGCCTAATCGGTATTCGGATTCAGAAAAGGTTTCGACGGTATAACCATCAATCGCAATATCTTGGGTTGCGGCAAAGGTTGAAATCCATAAACCGACAATAACAAATACACTTAGACCATAATCGAATTGTGTCAAAGCCAAGGCAACGACACCTAATACCAAGGCTATTTGGGTGAATAAAAGCCAAGTTTTGCGTTTTCCAAGTGCCTTAAAATAGAAACGATCAATTAAGGGTGCCCAAAAAAACTTAAATGCCCATGGGATATATAGCAGCGACAACATGCCAATCCAGCGTAGATCGACCCCTTGATGACGTAGAATTGCAGGTAAGGCAACATTGTAAAAGTACAGCGGCAATGCATGTGCAAGGTACAACACCACCACCACAGATAAGCTCAGTGCAGAGACTGTTTTGATTGGAAAATCTTGGTCAGGTTTTATTTGTTGATTCATAAGTACCTCTGCATCGCCCATTGCACGGCAGCGGTCTTTTCTAAACTGACAAAATAAGGAACATGCCAAGCTTTTTGCAAAGCTGGCGTGTCTAATCGAATACGATCTGCCTCATCTTGGGCAATTCGGGCAAGGCCTAAACAATACTGGTAAAAATCTTGTTTATATTGTTTGTACCATTTCCCCTGAATCACCCGATATTCTTCTGGAAATTCAGTGTTTGGCTCGGTTTGCATAATCAGCACAAAACTTCTTTTTTGTTCGAAATATTGTTGAATATGCATTAACCATTGCTCAAATTCTGCCACTGAGACATGCTCGGCAAAGCGCATGTCCAAGATGTGCATCTCATTGATAGATAGGCTCATGTAACACTCAGGATTTTGGCTGGCTGATTGGCTAGCTGTTGTTGTGACGTTTGGTAATATTCACCAAACTTGTTATAAAAAGTTTCTCTAAAGCAGTAATACAACATTGCCGTTTTTTCTGGCATAGGAATTAAACGTTGAGTTTCGTAGCAGAGTTCTGCAACCACAGCGGCATAAGGTTTAACCGTATGATCAGGCTCACCCACAATTTTCTTGGCTTGTGAATGTTCAAAAATATAGAAGCTGAGCAAACGAATGGTTGGACGTAAAAAGCCCTTACCAAACACAGATTTATCACCAAATAGCAAATGCCAACCGAGATCATTGTCATCACCTTCGTAATAACGACCTAAACGATCACGCTTACCTTCATAGATCTCGGTATAGCCCACATCTTTGCCATCCACACCCACAATCAATAAACGTTGATGGTCATCCGCCAGCATCTTGTCGAAGTAAACCTGTAAATCCAGTTCTGACTTATTCAATTGCCACTGTGGAATGACATGTGGCTCATGCATCCATTGATGTAGCAAAGGAATATCTTGTGGGTATTGCACTTGGCGTAAGTAGTATTGTGTGCCATCTTCGTGGTATTCAAAATAATCTGGTAATTGCTGAGAAATAGTTTTCATATCGAACCTTTATAAATTTAGAAAAAGACTTAACCCGCTTTAGATTCAGCTTGTTGAGCTGACCATTCAGCCAATGTTTCAGGGCTCACGGGATTTGCAATTGGATCAAGGAAAACAGGCACAGGACGCTCTGCTTCATCGTTATAACTGGTGGTAAATAAACGAACACGGTTTAAACAAATTTTGGTGTACGTTGGGCGCAGCATGGCAAATTTTTCAGCTCGTTCAGCCAGTTCTGGATGTTGTTGGTTAAACGCAACAATGGTGTTGGAAATGGTCTGCCAGAAATCGAGTTCTGAATATTCTGGATAATCTTGTAAGAACACATTACAGATATAACGGTAATGCACCATGAACAGCCCAGTGAAAATGAAATGACTTAAATCTGTTGCTTCATGACGTAATAACAAACCGCCTTCAGATGGCAATTGAGCCAATTCAGGGAAATCTTCATCCACTAAATTGATGTCATCAATGAAGTCTTTTAATACCAAGGCTTTTGGCACACCATTTTCATGTACCAACATGGTATTTTCGCCATGCGGTGAAAAAGCCAAGCCGTAGCGATACAGGCAAAGCAGTAACGGACTGAGGCAGACTTGAGCAAATTGTGCTAACCAAGCCAGAGGACTCAAACCAGACGCTTGAATCAGTACACTTAGGATCGATTGACCTGAAATATCTCGGTGTAATAGTGCTGCTTGAGAAAGCACTTGTTGTGATGGATCAACATAGCGATCGACACTTTCACGCCACAAGCAACCAAACAATTCTTTAAATTGATAAGGTGCACCTTCAATTCGGTCAAAACAAGGTTGGTGAATGGTTAAGCTCGCCACTTCACCCAAGAAAATCACGCCAGTTTTTTGTAAGTCTTGATCTTGCTGATGGATTTGCTTTAACCACGCGGTTACAGCTGGGGCTGCAAGATTACGTTTTGATGGGAGTCCACGATAAACAGCGGTATTGAAAATACTAACAGGCAGTTTAATGTAATGACGTTGTAGGTTTGATGTGTTGCATAATGTCCGAATAGACTGCATTGGCACATAGCTGTCTTGGCTAATGTTCAGCTCAATAATTTTTTGGTCAACAATTTCATTGGCATAAGTTGGAACCAGCCATTGATGCCATTGCCAAGCATGTACAGGAATCAAAAAGTAATTTTGCGGATCTAAATTCTTTTCTTTCAAAATTTGGATGAACTGTTGCAGCTCATTAGCATCAAATTCATGTTGATATAAACCACAAGCATCCCACTGCTTTGTACTACGGAACTCAGCCAAATCACGATGTACGGCCAACCATAATACTTTGACTTCTGGTGATAGCTCTGGTGCAGCACTTAAATAATCGTCATAACCAAAGCCCATGCGGCCTTTGCTCATAATCAACCAAGGGTGACCACGTAGCATGCCTTCAACTTTATAGTGCGGTTCAGTCAGCACGGCTGTGCTTGGTAAACGCGCTTCATTAAATAAATGCGCTTCTGCCAACCAAGTATTATTCATTTCCTTAATCAAATACGCTTTGGTGAAAGGCTTTACGTTTGCCTTGTCAGACATTGCGACAATAAACTCATGTAAATTCCAAGCAGGCTGATCACTGTGCTGACCGTTGCTTACATCACGTACTGAGCCTTCCTGAATATTCCAGTGTCCAAGCAAATATGGGTGGCCTTGGAATTCATAATGACGATTGCCTAAATCCAACTGATAACGTCCTGTTGATAAGGCTTTAACTTCAATAATTTCTTCATATAGAAACTCTGCAATCGCCATTTCAATGAGACGCTGTCCAGCGGCACGCCATTGCTGCTGATTAATTTTTAAAGTTGCAAAGTTCATATCAATTTCTCATAAGTTGAATGTACAGACACAGTTTGTGTACGTGTATTTGCACAACGACTACCTGCATGCGTTGTAATCGTGCTCTGTTCTGTTTTCTTTAAAATAGACTGGTTTTGGCTCACAGCTTTTTCAGAAACACCCTCGACTGAAAGTGCTTGGTCATCTGCCATTTGGATTTTAGGATTCTGATTGAGCTCAAAATGCTGGAAGGTCTGCGCCTGCTGATCGAGTTCATAAAGCGACTCACCAAGCAACTGGTTAATAATCGTCGCTGCACGGTAAGCGCCAAGCCCTAAGTCTGGTGTACCGACCCCATGGCTATGCATTTCCTGATTCTGGACAAAAATATGACCATTTAGATGATGTACAACACGATAGTCTTCAGTGATTTGCCAACGCTGTTTATGATCAAATTCAATATAAGGTTTCAGCAACTGCATAAAACCAAAATCAGGGGTAAAGTAACCTGTTGCAGCAACCAGGAAATCACAATCTAAATGGAAAGCCTGTGTCGTGGCACGATGTTGGAAATGCAGTCGAATTTTTTGCGTATCTAAGACTTCTGCATCTTTCAAATCACATTGGCTATGTAAATGTGTCTGCAAACTTTGACCCGCAATGCTACGGTGATAAAGTTTTTGATAGATTTCACGGATGGTCTTTGCACTAATGCCCTTGTATAACAAAGACTGCTGCTGCAATTGTTGCTCTTTCTTTTCAGCTGGCAAAGCATAAAAATGCTGTGCATAGTCTGGGCTAAAATGTTCCAGCCCCAATGGTGCATATTCCATTGGAAAGAAGCCCTGAGAACGAGTAAACCAGTGTAGGTCGAACTGATGATTGGCTGTATCTTGCTGCTCATCAAACAGATCAATAAAGACTTCGGCTGCGGATTGTCCTGAACCAAGTACCACAACATCGCCGTGTAAATCTGTATCGGCATGCGTCATATATTGTGCAGAATGCAGACATTTTTGTGGTTGCTGTTGCTGCACTTTGGCCAAGCATTCAGGCAAGTAAGGCACATTACCGCTTCCGATAACCAGATGACGGCATAAATAACTGTGCTGAACACCCTCCGATTCCACCACAACTTTAAAGCCAATGGTTTGAGGTTCGATCTTCAAAACACGAGATTGATATTCGATACAATCAAGTTGTTCTGCAACCCATTGACAGTAATGGTTATACTCACAACGTGGAATATGCGGTTGTTCTAAAAAGTAAAATTTATATAAACGTTGCTGATGGCGCAGATAATTCAAAAAGCTAAATGGGCTGGTTGGATCAACCATTGAGACCAGATCCGCCATGAACGGCACTTGCAATACCGTATTGGGTAACTGCATTCCTGCATGCCAGTCAAACTGGGCTTTCTGCTCAAAAATTGCATAGTTCAGTGTGCTTTTATTATGCAGTAGGCTGGCCAGACTCAGATTAAATGGCCCTAGACCAATTCCAATAAAATCAAGCATAACTGACATCCTTCTGTGAAATACGCAGCGGATTTGGCAGTTCGACATAGACAGATTGGTTCTCGACAGGCGCAATCAACTCATCTAATTCATGTAAACGTGTGAGCAAATTACCTTTATAAGGCAAGGTTGCATTGAACAATAATCCCTGTAATAAAGTACTGTCTGGATATTGCTGCAATTGTTCCTGCAAGAAACTTGTTAGATGCCCAAGTAATTCATCCTCAGTAATATAGCCTGTTGCACCAATCGCATTGATAATGCCGAACAAGGTATTGCCAAAGAAATAATAACTAAAACGGTCATCCACGAAATCTTTAGGCCCGACGGCAAACGCTTTTTCTTTCAGCTCAGGCAGCGCTTGCAGAATTTCAGTGGCGAACTCTTCGATATAATAAAAACCTTGGTTATCACGTAGCCATAAGCTTTTTGGGAAATGATTCTCTAGTTCCAACAGCACATTTTGCTGATGCGATTCAAATGCCATACCATGGCGATGATAGACATACATCAACGGTTGCAAACTGACTTCGAGAAAACGATTAAACCAATCCAAAGCAATTTCTGAGAAATCGGTTTCATGATGTGCTTTTGCAATTTTTGCGAATAAAGCATTAAAACGATTTAGAGGTTTATTTGGATGATCCTGACATAAGGATGCAATACAAGTGACTTGCTGTTGAGGATGGAATGGCTGATCGCGGAAAATACAGATACTTTCGTTCACCACCTCATCATCAATTTTCAAAGCAATCCATGCTGGATCATTCACTGCTTTTAAGCTTGGGCAATGCTTTAAAATATTCTGACCAAATTCACTGTGCCATAGACGATGAGTGAGTTCACCACGGTGGCATTCTTTCGCTAAATTGACTCGAATAGAGTTGGTAATCATCACCGAAAGCGATGGTTTTACCATCCACGGCGCATTAAAACTCGCAAGTGTTCGGATCGAAGTGGTTGGAGAAAATTGCCAGCCTCGTAAGCCAACATCAATTAACTGTCCCGTTTGTTTTAAACGTTCAAACCAAGGCTTACTTTGCAAATAGCGGGCTTGCCAAGGATGTAATGGGAGTAATTTATATGCTGTGTGGGTCTTGAGCAGATTGAGATCATTTTCAGACAAATACCACTGTAACGCTGTTTTTAATTGAGCTGAAATACTTTCATCCGTAGCGCTGCCTTCTGAGATATAGTCCTGATGAACCAGCCAATAATGTAGTTGCGTCTTGCCTTTATGTTCAGGTGAAAACTTTAACCAGTCTTCATGTACAAAACCTGTTCTACTTTTCGGCGCTGGATGCATGCTATGCCCTAGAATCAGTGCCTGTTCGGTTTCAATAAAATTCTGGCCTGCTTTTACCAAGTCGTCGAAATCAGCTTCGCGCTGCGCTAAAAACTGTTGTAATGCATCACGACTCTGAATCCACTTCTCCAGCAAAGAAGCTGCATCTAATGGAATAGAGGACTCAAAAACCAATTCCTCAAGCAATAGCCCGACAATTGCAACAGTACTAAATGGTTTGACTTGTCCATGGATAATAATTTGTGGAAGATCTGCTAAACGATGTCGCCCGACTCGACTGACATAAGATAAAGGGAAATTACATTGCGCTTGAATAGAATGGATAGGGATTGATAACAGCGTCAAACCTTGGCTAAACGCTTGTTGTTGTGGACTTTGCTGACTGTTATCTAGCAAGTGACCTTTGCCAGTTTCTTGCGTATATGCATTGACGAAATGTTGCATCGCCAACCGATTGGCAAGTGATTGCATCTGACGGTATCCTCTTTCAAGAGAGTTAATTTGTTTTTCGAAATGTTTTAGGCCTGAAACACATCTTAAGCACAAGGGAGTTTGCGATTAAGATAGAACTAATGATAATTATTATCATTTACTATTTCAATTCCATAAAAGAACCTGAAAAATGCGATCTAATTTATTGAATTAATTTGTTTTAAATATTAATTTAGCTTAATAAAGATACAAAAAGATAATAATAATTCTCATTAAATAAAATGATAACTTTTTAATTGCTAATTGCTTTTGTAGATTCTTAAAAAAAATAGATATAACAATAATTTATAAAAAACATTGTCTGTAAAAATTATTTTTCTAGTCTAAAACATCAAAAAATTCAGCACTCAGTAATTTTGCGAGGTCCTGTGGATTAAGACCAATATCCAGTCCCCGTTTCCCACCACTGACATAAATTTTATTGAATGTTTGCGCCGTTGCATCAATAACCGTCTTTAGTCGCTTCTTCTGCCCCAATGGACTAATCCCCCCCACAAGATAACCTGTTAAGCGCTCCGCATCTTTAGGATTCGCCATTTGTAGTTTCTTACAGCCTACTGCTGTCGCCACTTTTTTTAGATTAAGTTGATGGTGCACAGGTAAGATTGCAATGAAATAATTCTTTTCATCGGTCACCATTAATGTTTTAAAAACTTCTTCCACCTTTAAGTTGAGTTTTTCTGCAGCTTCTAACCCGAAACTTTTTGCATTCACATCATGTTCATATTCATGAATAGAAAATTGTATTTTATTTTTTTCCAATAGTTTACAAGCAGGTGTCATAACAATTCTGTATTTTTGTCTAATGTTGGTCGTGTGATAAGTGTAGCATTTTTAAATAAAGGTTTAAATTTGCTTAGGCTATTTTTGATATAAATCTATTCTTGATAAATACTCTAACAACCTCATATATTGGCTAACGGTGGAATAAACAGGCTCAATGGTTATATGAGTTATAAGCATAATAATTTGATGGCGATGCGTCAGAATTATTGGGATGATGAATCATCCAGCACAGTACAAGCTGAAAAACAATTTCTCAGAGAGATACTTGTTAAAGAAGGCGTTTTCAAAGATGCGACTTTAGACGACACCAAGTATTTTTTCTTTACGCTGCCAAGTATTATTATCGTTAAAGCGTATGCAGTTGGGTTTCACCACAGTCAAGTAAAACAGATGCTAGTGAAACATATTCACAGCAATCGTGCTGCGTTGATGAGGAAATCTTCACTTAAGATTCAGTTTAAAATTTAGAACATTTGTATAGTAAATAGCAAATTTCTACTTAGGCTATTTTTATGAAGATACCCTATTGCACAAATTTAGACTGATAATTCAAGAGATTGAACTATTTTAATACGTTCAAAAGCGGTAATATCCGCTACAATTCAAGTCTCGGCTTTCAACCCTCCGATTTCAGCATAGGACTTTTCTTTCATGTCAGATCAGAACGATAAGCTTAAGAATCTAAAAACCTCATCGGTGGATCGTCGCTTATCTATTGCAAAAGCTTCTCTACTTGCTGGAACACGCTGGGCGACAGCAAGTGCCACTTCTATATTCTCGAGCGAAGAAGAAAAAGAGAAGAAACGAAAAAAGGCCATGGCTGAGCAGGCACACTATTTAGTTTCTGAAATTGGTAAATTAAAAGGTTCAATTGTTAAGATTGGACAAATGATGGCTTTATACGGTGAACATTTTTTACCTGAAGAAATCACACAAGCCTTAAACACATTGAATAACCAAACAGTTGCACTGGCTTGGCCTGCAATCAAAACACATTTGCAAGAACAACTGGGCTCAAAATTAAATGATCTCACTATTGATCATGAGCCAATTGGAACAGCATCACTTGCTCAAGTACATCGTGCTACACGTAAGTCAGATGGTTTAGAGCTGGTCCTAAAAATCCAGTATCCTGGTGTTGCTGAAGCCATTGATTCCGACATGAATCTGTTCAAAAACATGCTGAAACTAACACGTATGGTGCCTCAAACCCGTGAATTTGATCAGTGGTTCGATGAAGTTCGTGAAATGATGCATCGTGAAGTCGATTATGGCATTGAAGCGGCAACCACACGTCGTTTTGCTGAGCGATTGAAAGATGATCCGCGTTATGTAGTACCTGAAATTATTGAGGAATTTTGCGCTGAAAAAGTGTTGTGCATGACCTTTGAGCGTGGCGTACCAGTCAATAGTCCAGTGATGCTTTCCCTGCCCCAAGAGCGTCGCAACCAACTCGGCGAAGCTTCTTTAGAAATTGCGGTACGTGAGCTATTTGAATGGGGTGAAATGCAGACCGACCCGAACTTTGGTAATTACTTGGTTCGTTTAGGCAATGGTGATGACGTTAAAGATAAAATTGTGCTACTCGATTTTGGTGCGATTCGACAATTCGACAATAACTTGCTCACGGTTGCACGCAATCTGATCCATGCGGGTTATGACCATGATAAGAATGCCATGGTCAAAGCCATGACAGGTTATGAATTCTTTGATGCCATGCCTGAAAATGTTAAACCAGGTATGGCAGATGTTTTCCTGATTGCAACAGAAGCATTTAGCTGCCCGAGTAACAATCCTGATATGCCAATTGGTATTATGGATGATCAGGACCGTTATGACTGGAAAAAGAGCCAATTGCATAATCGAGTGATGCAACAGGCTGGGCAATCGATGGCTTCACGCTATTTCTCGGTTCCACCAAAAGAGTTTATGTTCATTAGCCGTAAATTTATTGGTGCTTATACTTTTATGATCGTGATTGATGCGAAAACCAATGTACGGAAAATGATTCCGCAGTTTGCTGAATAACTTACCTATGCTGTATTTAAAAGGCCTGTCTAACTGATTAGACAGGCCTTTTTTATTTGCTTTACAGAACCGACTTAGGCACGAACTTCTTCAGTACTATTTTTTATTTCATAAGGCAAGCCGACATAATTTTCTGCCAAAGTCGTCTTGCCCGCCGTAGAGCCAAGAATATAGCTAAGTTCGGCTTGTTTAATCTTATGTTCAAACTCACTTTCTGTTTCAAAGCGATGCAACAAATGCGTCATCCACCAAGAAAAACGCTCGGCCTTCCAGACCCGTTGTAAACATTTTTCTGAATATTCCTGAATGCCCTGATCTGAACCTTCGACATAATATTCAATCAATGCCCTGGAGAGATAAGCAATATCTGAGGCTGCCAGATTCAATCCTTTTGCGCCCGTTGGCGGGACAATATGTGCCGCATCACCTGCTAAAAACAGCTTGCCGAAGCGCATCGGTTCAGTCACAAAACTGCGTAGCGGTGCAATACTTTTTTCGATCGATGAACCTGTTACCAACTTTTCTCGGCTTTCAGCATCTAAACGCAATTTCAGCTCTTCCCAAAATCTCTCATCTGACCAATCTTCAACTCGATCATTAAGCGGCACTTGCAAGTAATAACGGCTACGTGTTTCTGAACGCATACTGCATAAAGCAAAACCACGTTCTGATTGGACGTAAATCAATTCATCGGCTACAGGTGGTACATCGGCTAACACGCCTAACCAGCCAAATGGATACACTTTTTCATAAGTCTTGATTTTATCCTGAGGCACACTGGCTCGGCATATTCCATGATAGCCATCACAGCCTGCAATAAAGTCACAGTGAATTTTAAATACCTGCCCTTGATGTTCAAATTGCACTTTAGGTGTCTGATAAAAATCGCTAACCTGTACATTGTGTGCTTCATAAAATGATTTAAGTTGTGCGGCCTCACGTGCCATCATCAAATCTTTGGTCACTTCTGTTTGACCATAAACCGTGACTTGCTTTCCACCTGTCAATGCAGATAAATCAACGCGGTGCTTCTGTCCATTGGTGAGTATCTCAATGCCTGAATGCGGCAATCCTTTCTCGTTTAGATGCTGGTCAACACCTGCCTGCTTAAGTAAATCAACAGATACTTGTTCCAAGATGCCAGCACGTATTCGCGAAGCGACATAATCTGCACTACGTTGTTCAATAATAATATGCTCAATACCTGCTTGATATAAAAGCTGCCCAAGTAGCAATCCAGCTGGACCCGCACCAATAATCGCAACCTGCGTTGTTAAAATTTCCATGACATCTTCCTTGTGATCTCCTGTCATTTAACTTACTGCTTTTAAGTTTTGTGCACGATATAGCCAAGTCGAAAAGAACCGTTTATCATTTTATTTGTCCGGATAGCGGACAAAACATCACAATAACAGGAATGGAAGCATGGTTAAGGTTGATGCTGTGATAGAGCACCCCAATTCGCATGAACAGATTCGTCAGGAAGACTACATTGCAGGTTTGGCAAAAGGTTTAGCTTTACTGGAAGCTTTTGGGGTTGATCGACAACGTTTAAATGTCACTCAAGTGGCTGAACGGACTGGAATTAGCCGAACAGCAGCACGGCGTTATCTTAAAACTTTAAAATATTTAGGCTATTTAGACACAGATGAACATTATTACTGGCTCACGCATCGTGTATTACGTTTTTCTAGTTCTTATTTAAGTTCAGCACATCTACCTAAAATTGCCCAATCCTTCCTTAATCTTTTATCTGCCCAAACGTCATTGACCTTTTCATTGGTGGTCTTAGATGATAATGAAGTGGTACCGATCGCCCGTAGCTATCTGCCTCAACAAGATAATCTAAGGGTGAGTCCTTATGGCATGCATTTAGGCAATCGTCTACCTGCACACGCAACGTCAACAGGGAAAGTCTTATTGGCTGCCCAACCAGAGACAGCTCAACACGACTGGATTAAAAGGTTTGGTTTAAAACGTTTAACCCCTTTTACAATAACGGATGAAAATAAGTTCTTTGAGGTGCTGAAAGGTATTTCACAAGCAGATTATTGCCTTTCTAAAGAAGAACATGAACTCGGTGTCATCGCAATTGCAGTACCTGTGATCAATGCTCAAGGAAAAGCGATTGCCGCTGTAAACTGCATGTCACAGACCAATCGTGTACAAGAGGATTATTTAGTGCAACAGATTTTACCGCTACTACGCAACACCGCCAATGAACTGCGTAATGTGATTTAGCAGCATTTGTCCCTAAAGTTTTAGGGACAAATCACAAGGAATTTGTTAACCCTACTTAAAATGGATAATGTGGTGCTTGCGCCTGAATGGTCATCCATTGCCATTGGGTAAACTCATCCTCATTTGCAGGCCCACCAATCCGTGTAGCATTGCCTGATGCACCAAAGCCGCCAAAAGGATTCACAGTTTCATCATTTACGGTTTGATCATTGATATGCAATAAACCTACATTCAATTGTTGGCCAAGCTGCATGCCGCGCCCAACATTTGCAGTAATAATCCCCGCTGAAAGCCCATAGTCACCATCATTTGCAAGTTCAACTGCCTGTTCATCCGTGCTAAAAGGAATCAGAACGGCAACAGGACCGAAAATCTCTTCTGTAAAAATCGGATTGTCCTGTGTTACATCAGCTAAAACCGTTGGCTCAAAGAAAACACCATTGGCTTGTCCACCCACTTCTAGTTTTGCTCCATGCGCAATCGCATCCTTAACCAACTGCTCAACCCGTTGCGATTGCTTGGCATTAATCAGTGGGCCAATCGTGACATCACTTTGCAAAGGATTACCCACCACAAAATTTTTGACTTTCTCAAGCACACATTGTTTGACTTGAGGATAAATCTTCTCCTGAATCAGGATTTTTCCAGAAGTCATACAAATTTGACCCGAATGCAAAAAAGCACCCCACGCGATATTCTCTGCTGCAAGCTCAATATCGGCATCGTCCAGAATAATCAGTGAGTTTTTGCCACCTAACTCAAGTGATACTTTTTTCAGTGTTTTAGCTGCATTGGCACCCACAATACGACCTACATGGGTTGAACCAGTAAACTGGATACTGGCAATATTTTTATCCAAGGTCAGGGCCTCACCCACTTCAGCACCACCAGGCAGTACATGTAATAATCCTTGTGGTAAACCAGCCAATTCAAAAATACGGGCAATTGCATAACCGCTACAGACTGCAGTGCGTTCATCAGGTTTTAGTACCACCGCATTTCCAAGCGCTAAGGCTGGTGCAACCGCACGCAACGCAAGATATAATGGAAAATTAAACGGCGAAATGACACCAACTACACCTAAAGGCACTCGCTTGGCTAAACTCAATTTACCTGCCGTAGTTGGCAATAATGTGCCCTGATCAACGGCTGGTAATCCAATACAATGCTTTAATACCTGTATTGAGATATTAATCTCAAAACCTGCTTTTAATTGTAGCGAACCACTTTCTTTCACCAGCCACTCGATAATTTCAGCCTGATGCTCCGTTAGGATCTGAACTGCGCGCTCAAAAACCACCTGACGCTCTTGATAACTAAGCGCCCACCATTGCTTTTGTGCAATCTTGGCTTGCTGAGCTGCATCGACCACATCGGATGTATCTGCATATCCAATCTGCCCTAAGGACTCACCAGTCGCAACTTCAACCACTTGATAACCGTTTTTGGCAGATTGCCATGTACCACGAAATAATTTTTGATCCCAAATTTCTTTTGTTAAAATAGACATCATTAACCTCGTTGTATTTCCTTAAATAAAGTATTCACTTTTAGGCGGGTTTACATCCAAAAATGTACTGGCAAATACTTGCCTGTATTTTTCTGACGAAGAAGTAGAAAAACTTACACTCCATCATCAACTAATATTTAAAAACAAACTGTTGCTTTTTGATGTCTTGTTATCGCAAATGTTCAAAAGAAATTGATCAGCTCAAATGGTCTATTTAGGCCGTTGTTGGCTTGATTTGGTGATCAGACTGAAAATCTTGATAGGTCTTACGATCATGTGAATTTTCAATCAAAGGCAGGACTTCTGTCATACTGTTTAAACAACGCTGTGCAAGCTCAATATATTCTTGAGTGCCCTTTATTTTCCATGCGCGTTCTTGTTCTGTTAAATCTCGCACAACTTTTGCTGGGCTCCCCATTGCCAGTACATTGGCAGGAATTTGATCTTTGGTTTTGACCAAACTATTTGCGCCAATTATGCTATTTTCATCAATCTCGGCATAATCCAAAATGACGCTATTCATACCAATCAACACATTTTTACCGATACGGCAACCATGTAAAGTCGCAGCATGACCAATATGTCCCATTTCTTCAACAAGGGTGACGCTTTGCGGAAAGCCATGAATGATGCAACTGTCCTGTACATTGGCATTTGCTTTGATATGAATACGGCCAAAGTCCGCACGCAATGAGGCAAATGGCCCAATATAAGCTCCAGCTTCAATAATCACATCACCAATTAAAACCGCAGTGGGATGAACAAATGCACGGGGGTGAACCACAGGAATCACCCCATCAATGCTATAGCAAGGCATGACTCAATCTCTCATTACTTTGGGTTAAGCCACCAAAACGACGCCAGAAATGTGCAGTTGCATTTGGCATTGGCCCTTCCGATGTTGCCGCAACCGATAAGAAATAGTCATCAGCCGCTTCAAAGACTTTTTTGTAAATGTTCATGGATAATGTACGGGCATTGACTGCAGGCCAGTCCGCCGATAATAGTTCTAAGGGCAATGCAGGATCTTTCAGTAAAATACGACGATAGTAATGAATCAATAAGGTCCGAATCTGGAAGGCTTGAATCGGTTCAATATTTTCGTCATCCTGCATCAAAATCACGCCAATCTCTCGAAACATATCCAGAAATTGCAGATAACGTTGACGTAACTCATCAATCGGCCAATTGGTTTCTAACATACGGCCAATCGTTTCGGTTGAGTTATTAAACAGCTGTAAGGTCTCAGCCTTAAACACCACCACCTGTTCACTCATATTTAAGTCAACCAACAGCTTTTGTAGCTGCAAGCGGTTTGAACCTGGATAAGCCATCAGATTGGTAGAAATATTAGCAAAACCCAACCATTCCAGTTCTTTCTTTAAAAATGCCTTATTGTCTGTATCCAAACTCGACATCAAAATCAGGTCCCAAGAATGATCCCACTCTTTCATCTGATCATTATAAATCCGTTGCTCAGCCTGCAAATATTTGGAACGACTGGCATCGGTAATGCGGTAGAAACTGGTCCTGCCAATTTTATCTGAACCAAGCCAATCACTTTTAACCAAACGAAAAACAGAAGTTCGTACAGCACGATCATTAAAATCAAACAACTCCATTAACTGAATCAAGCTGGCAAGACTGATATTTCCACCTCGATGCAGCACTGAATCGCCAAAAATAGTCGAAATCAATGAGGTACCACTTAAGGGTTCATTCTGAATAATTGAATCAATAATTTGCTGTAACTTTACACTCATACTTTTATCTTGGCATTTAGATTCAGGATATAGGGAATACTATACCCTGAATGATTATAATGTTAAGCAATCTGACGCATATCAATGACGCGTTTTGCTTTACCCTCAGAACGTGGCAAGGTCAATTCATTCACCACTTCCACCGTAACAGAAATCCCAATCATGGTTTTAATCCGCTGCATTAACTGCTGAGCCAATTGCTGCGCCTGCTTGTCACAGTTATGGCACATTTCGGTACGGATATGCAAAGTATCCATATGCCCTTTCTTTGCCACCAGAATTTCATAATTCGGTACCAGACTCGGCACTTGTAAAATCTGTTCTTCGATCTGTGTCGGGAATACATTGACACCGCGAATAATCAACATGTCGTCACTACGCCCTACAATTTTATCCATACGGCGCATGGCAAGATTCTGACCTGCCAATAAACGGGTTAAATCGCGGGTACGATAGCGGATAATCGGCAAACCTTCTTTGGTGATGGTGGTGAATACCAGTTCGCCCAATTCACCATCTTTACATACTTCACCTGTTTCAGGATTGATGATCTCAGGATAAAAATGATCTTCCCAAATGGTTAAGCCTTCACCTTCGCCCAGACACTGCATCGCAACCCCTGGCCCCATAATCTCCGATAAACCATAAATATCCAGCGCTTTGATATTTAAACGTTCTTCGATTTCACGGCGTAACTCGTTGGTCCAAGGCTCAGCACCAAAAATCCCAACTTTTAACGAGGTATTACGGGCACTGCCTAATTGCTGCTCCAGTTTTTCAATAATGCTGACACAATATGATGGCGTCACCATAATTGCCGTCGGTTTAAAATCCTGAATCAGTTGCACCTGTTTCTCCGTCTGCCCACCTGACATTGGAATCACGGTTGCACCTAAGCGTTCAGCGCCATAATGTGCGCCTAAACCACCTGTGAACAGACCATAACCATAGGCGACCTGAATCATATCTTTGGCACTTAGACCTGCCATACGCAGGCAACGTGCTACGATATCCGACCAAGTATGGATATCTTTTTGGGTATAGCCAACGACAGTGGGTTTCCCTGTGGTACCTGAAGAGGCGTGTAAACGAACAATCTGCTCCTGTGGCACCGCAAACATTCCAAAGGGATAGTTATCTCTTAAATCCTGTTTGGTGGTAAATGGGAACTTGGCCAGATCATCCAAGTTGACGAAATCATCGGGATGTACACCTGCATCGTCAAACTTTTTCTTATAGACAGGGCTATTGGCATAAACATATGTCAAGGTGTCTTTTAAGCGTTTGGTTTGTAGCGCTCGTAACTCCGCAAGCGTCATTTTTTCTACATCTTGTGTTATCAGGCTATCCACTGCCGTATCTCCTATGTCGTTATTACACGAGAACCATCTACATTAATTTAAATTTTCTAAAATAAGGGCCACACCTTGGCCGACACCAACACACATGGTGCACAGTGCATATTGACCACCACGTCTTTTTAATTCTCTGGTGGCAGTAATCACCAAACGAGTTCCGCTCATACCCAGTGGATGTCCAAGGGCAATCGCACCACCGTTCGGATTAACACGTGCATCATCATCTTTTAAACCCAACTCACGCATACAGGCCAAAGACTGAGCTGCAAATGCCTCGTTCAGCTCAATCACATCCATTTGATCTAAGCGAAGACCTGTTTGTTTTAAAAGTTTCTGAACTGCTGGCACAGGCCCAATGCCCATATATTTTGGCTCAACACCTGCACTTGCAATCGCGACCACACGTGCCAAAGGTTTTAATCCGTGGCTATCGGCAAACTGACGATTGGTTAATAACACACAGGCCGAACCATCATTGACACCAGAAGCATTGCCCGCAGTGACTGAACCACCCTCTTTACGGAATGGGGCTTTGAGTTTTGCCAAGCCTTCTAGGCTAGTCTCTGCTCTTGGATGCTCATCTTGGCTAAAAATGGTGATGTTCTTTTTACGATCGACCAGTTCAACGGGCAAGATTTCATCTGTAAAAAAACCATTTTGTTGCGCCACTGCCACTTTTTGTTGACTACGAATCGCAAACTCATCCTGATCTTGTCGGCTAATCTGGTATTTCTCAGCCACATTCTCAGCCGTTTCCGGCATGCTGTCGGTACCATATTCGGCTTTCATCTTTTTATTAATAAAACGCCAGCCAATCGTGGTATCAAATATTTCCGGACTGCGTCCAAATGCTTCTGTCGGCTTGGCTTGAACAAAGGGCGCTCGGCTCATTGACTCCACGCCACCTGCCAGTACAAATTGAGACTCGCCCGATTTAATTGAACGTGCAGCCAAGCCGACTGCATCTAAACCAGATGCACATAAACGATTCACTGTCATTGCAGGAACAGCTTCAGGTAAACCAGCCAATAAGGTTGCCATACGCGCCACATTACGGTTATCTTCACCCGCTTGATTGGCACAGCCTAAAAACACTTCATCCAATTCTTGCCAAGGTAAATCAGCATGCTTTTCTTTTAAATATTTAATCGGCAATGCAGCAAGATCATCAGTACGCACTGAACTTAATGCACCTGCATAGCGACCAATTGGGGTACGAATAAAATCGCAAATTAAAACGTCTTCCATGTTGACTCCTGTCTATGCAAAGGCTTTTAAATCTTTTGAATAATCACCGCGAATACACTGCTGCTTCGCCACGTATTGTTTGAGATAAAGACTTGCACGATATTTTTCTTCGCCATAGATGGCATATAAATTGTTTAGCGTTGCCAAGACGTATTCAGCACCCAATTGCATCATCCATTGATACGGCCCTTTAGGATAGTTCACTCCATATTTCATGGCATTATCAATATCTTCCATACTCGCAACACCATGCAGACTTGCTTCACAGGCTTCATTAATCAGTAAAACAATAGTACGCAAGGTTAATAGTGCTGGATGATCACTGATCCAAAGTACCTTGATCTGGGATTGGGCAAAGAAATCCTCAACAGTTGCAAGATCATCCGCTTGGCAAAGATGGTTATGGCTAAGAACCACCGCCTGTGCCTGTTCAAAATGATGATGCCAATCCATCAATACCGTTTTACGATTTGGATAATCGATATTGACAGATTCTCCATGACTTAGACGCAAATCAACATCATCAATTTGGATGATATTTTCATTGCTTGCTAAAGCACGACTTAAGCCCAGACGTTCTAATAAATTCGGGCATTGCGCCCATGTACCTTTGACTTGAACATCAGCATGAAAAGACGGCGCAGTAATAAGCTGAGGCTGAAAAGTCGCATACTGATTTTTTTCATCATAGCGATAAAAGCCTTGCTTTGATTTACGTCCCCATGTACCAGCATCAACCAATTCTTTCTGAATCAGGCTTGGGCGATAACGCGGTTCATAAAAGAAGGCTTCATAAACACTTTGAGTGACTGAGAAATTAACATCTTGCCCAATTAAATCGGTTAACTCACACGGCCCCATCGCAAAACCACCGCACTGCTTTAAGGCATAGTCGAGCTGGTCATAGGTTGTGACCTGTTCTTGCAAAGCGCGAAATGCTTCTGCATAAAACGGACGGGCAATACGATTGACAATAAATCCAGGCGTTGACTTGGTTAACACAGGAATTTTGTTCCAAGCCAGCATGAGCGTTCTTAATGACTGACATAAAACTTCCGTTGTTTTTAAACCCTGTACAATTTCGACCAACTTCATCACAGGTGCAGGATTAAAGAAATGCAGTCCAACCACTCGCTCAGGATGTGGAACAGCAGATGCGATTGCTGTCACTGAAATAGATGAGGTATTGGTGGCTAAAATAGTATGTTCGCTACAAATCGTCACCAACTGCTTAAACAAAGATTGTTTCACTTCCAGCTTTTCAACCACCGCTTCTATCACCAAATCGACACTTGCCAATGCTTCGATTTGATCAGCAATGGTCAAACGTGAAAGTGCTTGCTGTGCCTGCTCAGAGGTTAGCTTGCCTTTTTCTGTCAACTTCGCGAAGGTCTGATGCAATCCATCAACCGCCTGTTTGGTCTTTTCACGATCGAGATCGTAGAGAACCGTCGAATGACCATTGACCATCGCCAATTGAGCAATACCGATCCCCATTGTTCCAGAACCAATCACGGCAATTTTGGCATGAGACAAATCTAGATTCATCATGCTTAGCGCCCCTGAAAGTCAGGCTCACGCTTATTCATGAAAGCTTGCACCCCTTCACGATAATCTTCTGAGCGTCCTGCGATACGTTGTAAATCTCGCTCCAAGAACATCTGCTCATCAAAGCTGTTATTACTGGATTGGTGGATGGCTTTTTTAATCAGTGACAGGCCAAAGGTGGGCTGTTTGGCTAAACGTTCTGCCAGTTCAGTGACTTTTGATTTCAGCTCAGCATCTTCGGCAACATCCCAAATCATGCCCCATTCTTTTGCGGTTTCCGCAGGAAGTTTATCTCCCAGCAAAGCTAGCCCCATTGCACGGGCTTGACCTACTGCACGTGGCAGAAACCAGGTTCCACCTGAGTCTGGAACCAGACCTAAACGACAAAATGCTTGTACAAAATTGGCAGATTTCGCGGCGACAACCAAATCACAAGCCAAAGCGATATTTGCACCTGCACCCGCTGCCACACCATTTACCGCACAGATCACGGGCTTGGGCATATTGACAATCATTTTGATCAGCGGGTTATAGTAGGTTTCAATCGAGTAACCTAAATCAGGCGCAGCAGCATTTGGATCAACCACACGATCGCCAAGATCTTGCCCTGCGCAGAAACCGCGGCCTTCACCACTAATCACGACACAACGAATATCTTGGTTTTTACTCCAAAAGCCCAAGACCTCAGCGACTTCACGGTGCATATCCACGTTAAAACTATTCAGTGCCTTTGGTCGATTAAAAGTTAAATAACCCACCGCATTTTTTTCTTCTACGATAATATTTTGATAGTCCATCATTCACCTCTAAATACAGGCTTTCTTTTTTCAAAGAATGCGTTAATTCCTTCTTTTCGATCATTTGTTGCCGCCAACCAAACAAAATTCTGGCGTTCAAGCTTTAACCCCTGACTCAGTGTTGTTTCATGAATACTTTTGATCGATTGTTTAATTACCCGAATCGCCAAGGGTGCTTGTTGAGCAATTTTCTTGGCTAATTGAATGGCATATTCCACAGTTAATGCTGTAGGGACCACTTCGCTGCAAATACCGTGTTGCTCTGCCTGTTGTGACGAAAGCATCTCCCCTGTCATCGCCCAGCGCATGGTCAATTGTTGCCCGACTAAGCGTGCTAAGCGTTGTGTGCCGCCTGCACCTGGTAACATGCCTAAACCAATTTCTGGCAAGGCGAATTTGGCATTTTCACCACATAGTACGATATCTGTGTGTAAAACCAGTTCAAATCCCGCACCCAAGGCATAACCATTCACAGCTGCAATAATTGGTTTACTAAACGCATCAATCTTCTGCCATAGTTTTGGACGGATATCGAGTTGTAAAGCCACTGAATCCATTTCTGCTAACTCAGCAAGATCAGCACCTGCTGCAAAACAATATTGATTGCCTGTTAGAATAATGGCTTTGACTCTGGCATTGTGTTCTGCCTCTTCGAGCAATTCGCATAAATATTGCAAAGTCGCATTATTTAAAGCATTCCGTTTTTCAGCACGATTGAGGGTTAATAGCATTACACCATCAATTGTTATTTCGGCTTTGATCAGCTCTTGCATAGCCACCTCTACTCATCAAAGCTCAAACGGACATTTGAGCCTTTAGGTAAGGTTTGACAGCTCAGCACATAGCCCTTTTCGACTTCATCATCTTCAAGACTGTAGTTCAAGAACATATCAACATCACCAGAGAGCACCTTACAACGACAGGTCGCACACACGCCGCCTTTACATGCATAAGGTAAATCTGCACCTGCACGTAATGCTGCATCTAAAATGCTTTCATCGTCTTGAGACACTGACACGATCAGTTCACGACCATCCAGTACAATATTGACTTGTTCTTCCTTACGATTCGCATCAGCATCGACTGCTCGTTTACGGACATGACCGGTATTAAAACGTTCAGTATGAATCTTGTCTTTACTTAAACCATAGGTCGGTAACAGGCTTTCGACTGTGTCCATCATTTCATCTGGGCCACAGGCAAAAACATGATCAAAATTGCTTTCTAGCACGTCATGATCAAACAATTGCTTTAATTTTGTTTCATCTATTCGACCATTCATCAACTCACTTTCGTTGAATTCACGGGAAAAAATATTGATCAACTGGAAGCGTTCTTTAAATTGATCTTTCAAATCCATAATTTGCTCAGCAAACATGGTTTGTTTCCATGAACGATTACCATAGAGCAAGGTAAAATTCGATGTCGATTGTTCAAACAAAACCTGTTTAATAATCGACAAAATTGGGGTAATACCACTGCCAGCAGCAACACCTAAAAATGCTTGACCGCCAGATCTGGCTGCTTTTTGAAAAAAAACACCCTGTGGTGGCATCACATCAAGAACATCGCCAACTTTTAAATAATCATTGGCCCAATTTGAGAATTGGCCTTGATCCATCTTTTTCACTGCGATACTGATATCTTCTTTCGGTGCATAACTACAGATCGAGTAGCAACGACGAATCTCACCTGCCTCAGTTAAATGGCGAATCGTTAAATGTTGACCTGGCTGAAATTTAAATTGTTCTTGTTGCTCAGGCACAAGATCAAACGCAATACAAATGGCCTGATCTGTCTGAGGGGTAATACTTTTTACTTTTAAGGGAATAAATTGGCTCATGGCTGATTTCCTTATCTAAAACTTTAAATACATTTAAAATAATCAAAGGGCTCAAGACAGTCCTGACATTTGTACAAGGCCTTACACGCGGTCGAACTAAACTCCGTGAGCAGCTTGGTATTTCGACTTTTACACCGCGGACACACCACACCATCTTTTAAATGAACATGTGTTCCACACTGATGTGCTAAACCCTCTGGCGGCGCGATACCATAGTCTTGTAACTTCTTCTTGCCTATTTCAGACATCCAGTCGGTTGTCCATGCTTCAGATAAATCAACAATCACCTTTGCGGGAGTGAGGTCTTCTGCTGCCAACGCCTCGACAATCTGCGCTTTTAATAAATCAGTTGCAGGACAGCCACTATAGGTAGGTGTTAATCGAACAATAATTTCTTGCTGATCATTCAGTTCCACCCCACGAATCATGCCCAAATCCACTACAGATAAAGCAGGAATCTCAGGATCACTGACCGTTTGCAGAACATCCCAACACTGATCGATACAATGACGAATCATTTGCATGGCTCAACTCCTTGTCTTACCAAGTCATTTCAGGATAAGTGCGTTGAATGGCCTGCATTTCAGCCAACAAATATCCTAAATGTTCCGTATGTAGACCCTGTTTGGCACCACGGCGATAAGCGCCATTTACAGGAACCGTCAGCTCAAATCGTTTTAATTCTTCAGCAATTGTCTTGTCCCATTGTGCTTTTTCATTAGACAAGTCGCTAATTAAACCCTGCTCAACCAGTACATATTCTTCAGCGGTCAATTCAAACAACTCTGCGCTAAAACGCCACAAGCTATCTAATGCGACCTGTACACGCTGATGTGCTTCTGCTGTACTTAAGCTCAGACGCTCCATCCAGCTAGTTGAAAAGCGAATGTGGTATTTCACTTCTTTCAATGATTTCATTGCCAACGCGGCAATCTCAGCCACTGTACTTTTGCTTAAAGAGGTCATTAATAACAAGTGATAATGATCCATTAACCATTGGCGCACGATAGTTTGAGCAAAATCACCATTTGGCTGTTCACAAATCAATAAATTGAGAAATTCACGTTCTGAACGGAAGTAAGCCAATTGATCTTCATCACGCTGTGCCTCTTCATATTGCCCAGCTAAGGTTAAAAAGTTTCTGGATTGCCCAAGCAGATCCAAACCAATATTCGCCAAGGCAATATCAATCTCTAGCTCTGGTGCATGACCACACCATTCCGCTAAACGTTGCGCCAATACCAACTGGCTATCGCCAATATGTAATAAGAACTTAGATAAAATAGGATTATTCATTTCCATACTCCCTTACATATGCTCGATGCCATCAGGAATATGATAGAACGTAGGGTGACGATAAACTTTGTCTAGCGCTGGTTCGAAAAATTCAGCTTTTTCATCTGGCTGTGATGACTTAATCAATTCAGAACGAACCACCCAAATACTGATTCCCTCATTACGACGGGTGTACACATCGCGTGCATGTTGCAATGCAATTTCATCATCAGATGCTCTTAAGCTACCGACATGACGATGACTTAGACCTTGTTTGCTACGGATAAATACTTCGTAAAGCGACCAGTTATTTTTATCTTCCATTTTGATGTCCTCAATTTTGTCCATAAATTTTGCTTAAGCGACTTGCGTTACGGCTTGCTGCTTTTTCGCGTAGATAACAGCTGCATCTCGAACCCATTTACCGTTTTCCCAAGCTTTGCGTCGTGCTTCTATACGCTCGTGGTTACATGGACCTCGACCAGCAATAACTTCATTGAATTCGTGCCAATTGATTTCACCGTGGATATAACGTCCCGCTTCTTCATCCCACTTCAAATCAGGATCTGGAACGTCTAAACCAAGCTGCAAAATTTGAGGAACCGTGTTATCGACAAACTTTTGACGTAAATCATCGTTACTGAATCGTTTAACTTTCCAAGCCAGACTTTGCGCACTGTTTGGAGAATGCTCATCGCTTGGCCCAAACATCATTAGTGCTGGCCACCAAAAGCGATTTACAGCGTCTTGTGCCATTTGTTTTTGTTCAGGTGTTCCAGCAGCCAGCACCATCATGGCTTCAAAACCTTGACGTTGATGAAAGCTTTCTTCTTTACAGATACGTACCATGGCACGTGCATATGGGCCATAAGAGGTACGGCACAACGCTACCTGATTCACAATCGCAGCACCATCCACCAACCAGCCAATCGCAGCTACATCGGCCCAAGTCACCGTCGGATAATTGAAAATTGATGAATATTTCATTTTTCCATCAATCAGTTTTTCCATCATGTCATCACGGTCAGCACCTAATGTTTCTGCTGCACTGTAGAGGTAAAGTCCATGCCCTGCTTCATCTTGAACTTTTGCCAGTAAAACCGCTTTACGCTTTAAAGTCGGTGCACGCGTAATCCAGTTTCCTTCAGGTAACATGCCAACAATTTCAGAATGACCGTGTTGCCCAATTTGGCGAATCAAAGTTTTACGATAGGCATCTGGCATTTCATCTTTCGCTTCTATCGTGATGTCATTGGCAATATTTTGCTCAAATTTCTGATACTTATTTTCCATTTGTGTCTTCCCTTTAGGTCTCACCCTTAAATCCATTTTTCGATACATTAAAAATAAAGTCAACAACATTTTATGTATCATATTTTAACATCTCTAAGAAATAGAGATATAGCTTTGTTTTAATTAATTATATTTAAATAATAAAAATCAACATGATTTCTTTTCTATAAAATTAAGTTGACTTTTTATTCAATAGGCGTGAAATTATGAATCATATTCTTAGTATTTCAAAAATTGATGTATCACATAAAAATGGAGTTTTCTCATGCTTGATCAAGCACTATTAGAAGGAACATCTAAATCAGCAGCAGAGCAACAACCTGCATCAAAAGTGATTCAGCTTGGATCTTTTGTATATGGAACGTGGCATTCAAGCCATGAAGATGCACGTACTGTGGTTCATGCCATTAGCAATGAGCCAATTTATACTGTCAGCAGTCATGGCATAGATATGCAACAGGTTGTTGAATATGCCAAGCAGAATGGTGCAACACTGGCAAATTGGACCTTCCATCAACGTGCCAATGCTTTAAAACAAATTGCACAGCACCTACTTGAGCACAAAGAAGATTTTTATCAGCTTGCCTATGCAACAGGTGCAACACGCAAAGATGCCTGGATTGATATTGAAGGTGGAATTCAGACCTTATTTGCTTACTCAAGTTTGGTACGACGAGAACTGAATGATGAAAAAATTATTACCGAAGACAGTTGGATTCAACTCTCAAAAAATGGCACTTTTGGCGCCAAGCATATTTTAAGCCCGAAAGCGGGTGTGGCAGTTCATATCAATGCATTTAACTTCCCAATTTGGGGAATGTTAGAAAAAATTGCCCCGACGCTATTGGCTGGCGTGCCATGTATTGTTAAACCTGCAACTGACGGTGCTCAACTTACCCAAGCAGTTGTTAAAGCGATTGAAGATACACAACTTCTACCGAAAGGATCACTACAACTCATTTGTGGACAAATTGATGATCTTTTTGATTATCTAGGTCCACAAGATTGTGTAACCTTTACAGGCTCAGCCTATACTGGCCAAAAACTCCGTAACCACCCACATCTCAATAAATATTCAATTCCATTTAGTATGGAAGCTGATTCTGTCAACAGTGCCATCCTAAGCCCTGAAGCAGATGAAGCCACAGTTGATCTGTTTGTACGTGAAGTTTTCCGAGAAATGACTACCAAAGCTGGACAAAAATGTACGGCCATCCGCCGTGCTTTCGTACCCCAAGCACAACTTGAGCAAGTACAACAAAAGCTGATTGCTAAACTGGAAAAAGTGATTGTGGGCGATCCACAGAAACAAGACACCACAATGGGAGCATTAGCAAGCCCTAAACAAAAGTTGGATGTTGCAAACAAAGTTGCAGAACTGGCTAAAGATGCAAAAATTGTTTTTGGTGGTACAACAAATTTTAAATTTAATGCAGCTACTCCTGAAAATGGCGCATTCTTCCCACCAACACTTCTTCTCTGTGAACAACCATTGCAAGCCACGCATGTACACACCACCGAAGCCTTTGGTCCCGTGTGTACGCTTATACCATATCAATCCATTGATGAACTTGCCGATCTAGTGGCACGTGGTGAAGGTAGTTTGGTTGCATCCGTTGTCAAAAACAGTCATGAAAACATTGAACAGATTATTCAGAAAATAGCACCTTGGCATGGTCGAGTTCATATTCTGGATGAAGAATCTGCCAAAGAAAGTACAGGTCATGGCTCGCCACTGCCTCATTTAATTCATGGCGGTCCTGGTCGTGCTGGTGGCGGTGAAGAACTTGGTGGAATTAGAGCAGTAAAACACTATATGCAACGAACTGCCATTCAAGGTTCGCCAAATAGTTTGACTCAAGTTACCCATTCATGGACAGCAGGCTCAAACATCAAGCAAGACCGCGTACATCCTTTTAAAAAGGATTTTGATGAACTGGTCATTGGTGAGCGTTTACTGACAGCGCGTCGTACAGTGACCGAAGCAGACATTGTCAATTTCGCCTGCTTAAGTGGTGATTATTTCTATGCACATACTGACAAAATTGCAGCAGCAGATTCATTCTTTGGTGAACGTGTCGCACATGGCTATTTTATCGTATCTGCAGCAGCAGGATTGTTCGTCGATGCCGCACAAGGCCCCGTGATTGCCAACTACGGTATGGACAACTTACGCTTTGTTGAGCCAGTGAAAATTGGTGATTCAATCCGTGTTGAACTGACCTGCAAACAAAAAACACCAAAACCACAAAAAGACTTATCACAACCTGCACATGGTGTGGTGGTATGGGATATAAAAGTAAAAAACCAACGCGACGAACTGGTTGCCACTTACGATATCCTAACGCTGGTCGCTCGCGCAGCTTAATACATGAGTGTTGATGGATATGACATCGTATCCGTCAACAAATCAACACTTAGTCTCTATCCATCAGGAAAGCCAATGAGCGCATATATCATTTTGATTCGTAAAGAACTGAAAAATAAAGATGAGATGAAAACCTATACATCTTTAGCACGCAAAGCTAGCCAAGGCTTTGATGCTGAACCGATTGTGTTTTATGGTCAGTCTATTGCATTGGAAAATATCGAAAGCGACGGCGTTGCCATCATTAAATTTAGCAGTATGCAGGAAGCTCAAAATTGGTATCACAGTGATGCCTATCAAGAAGCTAAAAAACACCGAGATCTTGCAGGCGAATATATGGTGATTCTGACTGAAGGATTAGACTAGACAATTCAAACGAAATTAAATTACATATTTTTTTTAATTATCTAATTTAAGAATCGCTTTAAAATTATTTTAACAATAATATAAATAGTCACGCCTATACTTTTTTAAACTAAAAATCTCCCACAGCCAATGCAATGTTTATTTACATTTTATAAAAACATGAAAATTAAATAAAATAATTAAAATAAATACAATAATAACAACAATAAAAATAAAATTAACCTTAAATATAGATTTCTTATTTCCTGTAAAAATCATTCTATTTTTTCAGTCAAATTAAAAATTAAGCTTTATTTAAGAATAGCTATTGAATCAGATCCATAAAATAAAATAGACCAAAAATGACACTAAATTATAAAAATAAAATTTATTTAGTATCACTTAATACTCAGTCATCATAGGAAGATGCAGAATGAATGATAACCACCCAGAAAGTATGCTCAGGAATGAGCAAAAGGCAGAACTATCGCCTGAACAAGTGATTCATATACATCCAGAGCCGCATTTAGAGCGCGAACGTTATGGCTACCAATGGTATGTCGTCGTGATTTGCATGTTAGCTTATATTCTTTCATTTGTAGATCGTCAAATTTTATCCTTGATGATCGAACCCATTAAACATGATCTGATGCTGTCTGACACTCAATTTAGTCTATTGCAAGGTCTGGCTTTTTCTTTATTCTATGCCTTTATGGGCATCCCAATTGCCGCACTCGCTGATAAGAAATCACGGATTAAGATTATTTCGATTGGCATTGCATTCTGGAGCTTAGCAACGGCTGCATGTGGCTTAAGTAAAAATTTTGCTCAGATGTTTCTCGCACGATTAGGTGTGGGTGCTGGTGAAGCTGCATTATCCCCCGCTTTTTACTCCATCGTGACCGATTTATTCCCCAAAGAGAAACTAGGCCGTGCGTTAGGGCTATATGCCATTGGTGCTTTTATTGGCTCTGGTTTGGCTTTTTTAATTGGCGGTTATGTGATTAGTCTTTTAAAAAATGTTGATTCAGTCGTCCTGCCAGTCATTGGTCAATTAAGAACATGGCAACTCACCTTCTTTATCGTCGGGCTTCCAGGTGTTTTACTCGCTTTAGTTATGATTTTAACGGTAAAGGAACCGACACGAAAAGGCTTAAAAGTTGATCAAAATGGGCAGGTAATCCAAGCATCATTTAAAAACTCTATTGCCTTTATCAAAACTCATAAAAAGACCTTCTTTTGTCACTTTATTGGTTTCTCTTTCTATACCATGATGCTGTACTCGCTACTTGGATGGGCACCTGCATTTTACATGCGACACTTTGGCCTAGATGCCAGCCAAACAAGCTATATTCTCGGCAGTATTATTTTGGTTGCAAACACGGCTGGAGCACTATTTTGTGGATGGCTCATCGATTATTTCTCTAAAAAGGGTTATAGCGATGCAGCGATTCGAGCAGGAATGATCGGCTGTGCTGCACTTATTGTTCCAAGTGTGCTGTTTACCCAAGTCGATAATATGTACTTATCCTTTGCCTTAATTTTTGTGGCTATGTTTTTCTCGACCTTTCCAATTCCTGCATCGGCTGCTGCAACTCAAATGCTTACCCCAAACCAGTTACGTGCTCAGGTCTCAGCGAAATTTCTACTGGTTTCAAATTTGATTGCTTTAGGTGTAGGTACAACCGCTGTTGCGCTATTAACAGATAAATATTTCCAAAATACATTGATGGTGGGTAACTCTATCTCGATTGTAAATGCAGTTGCAGGCTTACTCGGTGTATTTCTGCTCTACAAAGGCTGTAAATATTATCGTGAAAGTATCCAACACGAACAGCTCAACTAAGTCATTGCTATTTTCCTTCCTTCAATATTCATAAATGAAGGAAGGATATTAATCTGAATTTTAAAATAATAACGCCTAGGGATGGCATACCAAGATTGGATATGGATTATGAATCACGTACATAAATTTAACCCGCTATACTTAAGAGCAGCAATTTTATTCGTCATGCTTGGATTCTCCAGCCCGATAGTTGTTGCAGCTGAAAATGCCCAATCTACTCAGGAAGAGTGGAAATTCACCCTGAAAAATGCCTATATCAACCGCGACTATGACAATCAGAACCTCAAAGATACAGGCAGTTGGTCACAGGCAGCCTCGCTATTTTATACATCTCAACTACATGACACGCCGCTACAAATCGCAGATAAGCCCGTCACAATTGGTGCAGATGCTTCTGTTCAATATGCGGTACGTTTAAGTAAAGACAAGCATGTAGCCGATACCATCTTGCCATTTGATACACAAACTCAGTCACAAGCATCTGACTTTTTAAAATATGGAGCAACGTTTAAACTCGGTTATAACAAAACCTTATTAAGTATTGGTGAACTGTGGCTTGATCAGCCTGTAACTGCTGTTGATAACAGCCGCCAATTACTCGCTTCCTATTGGGGAGCCAACTTAAAATCACAACTCTCTGATCCACTCTATGCCGAAATAGGCCGAGTAACCAAAGTATCTCCTCGCAATGAAGAAGATTTTCGCAAGTTCTCCTTTACTGCCAATGGCAAAACCGAATATTCCGATGATTTAAATTATCTGGATTTACGCTATCAGTTCACCCCATCCCTTAAAGCAGAATATTACTTTGCTAATTTAGAAGACTTATACAACAAGCACTATCTAGGCTTAGATCATACATGGAAGCAATCCAACCTCTCACTAAATTCCAAGTTTAAATATTTCAATGCCAAAAATGATGGCAATAACTTTGATATTGATGCCCAAAATATTGGGATTCTTGAGATGCTCAAAGTTAAAAATCAGTCCTTTGGATTGGGTTATCAGCAGATTATGGGTGAGTCCGCCTATCCACTGCCTGACGGTTTTCTGCCTGAAACCTATTTTATTAACTGGAATGCCACAGGCTTCTTTAAAAAGAATGAAAAGTCTTATCATCTGATGTATGGCTATGATTTTAAGGACTACGTGCCTGGGCTAAATGCGATGGTGAAATATGTCTATGGTCATGATTTTAAAGCAACCAATGGTGAGAAAAATCATGAGACTGAATCCAATCTCATTCTGAACTACGCCTTTCAACAACCCTATCTCAAAGGCTTTGCACTGCAATACATCCGCATTGACTATGATGTGAAACACGGTAATGACTTTGGCGAGGACCGTTTATTCGTGAACTATAGTAAACGCTTCTAAGAAGAAATTATGATCACTGGCAGCCATTCCGATATGACCCAGTGATCATACAACGATTCAATACCATCAGCACTCTGTCAGTTTGGTCAATTTTTTTTAATTTCATTTTTTATTATTTTATACAAAACATTAAAAAACAAATAGATAAAATATCATAGTTGGTCAGATTACCCTTTATCTTTCTCCAATCGGCATGTCAAACAAGACATAGTCTTTTTCATTGGAGCATGTCAGCATAATTTTACAACCATCCTCTAGGATAAAACCATGTCGAATATGATGAATAAAGCTCAGGGATTTGGGCTATCTTTGATCACAAAAATCGCAGGAAGCGAAGTACTTGATCAACTCAAATTAAGAAAATTTGTAGAGAAATCATTATATCAAGGTTCAAAAACGGGCTTTAAAGTGCTTACAAAAACACAAAAAGCATTTAAGCCACAAGCGATCGATAAACAACGTCTCCCAAATCAGGTCAATAAAAATTTGTTTGATCTCAGTCTGACTGAAGAACAGCAAATGACCGTTGACGCGATGTCACAATTTGCTGAAGAAGTTTTATATGCTTTGGCGCATGATGCGGACCATAATGCCCAATTTCCAGAACAACTATGGCAGCACCTAGTCGATTTAGGCTTGAATTACTATGCTTTACCAGAAGCTTTAGGTGGTGTGGCAGCTGAACAAAATATTGTCAGTAATATCCTGATTGCTGAAAGTCTTGCCAAGGGAGATTTTAGTCTAACCGCTGGCCTACTGAGCCGTTTCAGTGTAATTAATGCGATTACGCGTTGGGGTTCAACCCAAGTCCAATCGATGTATTTACCTGTGTTTGCAGAAGATACTGATGTCACCGCAAGCTTTGCTTTTCAAGAAGCAACGCCAGCCTTCAATCCATTCCAGTTAAAAACCACAGCAACCGAAGCCAATGGACAATTCTATATCACTGGTGAAAAAACCTTGGTGGTTCTAGGTGATACTGCGGATGTATTCCTTGTGAGTGCAGAGTTTAATGGTCAGCCTGATATATTCGTGGTGCAATCCAATGAAAGTATCTCCATTAAAGCCAACCCTGCAATGGGATTAAAAGCAGCAGAAACAGCAACACTCCAATTCAATCAGACTCCTGCCTTACGTTTAGGTGATAGCGATTTTGATTACACCGCATTTGTTGATCTTGGCAATCTGATGTGGTGTGCCATGGCTGTTGGGACCTGTGAAGCCATCAAAGCATACTGTATCAAATATGCCAATGAACGTACTGCCTTTGGTGAACCGATCTCGCACCGCCAAAGTGTCGCCTTTATGATTGCGGATATGGCCATTGAAATCGATGCCATGCGCATGTTGGTGCTCAATGCAGCAAGTTTGGCAGAAGTTGGTAAACCGTTTCATCGAGAAGCCTATTTAGCCCGCCTGCTCTGTGCAGAAAAATCAATGAAAATCGGTACAGATGGTGTGCAGATCTTAGGTGGTCATGGCTTTACCAAAGAACATCCTGTTGAGCGCTGGTACCGCGATCTACGTGCAACTGCAGTTTTACATTCTGGCTTACATGCTTAATTGACGACCTAAGGAGAATACAATGAACTTACAAAGTCCTAAAAAATTCAAAATGATGGTCGATCAGGCACATGAAGTTGCATTGAATGTACTACGCCCAATCTCACGCAAATATGATAAAGCCGAACATGCCTATCCAAAAGAACTCGATATGCTTGCTTCGTTAATTGATGGTATGAACGAAGGCGGCGAAGGTATTAATGCTGGTGCAGCAGTGGGCAAACGAGGCGAAACTGAATCAGGCAATAAAAATGGCAATAATATGTCAACCGCACTGGGTGTAATTGAAATGTGCTATGGCGATACTGGCCTATTATTGAGTATGCCACGCCAAGGCCTTGGAAATTCTGCTATTGCCGCTGTCGCCAACGATGAGCAGTTAGAAAGCTTCAAGGGTACTTGGGCGGCTATGGCTATTACAGAACCCGGCTGTGGCTCTGATTCTGCGGCAATTCGTACCACTGCCACTAAAGATGGTGATGAATACATCCTCAACGGTGAGAAAATCTTTGTCACTTCAGGTGAGCGTGCTGACTCTGTGGTGGTTTGGGCAACTTTGGATAAAAAACTAGGTCGTGCTGCAATCAAATCTTTTGTTGTACCAAAAGGTACAGCAGGAATGAAAGTCGAACGTCTTGAGCACAAACTGGGGATTAAAGCCTCGGATACTGCCGTAATTAGCTTTATTGACTGCCGTGTTCCTGCTGCCAATTTGTTGGGTAATGCAGAAATCGATGTTGCCAAAGGCTTTGCAGGCGTGATGGAAACTTTTGATAATACCCGTCCACTGGTTGCGGCAATGGCCATTGGTTGCGCCAAAGCATCTTTGGAACGTATCAAAGAAATCTTTAAAGATCAGCTTGATGCAGACTATAAAACACCATATTTACAGACCTCAAACCTTGCTGCACAGATTTATCGCATGGAAGCTGAATGGGAAGCTGCCCGCTTGTTAACGATCAAAGCAACGTGGATGGCAGACAATAAAAAGCCAAACTCTAAAGAAGCTTCGATTGCGAAGGCAAAAGCGGGTCGCGTATGCAATGAGATCACACTGAAATGTGTCGAACTTGCTGCCAGTGTTGGTTATTCTGAGGATGAATTACTGGAAAAATGGGCACGTGACTCAAAAATTTTGGATATTTTTGAAGGTACCCAACAAATTCAGCAACTGATCATTGCCCGTCGCGAATTAGGTAAATCATCAAGTGAATTGAAGTAAGAATTTGATGAGTCAAAAAAAAGGACGTTGCAATAACGTCCTTTTTATATCCAGACCATCACTTAGCGCATGGTCACGAACTCTTCCGCCGAGGTTGGGTGAATCGCAACAGTATTATCAAAGTCTTTCTTGGTTGCTCCCATCTTCAAGGCAACAGCAAAACCTTGTAAAATCTCATCCATGCCAAAACCAATCCCGTGAATACCGACAATTTTTTCATTTTCACCCACACAGACCAGTTTCATCTTGGTTGGCTGACGATGTTGAGTAATCGCACTATACATCGCAGTAAAAGATGAGTTATACACTTTAACCGCCTCTTGACCATATTGCTCAATGGCTTCCTTTTCAGTAATCCCCACTGTTCCGATTGGAGGGTGGCTAAAGACCACAGTTGGAATATTGTTGTAATCTAAATGTTCATCTGACTTATGATTAAAGAGTCGTTCGGACAATCTTCGCCCTGCTGCAACAGCGACAGGTGTGAGCTCCATTTTCCCCGTAATGTCACCTACCGCATAAACTCCTTGCTGTGAGGTATTCTGGAATTTATCAACTTGAATATAGCCTCTCTCATCCAACTGGACATTGGCTTTCTCCAAATTCAAACTCGCAGTATTTGGCTCTCGACCCGTTGCCCAAATCAGACAATCCACTTTATGGGTTTCACCATTTTCCAAATGCAGCACAACTGTGCCATCGGCATTTTGGGTAACTTTTTGAGGAACAGCTTGGGTATGTACAGCAATACCATCTGTTTGCATCACTTCGACTAAGGTTTCACTTAAAAAAGAATCAAAGCGTCTTACAGGTAAATCCTTACGAATGAACAATCCAACCTGAGAACCCAAAGCATTCAGCACACCTGCCAATTCCACTGCAATATAGCCCGAACCAATCACAGCGGTGGTTTTTGGTAAAGCACTTAACTCAAAGAAGCCATTCGAATCTATGCCATATTCCACTCCATCTATCTTAGGTAGTGAGGGCTGTGTACCTGTTGCAATCAGGATATGATCTGCCGTAAAGCGATCACCATTAACCTCAATAGTATTTTTATCAATGAAATAAGCTGCACCTTGAATAAGATCGACTTGATTTTTGCTTAGGCTATTTTGATAAGATTGATGTATTCTATCAATATAGGCCTGCCGATTTTTGATTAAAACCTGCCAATCAAATGACTCAACTTTAGTATTAAAACCATAATCAGGACCATATTTCTGAATCGATTCAGTGACATGGGCGGCATACCACATCACTTTTTTAGGAACACAACCAACATTGACGCAAGTCCCGCCTATTTCAGATTTTTCAATTAAGGCACATTTTTTTCCATACATCGCAGCACGATTCACTGATGCAATGCCGCCACTCCCACCACCAATCGCAATATAATCATAATGTTTTGTCATCTTTGCCTCATAAACCAATTACAAGATTATTTTTAAGTTATACATAGATATACAGTAAGAATATTCAAAATCTGTACTTGGTTAAGCTTTTTATACAAGAAAATAAAAAAGGCACTGACGATTGCTCATCAGTGCCCTGCTTTGGGAAAGCAGTTCGTATTATGCTGTAGTTGCTGTCTCGCTAGAAACTTCAGTCAGCGACTGATCAACCACACCAAATTTCTTAAAGATTTTTGCACGACGTTTCGGGAAAATATTGGCTTTATTCAAGTCACCTTTATAGTGATCAAAGACGCGCTTATCCATCATTTTTGACCATAGTGGTGGAATCAAAGCTGGTAATAACATACTTGCATAACCACTTGGCAACTCAGGTGCTTCATCAAAATGACGTAAAGCTTGGAATGGACGCGTTGGGTAAGCGTGATGATCCGAATGACGTTGTAACTGATACAAGAATAAATTGGTCACAATATTATTATTGTTCCAGCTATGTTCTGGCATGGTACGCTCATACTTACCATTCTTATCCTTTTGACGTTTTAAACCATAGTGTTCGATATAGTTAATAATCTCAAACAAACTAATGCCATAGAACGCTTGAGTCGCTAAATAAGGAATGACCCCTTTACCAAACAGACCAACCATTGAACCATGAAACGCGGCACTCATGCCCCAACCTTGTAGCAATTCATTGTCCCTTGACCAGAACTCTTTGCCTTTACGTTTTAAACGCGTCGTTTCAATTTCAATTGCTGATTTGAAAGAGCCAATGACCGTACGTGGCCAAAACTCATAGAACGTTTCACCCATTTGTGAAGATGCTGGATCTTCAGGTGTCGCAGCACGTTTATGGTGACCATAAGGATGTTCAACACGGAAATGGTTATACCCTGTTGGTACCAACGCCAAATGCGAAAGAATATGGTCAATACGATCAGATTTATGACTTAGCTCATGTGCAGTATTAATGGCAATCCCATTAATTGCGCCCATTGAAATACCTAGAAAAATCTTATCAATGAAAGAGGTTTCTTTACGGCTTGATAAATAACATGCATAAACATTGGCTGCATATTGTAGTGGAATAAAGCTTTTAACCAATCGAGAATAATATGGGTCTTTTTCTAACAGCTTAATATCTTCATCGGTTGGATTATTGGCATCTTTCCCAATAATCGTATCAATTGTTGGAATCACAATGTGTAAAACAATTGGACCACCTAAAGCAAAGATTTTTTTCAATGGACGTGGTGCAAATTGATAACCTGCCAAAATACCAATTCCGATTACAGGCAAAGCTGGGCTAATGGCCCATAAATAACGTTTACGATCCAACTGAGTTTTTGACTTTGGAATGCTTACTGGCGTAAGTTCTTGCTCAACATTTACTGGCGCATTCATCATCGAATCCATGTCTTTGTATATATAAGTATATTTTGAGGAATTATGAAATTCATGACAGTTGCAAGCGTCCAAAAAAGCTATGTCAAAGTCTTTGGCATCATCCACCCTGTTTTTGTCCTATAAACACATATTGAGTTATTGGCGCAGCTCTCTATAATTTAAATGAATACATCGTTAAAAAATCATATGGATGCTTTAAGTAAAATATTTGCTGATATTCATTTAAATCACACTGAATATATCTACTTGAAAACTCAAGGAGAATGGAGTTTTATCTGCCAAGATCAAACCGCCTTAATTGTTCATATTGTTTTAGTTGGTTCTTTTTTTATTCAAATTGACGCACAAAATAGTTTAACTGCACATGCGGGTGAAATTGTGGTTATTCCATCAGGAAAAGCACATACAGGCGCAGATAATACGATTACTAAACTGGTCGATGCTGTTGATATTTCAAAGCTGTTCGATGGTCATAAAGAAGAAGCCATCGAATTCGGCACACAGTCATCCGAAAAAAATCTCATTCTGACGGTACGCTGCCAAATTGACACTATTATGGCGCGTCCTTTTATTCAGGCCTTACCACCCATTATTCATCTCCAACACGGAGATACCAATGCACCAGAATGGCTACAAATTGGCTTACATTTCCTTGCCTTAGAAACACAAAATATTCAAGCAGGCCGCGATATCATCATCGATCATTTGGTCAACATTTTATTAATCAAATGTATTCGAGATCATATTCAACAAATCTCAAGTCAACATGGTTGGCTCAGCGCTTTAAATCATCCTGAGCTCAGTAACAGTTTGGCAGCCATTCACAACCATCCAGAAGATGCTTGGACGGTTGAATTACTTGCCGAACAATGTTGTATGTCACGTTCAAAGTTTGCTAGTCTATTCCACGAAGTGATTGGTGAATCACCTCTTGCTTATCTACAGCAACATCGTATGCGCTTAGCCAGCCAATATCTGCGTAAAAGTAATTATTCAGTTCAACAAATTGCCAATAAAGTGGGTTACTCATCAGAAACTGCATTTAGTCAGGCTTTTAAACGTACTTTTGAACACTCTCCGAAACAATATCGTCAGCAGTTTGTAGAACAGGAAAATTAAGCATAAAAAAAGACACCGCAGTGTCTTTTTTTTAATCTAGCAATTAGCGAACAATACCGCGAGTTGACTGTTCTAAAGAGTCAATAAACAATTGCGCTTCAGGCGTCTTCACTAGAATTTCATTACGAATCTGTTCAATCGCTTGTTCAGTGGTTAAACCAGATTTATAGATTAATTTATAGGCTTCTCTTAAACCTTGAATGGTATCTCTAGACCAGCCCTTACGACGCATTCCTTCGATATTCATACCAAAGGCACGTGCAGGATTACCAGAGGCCATGATATAGGCAGGAACATCTTTAAGAATTAAAGCAGCTCCACCGATCATGCTGTAAGAGTCAATTCTACAGAATTGATGAATGCCCGCATTACCGCCGACAATTACATGATCACCAACATGCACATGCCCAGCGACACCCACATTATTGGCAAAAATATTATGGTCCCCAATGACACAGTCATGTGCAATATGCGTATTCACCATTAATAAGTTATGGCTACCAATCTTGGTCAAACTATGATCCTGAACTGTACCGCGGTGCAACGTACAGTGCTCACGAATCGAATTATGATCACCAATTTCTAGCCAAGTTTCTTCGCCTTGATATTTCAAATCCTGGCAAATTTCCCCAATACTCGAGAATTGGAAAATATCATTATTTTTACCAATTCTCGTAAAACCACCAATAACAACATGTGAATGTAATTTGGTACCAGAGTCAATACTTACATTTGGACCTACAATACAATATGGACCAATTTGTACATCAGAAGCGATTTCTGCAGACGGGTCAATAATTGCTGTAGGATGTATTAAATTTTGACTACTCATGTCTGCTCTATTTTCTGGTGGGAAATAATAATCTCTGCTGTCGCGGCAACCTTGCCATCAACACTAGCGGTACAATTGTACTTGTAAATGCCACGTTTTTGCATCACAAGTTCAGATTTTAAGATGAGCTGGTCACCCGCAACAACTTGTTTTTTAAATCTGATTTTCTCAGCACCCGCAAACAGGAACAAAGAACCTGCTTTTGGCTTTTGATTTGTAAGTACAAAACCTAATATACCAGAAACTTGTGCGAGAGCTTCAATGATCAGCACACCTGGCATAATTGGATAGGTTGGAAAATGCCCTTGTAAAAACTCTTCATTAATCGAAACGTTTTTATAACCGACAATACTATTTTCAGTGACTTCGGTAACACGATCGACTAATAAAAATGGATATCGATGGGGTAAATATTCACGAATCGTAAGAATATCCATCGGTAATTCAGGCATTGTAAATGCTGGAGAAGTAGACTCAGTCATAATAAATTATTTACGCAACTTAAAGGTTGATTCAAGGGACTCTAATTGAGCTTGCATATGATCAAGTCTTTTAGTGATTTGGGTCAATGGCACATCTGCTAATTGTCTTAAGCGCACAATCGTCTTTTTCCAGTGACTATTTTCAAAAAGTCCCATGCCAGAAGAATATGTTCCAGCTTCAGAAATATTTTTTGTGACCATTGACATTGCTGTAAGTGTCACGTTATCTGTAATTTCAAGGTGTCCAACCACACCTGAAGCACCGCCCATGATACAGTTTTTGCCAATTTTCGCGCTTCCTGCAATTCCGCAATTCGCGGCAATCGCAGTATTCTCTCCAATTTGAACATTGTGAGCAATTTGCACAAGGTTATCAATAATGACACCATCTTCTAAAATTGTGTCATCGAGTGCACCACGATCAATACTACAATTTGAACCAATACGAACATCATTTCCAATACGCACTGAACCAAGTTGAGCGATGCGATGCCACTTCCCTTGATAAGGAGCAAAACCAAAACCTTCAGTGCCGATGACCGTATTGGCATGAATACGAACACGGTCTTTTAATTTTGCAGCACCTGTTATGGTAACATGCGCATCAATAAAGCAATCTTTACCAACTTCGACTTCATCATCAAGAAAAGCGTGAGCTTGAATAATGGTATTATTACCCACGACACAGTTTTCACCGATCACAACATAGTGCCCTATATAGGCATCATCAGCGATAATTGCAGATGGATGAATTCGAGCAGTACTCTCGATACCGCATTGAGTTATCTTTTTTTCAAATAAATGTGTAAGTGTGGCAAATGCCAAATAAGGATTATCAACAACAATAAAATTTTGTTTGTTTACAAGCTGCTGTTTAAGTGCTGCGGTAACAATATATACACCAGCGTGACTTGCTTCAGCTGCCGCCAAATATTTTTCACCATTTACAAAGCAAATATGCTGTTTTTCTGCGTGTTCTAAACTTGCCAAATTAGAAATTTGGAAATTCTTCTCACCAAAATGCTCACCTTTGACAAGGTGAGCAACTTCTTCTAAACGATAAGTACGTCTATTCATTGATTATTTAATAGCATTGACCTTTTGGATCATTTTATCAGTTAAATCATACTGTGCGTCAGAGGCAATCGTAGAATTTTTATTTAAAATAAAGTCTAAATTACTTTCTTTACGCAATTGTTCAGCAGCTTGCTTCACACGTGACTCAAAAGTTGTATTCATCGCCTGTAAGCTTGACTGAACTTTAGTCTGTAAGCCCTGTTGAGTCGAATTAAATTCACTTAACTTTGCCTGATATTGAGCAGTAAGTTTCTGAATATCAGCCTGATTCATTTTTTGACCATCAGTCTGTGCTTTTTGCTGCAAAGATTCTAATTCTTTACCCAATTGCTCCAATCGAGTCGAAGTTGGTTTAACTGACTGGGTGAGGCTCGCATTTTGTTGTTTTAGATAAGTACTGCTTTCAACAACTTTCGCTAAATCAACCACACCAAGTCCTGCAGCATTTACAGACGCAGAAACCGTGAATCCCAAACCTAACATGAGCATTGTTAATGTTTTCATTATGACATCCTTTATATATATTACAGCGCTAAATAAGGTCGACCTTAGAAGGTACGACCGATTTCGAATTGGATTGATTTAGTATCATCGCCTTTTTTATCATTCAGCGGGAATGCATAGCTCAATGATAATGGACCAATCATGGTAATCCATGTGAAACCAACACCGACGCTATAACGCATATTACCAAAATCAAAATTGTAGTTGTCTTTACAATACTGCTTAATATCAATATTGCTATTATTCATTTTCATTGTGCCAGTTGGAACATCACATTTCGTATCGAAAACTTGAGCACCCTCGGCAAACAATACTGGACGTACTTGACGTGTCCAATCCCCTTTAAATGGTAAAGGAATCGCAAGTTCTGTACCGAATTGGACGAGTGCATTACCACCAACCTCTTCTGGGTCAAGGTCAGTTTGATCAGTTTTCTGGAAAATTACACTTGGATATCTTGGGCCTAGAGAGCTATTGTTATAACCACGAACAGAACCGTAACCACCCGCATAGAAGTTCTTATAGAATGGTAGATCATTACCATAGCCTAACTTACCGTAACCACGAAGGACAAAACCACCCCAAAGTGATTTAAACGCTTGCGCATCATATGTTACTTTTTGATAATCAACATCGCTACCTGGCAAGCCAATTTCTAAACCGACACGATGTGACATACCTGAAGTTGGGAAAATTGGTCGGTTTAATGTGTTATATGACCAACCCAAGTTCAAGTTATAGGTTAAGAAAGTACCTTCAAATGCATTATCGTAAGTTGTTAAAGGAACCTTACACTGCAAAGTCGTCTCGTCAATTTGTGAATTACCATTCTCATCTAAAGGACAGTAGCTTGAACTACCAGTCGCTTTACCACCATTCGCTAATAAGTAATCACGGATATAAGTCGAAACGCTCGGACCAGTACGTACTTTGGTTTGATCAACACCTAAAGAGGCACTTAAGCTTTGGTTTTCATCGATTGGATAACCGAAACTTACACTACCACCAATACTATCGGTGACGTAGTTGTTAACGTTATAGTCTTTATTCAGCTTGGTTTTACGGTAATAAACGTTATAACCACGGCTGACACCATCAATGGTGAAATACGGGTCAGTTACGCTTAAGTTATAGTAATCTTGTGTTTCAGAACGTGACAAATCGACCGCAACACGATTACCTGTACCCATAAAGTTGGTTTGACTTAAACCCGCTTGGAAAGTTACACCACCATTCTGAGAGTAACCTACTGCAAGCGTAGTCGTACCAGAATGTTGTTCTTCAACATTGACATTTAAGTCAACTTCGTCTGTAGAGTTTGGAACACGGACAGGTTTAACATCAACAGTTTTAAAGAAACCTGTACGCTCTAAACGCACTTTAGATAAGTCAATTTTCTCATTACTTGCCAACGCACCTTCCATTTGGCGCATTTCACGACGCAATACTTCATCCGCAGTTTTACTGTTACCTGTGAAGTTAATACGACGTACTGTTACTTGTTGACCAGGATTGATGTAGTAATTTAAACCAACAATACCAGTTTGGTTATTAATATCAGGTACAACATTCACTTCAGCATAGTAATAGCCAGCATTACCATATTTACGCAATAACAGCTGCTTAACCGCATTTACTCGTTCTTGTGAATAAGTTTCGCCATCTTTATATAGTTTTAGTGCTTGTAACTCTTCAGGTTTATAAAGTGCATCACCTAAGAACTTCGTTTCACCAAATTTAAACTGACTACCTTCATCTACTGAAACTTCAATGAAGATGTGCTTTTTATCTTCACTAATATTCAATTGCGAATTGATGATATTAAAGTTGATATAACCTTTGTTTAAATAGAGTGCACGTAAAGCTTCTAAACTAGCCGCCATTTTCTCACGTGCATAACGGTCGTTACGCGTAACAATCGATGCCCAACCACTTTCTTTGACTGCAAAAGCCTGCTTGATATCACTATCACTAAAGACTGTATTACCAATAATATTGATATCAAATACTTTAGCCGCCGTACCTTCATTAAAGTTAAGCTTTAATTCAACACGGTTATTTGGACGCGCAACAGTTTCAACCGTTACATCCGCATCATAACGACCTTGCTGGGTATATTGTTGTTCAAGCTCAGTTTCAATGGTCTGCAATGCAGACTTCTTAAACACTTCACCTTCAGCAATACCCATCTTCTTTAAGCCTTGTTCTAAGGCTTCTTTCGGAATAAGTTTATTGCCTTTAAATTCCAATTTAGAAATAACTGGACGTTCAACAACTTTAAAAACTAAAACATCATTTTCTTTATAAGTTTTAATATCGTCAAATAAACCTGAGGCATATAAAGTGCGGATTGACTCAGCAATCATTGGATCACTTACTCTATCGCCACTATTTATTGGTAACATAGAATAGATACTTGCAGGTGTTAAACGCACTAAGCCATCAATTCGTATATCTCGTGCAAGAAACTCATCTGCTGCGTATGCTTGTTGTACCACTGCCATCGCACTAACCAGTGCCAAAGGCATTAATAAATGTGTGTGACGCATGCCCATATATTTTCCAGTAAGTTAAATTCCATTTGCGTTGTTATAAACGCATGAAGTCGTTAAATAAAGCCAAAAGCATCATGCTACCGAGCAGTACCATACCAACTTTTAGACCAAACATCTGTATTTGTTCAGAAACAGGTTTACCACGAATTGCTTCGATAAAGTAATAAACTAAATGACCACCATCCAACATAGGAATCGGCAATAAGTTTAGAATCCCCAAACTTACACTCATCAAAGCCATGAATGAAATAAAGGTTTGCCACCCCATTTCTGCACTTTGACCAGCAACTTTGGCAATTGTGATTGGACCAGATAAATTATCTAAACCAATTAAGCCTCGCACCATTTTAATGATGGAGTTGAAAATCATGCCTGAAAGCTGTGTTGTCTTTTCAAAAGCTACCACAAGCGCCTCAACAGGCGAATATTGAATGGTCTGCTTGTAATCATTTGGAATCGTGATTTTGCCAGCATCACTTTTCACGCCGAGCATCCCAGTCGTATTACCCATATTATCGCGTTGCCCTTGAGGCATCACTTGTAGATGTACCAATTGACCTTGACGTAGCACATCAATATTCAAAAGCTTTTCTGGTGATTTTTGAACCACATCAACCACATCAAACCAATCTTTCATTGCAACATTATCAATTGCAACAATTTGATCTCCAACCTTCATTCCTTGACGGACTGCCGCGCCATCCGCACTCAGTTCTTTGACTGTTGCAGGAATAACAGGGCGATAAGGTAAGAAGCCAAGTACATCTAATGGCGATTGGCTCTGATCTTTCAAAAATTCTTTAATCGGTAAACTAAATTGCTTCTCGGTTCCAGCACGATCAACAATGATTGAAACCTGCCCAGTTTCACCTACACGGTTGACCAAAGCATAATTCAACTTTTCCCATGTCGATGTTGTTTGACCATCAACCATCAACACTTTATCGCCTACATGTAGATCAACTTGTGCTGCTGGCGTATTCGGCATGACTTTACCAATACGGGTATTCAGCTGTTCTTGCGCTGGCAAGAATAAAATCCAAAACAGGAATACTGCAAAAATCAGATTAATTAACGGGCCAGCAGCAACAATCGCAATCCGTTTCCACGGAGATTGACGGTTAAACGCATAAGGTAAATCTTGTTCAGCAACATTCCCTTCACGCTCATCCAGCATTTTGACATAACCACCGAGTGGTAATGCTGAAAGTTGATATTGGATGCCTGATTTTTTAGATTGCCATTTCAACAAAGTTGGGCCAAAACCAATGGAATAGACCAGGACCTTAACACCCAGTTTACGCGCGACCCAATAATGACCAAATTCGTGAATTGCGATCAGAGGACCAAGCAATAAAATCGCTGCAACAATCATAAATAGTGCATTCATACGATTTAGCCTCCTATACCCACAATATACTTTTCTGCAATTCGTCTTGCGATCATATCAGTCTGTAAAATGATGTCTATGTTTTCTGCTTTAGCATTTTGTACAGTTTGCAAAGTATTTTCGACTACTTCAGCAATCTGAGTAAATCTAATTCTTTGTTGCAAAAATGCTGCAACTGCAATTTCATTTGCAGCATTTAAAATCGTTGGTGCTAAACCGCCTGCGCGCATCGCTTGACGTGCTAAATCCAATGCTGGAAATTTAACAAGATCAGGTGATTGGAAATTTAATTGAGCTGTCTCAAATAAATTTAATGCAGGAACGTGTGTTGCCAAACGTTTTGGCCACGCCAATGCATGTGCAATCGGTGTGCACATATCAGGATTACCCATTTGTGCCAAAGTTGATCCATCCACATATTGCACCATGGAGTGAATAATACTTTGTGGATGAACAACAACTGTAACAAAATGTTCTGATATTGAAAACAAATGGCAAGCTTCGATCAATTCTAAGCCTTTATTCATCAAAGTTGCAGAATCTACGGAGATTTTTTGCCCCATAGACCAGTTCGGATGCTTACATGCTTGTTGCGGCGTTACGTCTTTTAATTGCTCTAAGGTGTGATTCAGGAAAGGACCACCAGATGCAGTCAATAAAATTTGCGAGACACCTAATTGTGGCTGCCCCGTTCTTTCTGCATTTAGATAATTATGTGGTAAAGACTGGAAGATTGCATTGTGCTCAGAGTCTACAGGCAATAATAGCGCATTATTCTCTTTTGCCGCCTGCATCATAATGTCGCCAGACATTACCAATGATTCTTTATTCGCGAGTAGAACACGCTTACCAGCTTTTACTGCAGCAAGTGTTGGCAGCAGACCAGCAGCACCGACAATCGCTGCCATCACTATATCAACATCAGCATGTTCAGCGATTGTGATCAAGCCTGTTTCATCAGTTAAAATTTCAATCTGTTTTAGATTTTCTTGATTGAAACGTTGTTGCAACTCCAATGCTTTCTCATTTGGCACAACAACAATTTTCGGATGATATTTTTTACAAATTTCTAAAAGTTCATCTAAACGACTATATGCAGAGACTGCAAATACAGTGTATTGATCTGGGTGTTGTTCCAATACTTTTAAAGTACTTTGGCCAATTGAACCCGTAACACCCAATATACAAACAGCTTGAGTCATTTAAAGATCTACACCAATAAGTTTTAATATATACATACCTGTCGCAAAAATCGGTGCGGCAGCAAGCAAAGAATCGATACGATCCAATACACCACCATGCCCTGGAAGAACACGACCTGAATCCTTAATTCCCGCACGACGCTTAATCATAGATTCAAACAAGTCACCCAATACCGAAGCAAACACGGTAATAATTGAAAGGACCAAAAATAAGATCAGTTGTATAACACTTAAATTTAGATAGAAATACTGCACAACCAACATAATGATAATGGTTGTTGCAATACCACCATACAAACCTTCCACAGATTTGTTCGGGCTCACAAAGGGTGCAAGTTTTTTCTTACCGAATTTACGCCCAACAAAGTAGGCACCACTATCCGCTCCCCATACCAAAAGGAACAAATACATCAGCCACCATGGTGAACTATGCCACACGCCATAAAGGGCGGTCACTGCAGCAGAAATAAGAATAAATCCAACAATATGTAATGATACATTGTACCAACTATCAGATTGTGGGAAATTCTTAACCCAATAGATACTACCCAACCAAGTGAGAATGGATGCAGCCCAAAGTAAAAGTGCTACATCATCAAAAAATAATGCCAGTGTTGATATTAGCGCAACACATCCCCCATATACCCAAGCCTTAGGTTTTGACACAGGCGTTGTAGTTCTAGGCATAAGCTTAAACCACTCATAACCTGCAACCCCCGCGGCTAAAATCATAAGCACAAACATTGGATAATGTGATTGCGTTGCAAACATGCAACTTAAAACAACAGCAACTAACACCAATGCGGTAATAATCCGCTCTAACATTATTAATTCTCTATTTTCGCTTGTTGAATCTGTTCTGAGGTTTTACCAAAGCGTCTTTCACGTCCTGAAAAAACACGAAATGCGCGATCCAACTCTTCTATGGTAAATTCTGGCCACAAGGTATCGGTAAAATACAACTCCGCATACGCAGCTTGCCACAATAAGAAGTTAGATAAACGGTAATCTCCGCCTGTACGAATTAACAAATCCACAGCAGGAAGATCATTTAGACTGACATATTTATCAAATAAATCAACATTTATCTGATCTGCTTGAAGTTTTCCAGCAAGTACTTCTTGCGCAATCACTTTTGCTGCATGTGCCATATCCCACATACCACCATAACTAATGGCAATGGTAAGCGTCATTGAATCAAAAGCTGCGGTTTTCTGCTCTGCATATTGCATTAAATCACGCAACTCATTTGACAACCGAGAACGGTCTCCAATGAAGCGTAGCGCGATATTGAACCTCTCCATACGCGGTAATTGCTCATGAATTGTTTCTTCTAACAACTTCATTAACAAATCAACTTCGTACTGTGGTCGATTCCAGTTTTCGCTTGAAAATGCAAAAACTGTTAATGCACGAACACCTTCTTTTTTGCAATGTTCAACAATAGGATCCAAGACATTTTTGCCTTCACGATGCCCATCACCTTTTTGCATTTGCTTTTTTTTGGCAAAACGATTGTTGCCATCCATAATGATGGCAACATGTTGGGGAAGAAGCGGTTCTTCTTGCAAGGTCATAATAACATTAGACCTTCATCAATTCTGCTTCTTTCGCTGCAAGACGCTTATCAACCTCTGCAACATATTTATCAGTCATTTTCTGAATCTCATCTGACGCACGGCGATCATCATCTTCAGAAATTTCTTTTTCTTTCAACAATGCTTTGATATCACCTAACACATCACGACGAATATTACGAATCGCAACTTTGGCATTTTCAGCTTCGCTACGCGCAACTTTTTGCATGTCACGACGAGTTTCTTCAGTTAACGCAGCCATTGGTACACGGATTGCGTCAGCAGTAATTGGGTTCAATCCCAAACCGGCTTCACGAATCGCTTTATCAATCGCAGCAACCATCGAACGTTCAAATGGTTGTACCAATAGTGTACGCGAATCCTCAAGCCCAACGTTTGCCACTTGATTCAATGGAACATCAGAGCCATAGTAAGAAACCATCACACCATTTAAAATAGATGGGTGCGCACGACCTGTACGAACTTTAGCAAAGCCTAACTCTAACGAGTCAAGCGACTTCTGCATACGCTGTTCGCCATCTTGTTTGAGATCGTTAATCATATGATCTTCCTTACTTATTCATAGGTATTACAAAATATTTAGACATTAGTATAAAGAGCTTTATGGCTCACGTACATTAGTTCGTTACGTGAGTACCCTCTTTTTCGCCCATTACAACAGAAAGCAATGCACCAGATTTGTTCATATCAAAAACTTGCAATGGAACATTATGGTCACGGCATAAACAAATTGCCGTAAGATCCATTACACCCAGCTTCTCATCAAGAACCTGATCAAAAGTTAAATGATCATATTTAACCGCATCATCGTATTTACTTGGATCTTTGTTATAAACACCATCAACCTTAGTTGCTTTCAAGATCAAGTTTGCTTCAATCTCGATACCGCGCAAGCAAGCAGCTGTATCCGTAGTAAAGAATGGATTACCTGTACCAGCAACAAATACGCATACTTCATTTTGGCTTAAATGACGAATCGCATCACGGCTTGAATATGGTTCCACCACCGTACCAATCGACAATGCAGACATAAGACGTGTTTTGATATTGCGGCGCACCAATGCATCGCGCAGTGCCAAACCGTTCATCACAGTTGCCAACATGCCCATCTGGTCACCAGTAACACGACCAACCAAGCCGTCTTTCTGTAGTTGGCTACCACGGTATAAATTACCACCACCAACAACAATACCAACCTGAACACCTAAACCAACCAAGTGAGCGATTGAAAGTGACATTTGATCTAATACTTGGGCATCAATACCCATATCTTTATTACCAGCTAAAGCTTCACCCGAAAGCTTTAGCAAAATTCGTGCATAACGTGGATTTTTAGAAGCTGACATACCTATACTCCAAACCGACTAATCTCAAAACTTTCTTAAATTTAATTCAACATCAAGCAGATTTAATCTGAATTAACTTTGCATACAAATCATATTCATCTGCATCGGTAATCTCGACTTCTAGCAAATCGCCAGCTTTAATCACACTCTTATCAATATCTTCAACAAAAACATTGCCATCAATTTCTGGTGCATCCGCATATGAGCGTGCCACAGCAACTGGGAATTCGTCTTCTAGACCATCCACCAATACAGTCATAGTTTGACCAATACGTTTTTGCAGTTTTGCAGCAGAAATCTCTTGCTGGACTTCCATAAAACGCTCATAGCGATTTTGTTTAATTTCTTCTGGCACATGATCAGGTAGATCATTTGCTGTCGCACCTTCAACTGGTGAATAGGTAAAACAACCAACGCGATCGAGCTGAGCTTCTTTGAGCCATTCCAACAACATTTGGAAATCGTCTTCAGTTTCACCAGGGAAACCAACAACGAAAGTTGAACGAATCACCAATTCAGGGCATTTTTCACGCCACAATTTAAGACGTTCTAAAGTATTTTCACTATGGGCTGGTCGCTTCATCAATTTTAAGATGCGCGGACTGGCATGCTGAAAAGGAATATCTAAATAAGGCAGGATTTTACCTTGTGCCATCAAATCAATGGCAGCATCTACATGCGGATATGGATAAACGTAATGCAAACGAACCCAAATCCCAAGCTGGCCAAGCGCTTCACACATGTCATAGAATTTGGTTTTTACTGGCTGACCATTCCAAAAATCTAGCTTGTACTTGGTATCAACACCATATGCAGACGTATCTTGAGAAATCACAAGGACTTCTTTTACACCGGCGCGTTTAAGTGCAGCTGCTTCATCCAACACTTTCCCTACAGGACGAGACACGAGGTCGCCACGCATGCTTGGGATAATGCAGAATGTACAACGGTGGTTACAACCTTCCGAGATTTTTAAATAAGCATAATGCTTCGGTGTTAAACGAACACCTTGCTCAGGAACTAAATCAATAAATGGATTGTGCTTTGGAGGAGCTGGCACATACTCATGCACTGCTTCCATTACATCTTGATAAGCTGCCGCACCTGTTACTTTAAGCACATTTGGGTGCATTTGGCGAATTTTGTCTTCGTCTTTACCTAAACAACCGGTGACAATCACTCGACCGTTTTCGCTCATGGCTTCGCCAATGGCATCTAAAGACTCTTGCACTGCAGATTCAATAAAACCACAGGTGTTAACAACAACCAAATCTGCACCGTCATAATCTGATGCAACCTGATAACCTTCAGTCTTTAACTGAGTTAAAATTCGTTCAGAATCTACCAATGCCTTAGGACAACCTAAAGATACAAAACCGACTTTGGGGGTCTTCATGAATCTGCGCTCCACTTGAATCGGCGTATTGTATGACTTTTCTTTGCTTCCGCATAGCTGCAAAGCCATCTCTTTGTGTAATGCACCAAAATACGACCAAATTTTTAAACAAAATTCAACAACGCACCAATTTGGAACATAATAAAATATTGAAATAAGCAGATGTATGTGAAAAATACCGTATAAATCGATTCTTTCAGATTTAAGTGATTGAAATTTAGTTAATACAAAGTTGGCTTGTATTTTGCATAAAGTACATTTTAGAAGTTAATGGCTATTCATTAAAATTTATATTTATTGCGCCATTTTAAAACAGGATGATTCACAAATGGATCAACAGAACACTATCGACTATCGACTCTTAGTAGATAATCTGAGCACTGCCATTTTATTGGTCGATAGTAAGCTTAATATTTTTTATTTAAATTCTGCTTGCGAAGCATTATTTGATATCAGCTTGCTCCGCGCCTCGGGTCAACCTGTATTAAATTTACTGCATGCGCATGATGATTCATTTAATACACATGAAGCATTATTAAACACTTTAGAAAGTGGGCAACACTATACCCGTCGTGAAGCCGTGATCAATGTGAATTTTAAACCGATTCATGTCGATTACACTGCATCACAACTCAATGCAGGCAAAAGCTATCATCCACTCCTGTTAATTGAACTCAATCCGATTGACCGCATGTTGAAAATTTCGAAAGAAGAAAACCTAGTTCAACAACATCAAGTCGCTCGACAGTTAGTTCGCGGTGTAGCACATGAAATTAAAAACCCACTAGCAGGTATTCGTGGCGCAACACAACTACTTGCCCGTAGTTTGGGTGATGATAACTATCGTGAATTTACTGACATTATTATTAGTGAAGTCGATCGTTTGACCAATCTTGCGGATACCATGCTTGGCTCTCGTCAGTTACCAAGTTATGAACATGTCAATGTACACGAACCCTTAGAGCGCGTTCGCTCACTCATTGCAAATCAAACTAAGAAAAAAATTAAGATCACACGCGACTATGACTTGTCCTTGCCTGATGTCATGGCCGATCGGGACCAATTGATTCAGGTCATGCTCAATATCAGTGTTAATGCCGTACAGGCCATGACTGAGAATAAAGACTTTTTTACCGACTCAGAACCAGAGCTGGTTTTAAGAACCCGAATACAACGCCTTGTCACCATTAATGGTGTGCTGAATCGCTCAACGGTTCGCATTGACATTGAAGACAATGGCCCTGGTGTTCCTGAAAGTATCTTGGAGTCTGTTTTCTATCCGCTAGTCACTGGCCGCGCCAAAGGCACAGGACTGGGTCTCAGTATTGCTCAAAATATTATGCATCAACATAACGGAATGATTGAGTGTCAATCAGTTCCAGGAAAAACCGTATTTAGCCTATATCTACCTTGGGAGTTAAACCATGTCACGAAATAAAATTTGGGTAATAGATGACGATCGTGCCATGCGCTGGGTACTGGAAAAAACCTTTAAAGAAGAGGGTTTTGATGTCACCAACTTTGAAGAGGCACAAACTGCGCTTGAGCGTTTACATGATGATGCGCCCGATGTGATTTTAACCGATATCCGTATGCCAGGGATTGACGGTTTAACCTTCTTATCTAAAGTTAAAAATACGCATCCAGATCTACCTGTCATCATCATGACAGCACACTCTGATTTAGAGTCAGCTGTTTCGAGTTATCAAACAGGTGCTTTTGAGTATTTACCAAAACCATTCGATATCGATGAAGCATTAGCTTTGGTTAATCGTGCGATTTTGCATATCAATAAGCTGCAACAACAAGAAGCAACCAAAACCGCTTCACCTTTGCAATCGACCGAAATTATTGGTGAATCACCTGCAATGCAGGAAGTATTCCGTGCAATTGGTCGCTTATCACAATCCCATATTACCGTATTGATTAATGGTGAATCTGGTACAGGTAAAGAGTTGGTTGCCCATGCACTGCATAAACACTCACCTCGTCGCGCCAAACCTTTTATCGCACTAAACATGGCAGCCATTCCAAAAGACTTGATTGAAACCGAGTTATTTGGTCATGAAAAAGGCGCATTTACAGGTGCAAACACACAACATCAAGGCCGCTTTGAACAAGCCAATGGTGGTACTTTATTTCTTGATGAAATCGGCGACATGCCGTTTGAAACGCAAACACGTTTGCTTCGTGTTTTAGCAGATGGTGAGTTCTACCGCGTAGGTGGTCATATCCCAGTCAAGGTGGATGTACGTATCGTGGCTGCAACCCACCAAGATTTGGAAAAACTGGTGAATGAAGGACGTTTCCGTGAAGACTTATATCACCGTCTAAATGTCATTCGTATTCACATTCCAAAGCTGTCTCATCGTAGCGAAGACATTCCGATGTTAGCGCAACACTTCTTGGCACGTGCGGGCAAAGAGCTTGGAGTCAGTCCTAAAATTTTACGCACAGAAACTACGGATTATATGCAACAACTGCCATGGCCAGGTAACGTGCGCCAGTTGGAAAATACTTGTCGCTGGTTAACGGTGATGATTACGGGTCGTGAAGTCTATCCGGAAGATCTGCCTGCTGAGCTTAAACAAGCGTCTGTGCATAAAAACAATGATGCTCAAGCTGCGTCTAATACCAGCCCTGCTTTGGTTGAACGCATTGCCGTTCATCATTGGGATGAATTATTGGCACAATGGGCAATCCAAAAGCTTAAAAATGGTGAAATGAAACTTTTAGACATCGCCACACCTATGTTTGAGCGCACGCTGATTAATGCCGCACTACAACAAACACGTGGACGTAAACGCCATGCCGCTGAGCTTTTAGGTTGGGGACGTAATACTCTTACCCGCAAACTCAAAGAGCTCGGTATGGATTCTACCGATGACGATGACGACGAAGAAATTCGTTCTGCATAATTAAAAGACAATGAAAAAGCGAGTACAAGTTACTCGCTTTTTCATTTGGATTGAGAAATTTTGAAACACTCATCAATTCCATAACCATACAATGGATATGGTTTTTGTTATACTAGAATCAACCCCAACCACCCCAAAGTAGATAATGTCTGATATTTGCTATCCAAGCTGTGCTAAACCTCAAACTCGCCGCGGAGAAGAACGTCGTCTCGCACTATTATTGTGCGCAACCGATTTATTCCTAGAAAAAGGTTATGAGGCAGTCTCTTTGGATGATATCGTCAATCATGCTGGTGGTTCAAAAACATCTATTTATAAATATTTTGGCAATAAAGAAGGTCTATTCACAGCGATTTGCGATTATCGCAGAGAAGTTTTCTTTAAAGGTGTTTGTTTTCCTTATACGCCTGAAAAACCTGATTTAAGAAGCTACCTCACACAAACCCTTCAACGTTTTTATCACCACATTATTCAACCTGAAAATATCGCTTTCATGCGGATGTTTACCGAGCAAACTCAAAAAGATGCACAGCTCGCTCATTATTTCTATGATCAATGTGCACTCAATATTCAAAATACTATTGCTTTTGCACTTGAGTATGCCCATAACAGCGGCGAGATTTATTGTACGAAACCAAAATTCTCTTCGACCATGTATTTTGGCATTTTACGCGATGTCGAGTGGCGCAACTTAATGGGCTTAGACGTACCAGCCGATGATGAAGAAACCATTGATTATATTAACTATTCTGTAGATTTGTTTTTAAAAGCCCACCAAAAGGTCTAATTCTTTTGCTTTTTTTTACGCGTATAGTATAGTATTCAATTCCTTTTTTTCTACACCCATTAATCATCACTTAATTATTGTTTTTATTCAATAATTATTGGGGGAGCAAATATGGCGCTTCGGCATTTTCTTACTTTACGAGACCTATCCTCTTTAGAATTGCAGCGTATTTTAGATCGCGCACAAGAACTTAAACGCATGCAACATAGCAATACGGTCTATCAACCTTTTGCTGGTAAAGTTTTGGGAATGATTTTCGAGAAATCGAGCACACGTACGCGTATTTCTTTTGAAGCAGGTATTTGCCAATTTGGTGGTAACGCAATTTTTCTTTCACCACGCGACACGCAATTAGGGCGTGGTGAACCGATTGAAGATTCTGCTCGTGTCATTTCGAGCATGCTGGATATCGTGATGATCCGTACTTTCGGTCACGATATTGTAGAGCGTTTTGCATCTTACTCGACCGTACCTGTCATTAATGGTCTGACGGATGATCACCACCCTTGCCAGTTACTTGCTGATTTGCAAACCTTCCAAGAACACCGTGGCAGCATTGAAGGTAAAACCGTAGCGTGGATTGGTGATGGCAACAATATGTGTAACTCATATATTGAAGCGGCACATATGATGGGCTTTAAGCTTAAAATCGCATCGCCTGAAGGTTATGAGCCACAAGCAAGATTCCTCACTGAGTTTGCTGATTGCGTAGAAGTCTTTAATAAGGCTGAAGATGCAGCTGTCAATGCAGATCTTATCGTAACTGATGTCTGGGCTAGCATGGGTCAGGAAGAAGAACAGAAGTTACGTGAAAAAGCATTCTCAGATTTCCAAGTCAATGAAAAACTTATGGACTTGGCACACCCTGATTGCTTATTCATGCACTGCTTGCCCGCACACCGTGGTGAAGAAATTTCTGAACACATGTTAGACCACAAAAATGCTGTGGTTTGGGATGAAGCAGAAAACCGTTTGCATGCACAAAAAGCGTTGATGGAATTCTTACTGAATGAGAATCTGAAAAAAGACTAAGTTTAAAAAAAACAGCATCATTCGATGCTGTTTTTATTTGTGCGTTCTAAATTGAACACTGAAATAAAAACACTTATAGTAAGACAAGCCCATTAGATTAAGTTTCTCATGATATGAGAACTTCACTCAATACACAGCGGACGTTATGACTTCACTTGAACAAGCCCTATCTCAAATACCAAGCTTTTCTTTGGTGCATGAACATCTGTTTAGCTCTGCTCAACCGACTGCTGAGCAACTGCAACAGATCAAAGAATATGGTTGCAGTACTGTCATTAATCTTGCGACCAGCAAATCAGATAACCATCTATCTGAGCAAGATCAAATTTGTTTAGACTTGGGTTTAAACTACATTCATATTCCAATCGGCTGGGATGTGCCTTGCTCTGAACAATGTCTTTTTGTTTTGGATCTCATTGATCATCTAGTTCAAAACGAGATCATTTGGTTACATTGCGATGACAATATGCGTGTCAGTAGTTTGATGTATCTCTATCGCCAATTCTATATGAATATCGACCTACCCACCGCCCAAGAACTTTTACACCAAATTTGGGAACCGAACGAAACTTGGACAGGCTTAATTCATAGCATTACTTTACAACTACAAGGCCGTAAAGCAACACAAGAACTAGAACAATCATTAATTAACAGCAATCACTTTGCTTGATGCGAAATTAACACCGTTGCCGTTGCCAAGATCCCTTCTTGGCGACCAGTAAATCCCAATTTCTCAGTTGTTGTGGCTTTAATACTGATTTGAGTCACATCAACATCTAACACATCTGCAATGCTTTGGCGCATCTCTAGATTATGCTTCGCTAATTTAGGACGTTCGCAAGCAACCGTGATGTCTGCATTATTCAGCTGATAGCCACGATCCAAAATCAATTGATAAACATGTTTGAGTAACAAGCGACTATCTGCACCTTTATATTCAGGGTCTGTATCTGGAAAATGCTGACCAATATCACCGAGTGCCAACGCGCCCAACAAGGCATCACTCAGCGCATGTAATACCACATCCCCATCCGAATGTGCCTTTAAACCATGCGTATGTGGAATTTGAACACCCGCCAAAGTAACAAAATCACCTTCTTCGAACGCATGTACATCCATCCCTTGTCCAATCCGAATTTGAGCAACCATATGATTTTCCTTTTACAATATACCGAACAAATCTTGTATTCAGGCTTTCTATTTCGCTATAGTACGTTGAGCAAATTAGACTGAAAGTATAAGTGATTATGCTGTTTAACACTGTAAGAAATCAATTAAAGAAATCTGGCTACATCATCACATTGAGTTGTTTTTGCTCAACATTTGCCTATGCGGAATCAATTGACTGTACGAGCAAGGATTTGGAAGCGCAAAAAATCTGCGCTAAGCAATATAAAGAGCAGCGTCTGAAGCTCAATGCCAAGTTTTTAACCGCTTATTTGGTGACCGATGCTCCATTACAGTTATTACATGACACCCAAACCTTGTGGCTGAATCAAGTACAGCAATGTAAAAGCAAAAGCTGTTATCAGCAGCAATTTGATGCACGTTTGGATGATTTGAATTTTTATACCTCAATGAACCAAACCTTGACACAGCATTATTTGAAATATGAACACGGTAAACTAGCAGCTCAACCGGTGCATTTACAGATCCATCAGTTGGATAAGGATAAACTCAAAATAGAAGGCACGGCATACCGCAATCCCAATAATCGTCTAGAAACTCAAACCTTGTCTTTATTGGCATATAGTACGCCTGAACAAAAAGGCCAAATCATTGATAATGAAAAAAAATGCCAGTATCAGTTTGATTTTCAAAAAGCCTTATTGATTATTAAATCTACGCAGAAAGATTGCGGCAGATTTACAGGGATCTACCGCCTGTACGATTAGTGGTCTTAACATTTAAAAGCCGATGTTTTCACATCGGCTTTTTTGCTTCAGTTTGGGAATTTTTCAGCAATTTCTTGGCTAATCAATACCGCTGTTGCCGCAGATAAAGTCCAGCCCAAATGTCCATGTCCAGTGTTATAAAACACTCGTGGTTGCTTACCCTGTTTTACCACAGGCAGCATATTCGGCATCATTGGACGCAAACCGGCCCATGGCACAACATGCTCAGTCGAAATATCAAAGTTTTGGTTGACCCAATTAATTAAAGGCTGAATACGATCTGCACGAATATCTCGGTTATATCCATTAAACTCAGCTGTACCCGCGATACGTAAACGATCAGCACCGAGGCGAGAGGTCACAATCTTGGCACTTTCATCAAGTAAGCTCACCCATGGCGCATTTTTTACACTACGCTCATCTTTCAGCTGCACCGTAATTGAATAGCCTTTGACTGGATAGACATTCACACTATCACCGAGCATGTCGGCTAATTGGTAGCTTCCTACACCACCACAAACCAAAACTAAATCGGCAATAATTTCCGTGATTCCATCCGCACTTGGATTGACATTTTCGGAACTGTTTTTACAGTGAACAATCGCTTTGTCTTGCGTAAATTTGACATCAACAACATCTAAGCCAAAACGATATTTCACACCATTTTGCTGAGTTTTTTCAGCCAAGCCAACAGAGAATTTATGAATATCTCCTGTTGCATCCCCAGCCGTGTAATATCCCCCAAAATAATCACCTGTTAGCGTAGGTTCAATGGCTCTCATTTCGTCAGGTGTAATCGCATTTCGTTCAAGTTTTCCTTCAACCAACACATCATTGACCTTTTTGGCAATCTCATAGTCTTCCTTGGTGTGATACATATGTAAAATGCCACGCTTTTCCAAGTCAAACGAAATACTTTCTTTTTCTGCAATCTCAAACAAGCGTTGTCTCGCCAAAAGTGCCAAACGTACAGTCTCAATGGTATTGGCTTTATAATTTTTAATATGCGTTAAGAATTCGATCAACCAGCGATATTTATGTGCACTAAAGGATGGATTGAGCAATAAAGGTGCATCCTTTTTACTCATCCATTTAATACCTTTAAGTACGGTTGCCTTTTGATTCCAAACCTCGGCGTTACAGGCAGACAACTGTCCGCCATTGGCAAAAGACGTTTCCATGGCTGGAAAGAGATGACGATCGATCACCGTCACTTCATAACCTAATTTATTTAATTCATAAGCAGACGTTACACCCGTAATCCCCGCACCAATGACAACAACATGTGGCATAGCAAACTCCTAGAAATGCATAACATTTCTTAATGCATAGCCCCATCTGTCATGGTACCTGAGAGTTTCGGCAGATGATTACCAATTAATCATTGAGCCTTCCCCTTCGGTGAGTGTTTATCATAGAAGAAAAAAGTTGTTAATTTCTACAAGTTGAGCACTGCTCTCCAGATTGTATTTCTATTATTACAGTCCTTCTGCCTGAGAGTTTCCGGGGTCGTTGCTCCTTCGGCGAGTTCATTGAAGAACTTCTCTCCCGCAATAATATTTATATCCTTATAAGCAATATATATGCCGCCTAAAAATACCGACACTAAATTCTTGTAATTGTTTGTAGGCGAAGAAGTGTTCTATTTCAAGTTACTTAAGCCATAAAAAAGCAGACTCTAAGTCTGCTTTCAAATATTAAAATTTACATTGCAAAATTTGTTCTGGGAACTGACCTTTCCAGAGTTCGCGTAACGTTGGTAAATAGAATTTCTCCCCAATCATGACTAGTTCAGCATCAATCAGCGCATGAATTTCATGCATCAACACATAATCCAAAGCAATGAGTGATAATTGCGGCTGACTTTGGGTTATTTGCTTACGTCTAACTTGCGCTTTTTTTACCAGTTCATTGGCAAAGTTTTTGTCTTTATAGGTGGTGATCGCACTTAAACGTAGCTCGATAATGCCCCAGCCTTCCAATAATTTTTTAAAAGTCTCAAAGTCTTTTGATGTTGCTTCCCATGTCACATTGTCTAAATTACTGTCTTCAGGTAGTACGGGCAATAATAAATCTGCAGTGCTAGGAAAGATTTTCTTTAAATTCAACAGAAACTTAACAGGATTTTCATTCGGAAGATCAGAAAATTGGATGTTGGTTTGGGTATCTGTTAAATAGATAGAGAGCATCAAAAAAAATCCTAAGGTAAAATACTGTTTTATATAAAGTTAATTTCAGCTCTGCACAGTTTTGGCAAAACAAAAAAGATAAAAACAGAAGGAGATGATCATTCTAACAATTATGACAATTTATTCAATGTTAGTTTCGCTCTAAAGACTTTCCTCTACACATTAAGTAGCTCCTACAAAATCATAATCTCAAGCATAAAACATAGTCAAAGAGAGATCTTTGACCTTAACCAACTGCCTACCACATCATGGAGAATAATTATTTACATCATCATCGTGTAGCAGATACATAAAAGTTTGCTATCCGTTCTCTACCTTTGGAATAATAGAACTGACCATGCAGGTCAGTTCAAAATTACTCATTTCACAGCTTTTTGAAGATAAAAAAACATGTGAAATATCTATTAATTCAATAGGCTTTAAAACAACGGACATCATTTACTGATTACCTTATGTCCGTTCTGAATAGGCTTTGTAGGAGTTAATCAAAGTGATTAAGATCAAAGAATTGATAATGTCTGAACGTATAGTCTTAGATAAATCAAAACTATTAGATACATTAGACAGCACATCCATCTCATTAAAAAATAAACTTGTATTTCTACCTTTTATCGCCCATTTCGTTATGAATTTTGGTGACTTTAATAAATATGTATTGCCATTTAAAGCGCCAACAAATGAATTGGAAAATCTCGTAAACATACATGCAGCAGAAGATGCCGAACATTGGATTTGGTATGTGCATGATTTAGAAAAACTAAGCTATGATCTTCCTGAAAAATTTACGACAACTTTAAAAAAATTATGGTCAAAAGAAAATGAAGAAAACCAAATCCTTTTTTTCGAGTTAGTCCATCTAGTTCACAACCAACCAGCCAATATTCGACTTGCAATTATCGAAGCAATCGAGATTACAGGTCATATCATCTTTTCAAAATTGAGAGATATCACCCAACATTCTAATTACCAGTTAAGTTATTGTGGAGACATCCATTATCATAAAGAAACAGGTCATACCATTGGAGCTGAAGAAAAAATCATAGATCAGCTAACCTTCTCAACATATGAAAGTGAAATTGCAACTCAATCCATAAAACAAGTCTTTAAAGCATTTAGTCGCTGGTATCAGTACTTGGATTTCCTTATTTGTACACATCATAGATCCTGACCAACTACAGTACTTGATATCTCTATTTTATAAAGAAATCCCTCTATTAAAGAGGGATTTCTTATTCAGGAATCAAGCTTACTTACTATTCGGTGACACCATATTTTCAGGTTTCACCACCTCATCAAATTGTTCAGCAGTCACTAAACCAAGTTCAACCGCGACCTGCTTTAAGGTTTTATTTTCCTTATAAGCCGTTTTCGCAACTTTGGCAGAGTTTTCATAGCCAATCACAGGATTCAATGCAGTGACCAACATCAATGAGTTATGCAAGAAATGATCGATCTTGTCACGATTCGGTTCAATACCCACTGCACAGTGATCGTTAAAGCTATTGCAAGCATCGCCCAACAATTGAATCGATTGCAGTAAGTTATAAGCAATCACGGGCATAAATACATTGAGCTCAAAGTTACCTGAAGCACCCGCTATATTAATTGTGGTGTCATTCCCTAAAACTTGAGCAACAACCATGGTCATCGCTTCGCTTTGGGTCGGATTAACTTTACCTGGCATGATACTTGAACCAGGTTCATTTTCTGGAATACGAATTTCACCAAATCCGCAGCGAGGGCCACTTGCCAACCAACGAATATCATTGGCGATTTTATTTAAGCTTGCAGCAAGTGTTTTTAATGCACCTGATGCAAACACAGCAGCATCACGACCAGCCAACGCTTCAAATTTATTCGGTGCTGTCACGAATGGCAGACCGGTTAATTCAGCTAATTGCTCCGCTGCTTTAACCGCATAATCTGGATGTGCATTTAATCCAGTACCAACCGCTGTCCCACCTAAAGGCAATTCATATAAACCAGACAGTGCTTGTTGTAAACGCTTCAAACCATGCTCTAATTGTGAAACATAACCACTAAATTCTTGGCCCAAGGTCAAAGGTGTCGCATCTTGTAAATGGGTACGGCCAATTTTGACGATATCATCAAATTCTTCTGACTTACGCTGTAATGTATCTTTTAGCTTCGCAACGGCTGGAATGAGTAATTCATTAATTTGAATACTTGCAGCCACATGGATTGCAGTTGGGAATGAGTCATTGGTTGATTGTGCACGATTGACATGATCATTCGGATGAACTGGTTTTTGTGCACCCAATACTTGACCTAATTTCTGATTGGCGATATTGGCAATCACTTCATTACAGTTCATATTGCTTTGCGTACCTGAACCAGTTTGCCAAACCACCAATGGAAATTGTGCATCCCATTGTCCAGCAATTACCTCTTCAGCAGCACCAACGATATATTGGCTTAAATCTTCAGGAAGTTGTTTTAATTCAGCATTGGTAATGGCAGCAGCTTTTTTCACCAAACCCATTGCTCGAATCATGGCACGTGGCAAGCGTTCTTGACCAATCTTAAAGTTTTGTAAACTTCGTTGCGTTTGCGCACCCCATAAGGCTTCATTCGGGACCTCAATGTCACCCATTGTGTCGTGTTCAATTCGCATTTGCATAAACAACCTCTACTCTATTTGGTTAAAGTTCTCACGGGCTGAAGCAAAGTGATGCTTTGGCTAGTTGCCGTTATCCTAATCAAAGCAGATATAATTGTAAATAATAATCATTATCCTAATTGCCTTTTAAGGTATTCAGATAAAAGCGCCATTCATCTTCAATCATCTGTGCTAAAGGTCGTTTTGGTGACCAGTTAAGAATCTTCCCTGCCTTATCAATTATTGCACCTAATTGTGCAATCTCATCATGCTGAAATACTGCGGGCTGAACATGCACTTTCGCCTGAGTCACTTTCTCAATTTCATTTAATAAGTTTTGAATTGAGGTCAGTTGTGAATGTGCGATGTTGAATGACTCCATACAGTTGTTCTGCGTACTTAACCAATTTAGAGTCATTAAAATGGCATCACATGCATCTAAAACATGCAGAAAGCTTCTCTCAACAGTTCCATCAGTAGTTGCGGCCTGATTCTGCAATTCAATACATTCACGCTGCATAGCAGCAACTTGTAAAGCTAATGGCACGATATTCTTAGGCAATTGAGTGACAAACTCACCTAACACACCATGCTCAAATGCACCAACAATATTGGACAACCTCAGATTTACAATCCTCCACTCGGGATCGACACGATAAGTATCTGCAATAATATCTTCAACCATTTGCTGAGATCGAACATAAGGGTTCGAATATTTATAATTAAATTCAGTCTCTTCCTTAAGCTCAGTACTTGATTGCCCATAAACCGCCAGACTGGACAAATTGATTAACTGTCTCACCCCCATGCGTTGCATGGCTCTTAACAGGCTCATAATGCTGCTAACATTGTCATTATAATATTCAAGAGGTTTTAAAGTAGATTCTTCTAATGATTTAAAACTGGCAGTATGAATCACAGTGTCGATGGAATATTGTTCAAAAACTTTATTAAGTGCAGGTGTATTTCGAACATCAAGTTTCGCAAATGGAATATACATTCCTGAGATATATTCTAAACGTTCTAAAGTTTGTAAGGTCGAATTGGCTAAATTATCCACAATGACGATTTCTTGCCCGTGAGCCAAAAGGCTCAAAGCAATATGTGAACCAATAAAGCCTAAACCACCTGTCAGCAAAATCATTGTATACTTACCTTCCTTTATATCTGTCCATCATTTTTTGCCAATTATGACCATAGTGAATATTCCATGAGCACACTATTGCTAATTACTTCCTCTCCTACGTCGATTATGGCTTGGCATGCTTTTGGTCTAGCTCAAGCGCTTCAAAATAAGGATGAAGAAGTTCGTGTCTTCTTTTACCAAGATGGTGTTCAGGTTGCGAATGACTTACAGTGGTTTCCCGATGATCAACGCAACTTAAAACAAGAATGGCAAAAGCTTGGCATCCGACTCCCTGTCTGTGTCAGTGCTGCCCTTGCTCGGGGTATCACTGATGCGGACAATGCAAAACGTCATTCACTTCAACATCACAACTTAGCCAATGGCTTTGAACTTGTGGGTCTCGGAGAACTTGCTGACGCAGTACAAAGCTGTTCTCGTTTAATTCAATTTTAATTAAAGTTCTTTACTAGCGTGTTGCTTTGAAAAGGTAAATTGTGTGAAATCTGTACTCGTCATTCTAACTCAACCTAACTTAACAAGTTTGCAAATCAATGAAAGCTTGTCCGCTACTATGGTTTTAGCAACCTTTGGTATTTCTGTCAAAGTATTATTAAAATGTGCAGCAATTAACTTATTGGATAATAAATTAGAATTTGATCAACTTTTACACGAGTTTAAAATTGCATCCAACTTGGTTGAAAGTTTTGAGTTCTATGATTTAACCCCAATTTTAATTGAATCAAAAAATCAAGAACTTAACGCTGTTAAAAATACAGAACAGGAAATTGAATTTGTTGATCTCTGTTCTGAATTCATTCAATCATTTGATCATATAATGTACTGGTAAGGCCACTCCATGCAAGCAACAACACTGTTCCTCGTGCAATCTAATGCTGATCAAATTTGGTCGGATTTAATTAAAATGGCACAATCTGATGACTATATTGTGATTATGGGTAATGCAGCAATTCAAATACCTAGCGCGATTACAGCAACTTATTACAACATTTATTGTTTAACAAATGAGCACAACTTACTTGATGATGAAATTAAATCTCGGATTCAAGCGATCGATTATGCACAATTTGCGGATTTAACTCTAAAATTCAAACGTTGTGTTTCTTTGAAATAAGACATCTTCAATTCATTTTAAATTTGTTAGGCTATTTTATGCAGTTAGAGTTAGACCAAGACGGCCATTTAGTTGATTACACCATTTGGAATCAAGACGTTGCACAAGAATTAGCGAAGTCTTTAGATTTGCAGTTAACCGACTGGCATTTTGAGATTCTTTATGCAGTACGCCAGTTTTATCAGCAATTTGGACATTCACCTGCAACACGTCCGCTGATTAAGTTTTTAATGAAAACCGTCAGTCCTGAAATTGATAATGCAGCATTACAGCAGAAATTTAATACAGGTTTAGTCGCTCGACATTTAAGTCGTTTAGCTGGCGTACCTAAACCTGCAAATTGTTTATAATTTTTTATTTACGCAAATTTCTTGGCACAAGCAACACAGGCAATTACTGCAATCGTGACGCCAAACATGGCAGGACTTACTTGTTCATGTAATAAGACTGCGGCAATCGCCAAACCAAAGATCGGTTGCAACAGCTGGAGTTGCCCAACAGTTGCAATCCCACCTTGTGCCAAGCCCTTATACCAAAAGAAAAAACCAATCAGCATACTAAATAAAGACACATAGGCCAAACCAAGTTTTGCCGATGTTGAAATTTGATCAAAGCTCATAGGCATATAGAGATATGAAATGAGCAGCATGATCGGCAATGTAATAATCAATGCCCAGCAAATCACCTGCCACCCTCCCAAATGTTTAGAGAGTTTTCCGCCTTCGGCATAACCAAAACCACAGAATATAATTGCCAATAACATGAAAATATCACCATAGTTAAAGGCCCAACTCCCTGTTTGGACTAACATATACCCAAAAACCAGTGAAGCACCTAAAACTGCGAATAACCAAAATACGAAATTCGGTCTTTCTCCACCTCGTAGCACACCAAAAATAGCAGTCGCCAAAGGCAATAAGCCTACAAAGACAATGGTGTGTGCAGCACTGACATATTGAAGTGCTAATGCTGTAAATAACGGAAAGCCAACTACAACCCCAATCGCAACATAAAATAATGGCAACCAATCTTTTCGTGTTGGTAATTGCTGACGTGATAATAAAATCAAGGCCAAACCAAGAAGACCCGCGATTGCGGCACGAGCAGCAGTTAAAAAGGTAGGGCTAAAATCCATAACCGCAACGCGTGTGGCTGGTAGTGAACCGGCAAAAATAATCACACCGATCAGACCATTCATCCAACCACGACTTAAAGTTTTCATTTAAATTCTCCAAATCTATATGAAGAATTTAAACTGTGATATGGTTTAAGCACCATACACAGTACAGTACAATTCCAAATAACCGTATTGGCTTACTACCCCATACAGTTTAAAGATAGATCGAGATGAAAAGTACAAAAATTGATTTCGTGATCCAGCACATTCAGGAGCAAATCAAAACCCGCTCTTTACTGCCAGGTTCTCGTCTACCTTCAGTTCGCGCTTTAGCTGGCTTGCTGCATTTATCTGTTTCAACCATTGTTGAAGCTTATGAACGTCTTGCCTCTCAAGGGATTATTGAAGCTAAAACAGGATCGGGCTTTTTTGTTGCAGGACCACTTGCACCCTTGTCTATCTCTGAAATCTATCCAAAGATTGATCGAAGTATTGATCCACTCTGGATTTCTAGACAAGCTTTGGAAGCAAAGCCAGATGTATTAAAACCAGGATGTGGTTGGTTACCTGATGACTGGATGCCACACGAAAATATCCGCAAAGCCATTCGTAAGATATCTAAAGCCACTTCCAACATTTTGACTGATTACTCAACACCTTTAGGCCTAGCACCTTTACGTGAATTACTTTCAAGAAGAATCTTGAGCAAAGGCATTGAAGCGCGTCCAAATCAGATCTTATTGACAGATTCAGGTACGCAGGCGATCGATTTAATTTGTCGTTATTTTCTTAAACCGAACGATGTAGTTCTGGTTGATGATCCCTGTTATTTCAACTTTCATGCCCTACTCAAAGTTCATCAGATACAAATCATCGGTGTGCCTTATACGCCGACTGGACCTGATCTTGAAGCATTTTCGCAGGCAATCCAAAACTACAATCCACGCCTCTACATTACCAACTCAGGCATTCACAACCCGACTGGTGCTGTGTTAACGGCATCAACGGCTTATCAGGTGTTAAAACTGGTTGAGCAATCTAATTTGATTGTCATTGAAGATGATATTTTTGCAGATTTAGAATTGCATAGTGCCCCTCGTCTCGCAGCTTTGGATGGCTTATCTCGTGTCATTCACATCGGCAGTTTTTCAAAAACTTTATCTGGCTCAGTCCGTACAGGATACATTGCAACCAAAACAGAATGGATTGAAGATTTAACTGATATCAAAATCGCGACTTGCTTTGGAGGGAGTAATTTATCTTCAGAAATTTTGTATGCTGCATTAACTGATGGAAATTATCGTAAATATCTAGAAGAATTAAAGGTCCGTTTGTCTAAAGCAATGGATGCAACAATCAAACAACTTGAGAAACTAGAAATCAACATCTGGGTTAAACCCACTGCTGGGATATTTGTATGGTGTGAATTACCACACCACTTCGATACAGCACGTATTGCACAGCGCTGCTTAGACAATGGCGTGATTTTGGCTCCAGGAAATGCATTTAGCCAGAGCCAAAATTTCAAAAACTTTATTCGTTTTAATGTGGCGCAATCACTGCAACCCAAAGTTTTTGAGGTTCTATCTCATGCCATTCAACAAGAGACAGAACGACAAAATTTATAAATCAAGCACTTTGCTTTTTTTGCTCGATAAAAGCGAAATAGCCGGGTCCAGCCGCGACACGAACATCTTTGGCTTGAATCGGTTCATCACACTCAGAACACACCACTTTGGGGTTGATTTTTCTGCCACAGGTTTTATGGGTAAATTCAACAGGTTTGCCCAGTCCCATATCCATCCATTTATCGGCCCACTGCACCATCGAGAGAATGATTGGATAGAGATCTAAACCCTTGTCTGTCAATTGATATTCAAAACGCTCTTGACGATCAACATACGGCACTTTAGTCAAAATCCCATGCTCGACCAAACGCTTTAAACGCTCTGAAAGTACATGACGTGTCAGTCCTAAACTACGCTGAAAATCATCAAAACGGCGTATACCCATAAATGCGTTACGTAAGATGAGCATTGTCCAACGATCACCCAATACTGAAAGCGTCCTCGCCACTGAACATGGCTGGTCGCCAATTTCGTCCCATTTCATTATTATCACCTAATCATTTTTTTAAAGTTTTATTTAAAAGACATCTATGTCTTGAACCGTCATGTTTAGAAACTAAACAATATAAAATATACACTAAACCACCTTATCCATCAGATGCAATATTGGCACTTGGCTAAAAATACCAATATTCAGTCATTTTACATAAATTCATCAAAACAATTTAGTTGTAAATGAATAGCCCAGAAAGGATTTGTCCTGCTTCTAATTTCGTATTGGCTGGGATACGTACCAGACTATTTGCTTGCATTAAGTTGCTCAGCATATGTGATTGTTGCTTCGCTAAGCTTTGTAGCTTGAGCTGCCCTTGATCAAAATAAGCATGCATTCTTAAGAAACGTTCTCGTGCGTCTGACTTCAAATCATGTGTCAGTACGCCACTCAACCACTGCAAGGGTTGGCGTTGGTTCTGCAAGGCATCAAGCAAAGCTTTGCCATAGACTTGCATACACACATACACTGCGGCAGGATTGCCGGGTAAACCCAACAAATAGCAACGATTATCTTGCTGTGTGTATTCGGCAAAGAATAATGGCTTTCCGGGTTTTTGTTTTACCTTCCAAAAGATTTGTTCAAAACCTGTTTCAAATGCACATGGGCGAACAAAATCATAATCGCCAACAGAAACACCACCCGTGGTTATGATCAGATCATATTGTTGTTTTAAGCGCTCAAAACACTGCATCACCTCTGCGGCTTCATCTACAATATGTAAGATTTCCGCATCTATGCCATAGTCTTGCAACCAAGCTTTCAGTAATGGGCCATTGGCATCAAAAACTTTCCCTGCCTGCAAGTCCTCAGGAGTTTCAGCAACTTCATCCCCTGTAATGACCACAACCACTTTAGGTGATTGAAAAACATCAATACTTTGCACACCCGCCATACTTAGCGCTGCCAGTGCACCAATATTGATTCGTTGTCCAACATCCGCCAATTGCTGACCCCGTTGCACTTCTTCACCGACAAAACGAATATCCGCTTGAGGCTGAATGTGTTCAGTCAAGCGAATGGTTTGATTGGCTTCAACGACGACAATTTCTTGTCGAGCAACATGCGTTGTTCCCTCAGGTGTTTTCCCGCCTGTAAAAATACGAATCGCTTGCCCATCTTTGAGCTGATAATCAGATTCACTACCCGCTTTAATTTCACCAATCACGTCAAAGACTGCATCTTGCAGATGATCGGCAGCACTATTCAGTGCATAACCATCGACAGCACTTTGTGAGAAACTCGGTAGATCCACATTTGAACAGACAGCTTTGGCTAAATAGCGATTCAGACTATCGGCTAAAGACAATGTCTCAATCTTTAAAGCTTTCGGTTGGGTTTGCACCAACGCTAATGCCTCATCAATACTGATCAAACCTTTTTCAGCACCACATCCTGACATTATTCATAACCTCCTGGATGTGGTAAATCACGACATACATCAAAAATATGGACGAGGGCTGGTAAAATGGCAGCCATCGATTCACTCGCACCACCACGACTTCCTGGTAAAGTCACCAACAATGAGCGATCAATAAAGCCTGCAACACCGCGTGACATGGCTGCATATGGCGTGCGTTTTTGTCCAAATGAACGTGCCGCCTCCATTAAGCCGTCGAGTTTGCGTTCTAATAGTGGTTCTAGGGTATCTACAGTGATATCCCGCCTACCAATACCAGTACCTCCGACCGTCATAATGCATGCATAAGATTTGGTCAGCTCTAACACTAAATCTTTGAGCTGATCAGCTTCATCAGGCAAAATCTGATAATGAATCGGATCAAAGCCTGCTTCAGTCAAAGTCTCAACCACGGACCTACCTGCGGTATCGGGTTTACGACCCGCTGCAACTGTATCTGACAGTACAATTACAGCCGCTGAAACAGGTTGGCGCAACGTACGTTTAAAGTGTGATTTTCCACCCTTTTTCTTGAGCAATTTACACTGATCTAAACACAGTTCTTCTGGCTCACAGTGCGGTTTTAACATGTCATATAAGGTTAAGCCCGCTAAGCTCGCAGCCGTTAGAGCTTCCATTTCCACACCTGTTGGGCCAATGGTTTCAACTGTGGTCAGAATCACCACATGGTCGTCATTTAGATCATAATCAACATCAGCGCGGTAAATCGGCAATGGATGGCAGAGTGGAATCAGCTCATCGGTACGTTTAGCCGCTAGAATCCCTGCAATACGTGCCGTTTTTAAGGCATCGCCTTTTTCGGTATTACCATCTCGCAATAACTGAATGCAATGCGCTGGCGCATGTAAAATCGCTTGTGCTTCTGCAACACGATAACTCTCGGGTTTCATCCCAACATTTTTCATTTTAACTTCCTGACGCTTTATTCGTGTGTATGCTCATGGCTACAATTTTCATGGTGATGCACGGGTAAATCCCTCTTTAATAAAGGGGGACTTAGGGGGATTTTCGCTTGAACATCATCGGTTTGATCTTTACGAATACAACAGCCTTCTACATATTGACTGGTGCCATCCATAAAAAACTCTTCTTTCCAGATCGGCACTTCATGTTTGACCCGCTCTACTGCCTCTTCACAGGCTTGAAAGGCTTCACGGCGATGTGCTGCATAGGCAATCGCGATAATCGCGGTTTCACTGACATCCAAGTAACCGATCCGATGCATGACACGTACATAAGAAACCTGATATTTATCTTTGATTTCCTGTTCAATTGCGCGAATCATCTTTTCTGCGACAGGCGTATAAGAGGTATATTTCAGTGCTTTAACCGCTTTTCCTTCATGGTGATTACGCACAGTTCCAATAAAAATATCAACCCCGCCACATTCAGGAAATGATTGAATCGGATCAAAGTGATCGAGGCTTAAAGCCTGATCTTGGACGCGGGCAAATTCACGCATATTTATCCTCCCGCCACTGGCGACAACAAAACTAAAGTACAGGATGTAGCTAATGCAGTTTGACGTGTCACGATATCCTCACCAATCGCACAGGCGCATTTTTCCATCGTGGGGCTGGCATCTGGATAAAGATTAGTAATATGTGACAGTACATCTTTGACCATTTGGTCTTTTGCAAACTCAAATGCCAGCGCTTTGGGTAATAACCGTTCAATTGCACCAAAGGCTTCTATTTTTATCTCAATGGTTTGCATATTTTCTCCAAACAACTTCCCTCACTAACCACCAAGCATATGCATACTAATTTTACGTACTTGCTGATGTTGTATTGCATGATAACCCTGCGCTTTCTTCCAAATATAAGGCTTAATTTTTTGATCAAGTTGATGGAATGCTAACGATTTGAGCTCAGCTTTTTGTTTGATTGCCTGTTGCAGATCAGGTTTTATATTTAGACCTTGTTTTGCAAATAAACAATTATATAACTCACCTTGAGCCGTCAGTCGAATTCGATCACAGTCCCCACAAAATGAATGGGTAATGGTTGAAATAATACCGAGTTTATATTGGCCATCAAGCTGATAGAGCCGTGCAGGTTCATGCTGTTGTTCTAAGACCTGAATGTCATAATACGCTGAGAGCTGCTTTAAGATTTCCGCTTCACTGACCACGGCTTGATCTGTCCAGTGCTGATCACCATCCAGCGGCATAAACTCGATAAAACGCAACGGAATATTATGTTGTTTGGCCCATTTCACCATCGGCACAATTTGGTCATCATTCTGACCTTGCATCAATACACAATTAATTTTGAACGGTAGACCAGCTTTTGTTGCGGCTTCAATACCAGCAAATACAGGGGCAAGCTCTTTTTTAGTCAGTTGTTTAAATTGAAGCGGATCAAGGCTATCCAGACTGATATTTAGATCATCCAAACCTGCTTGTTTTAATTGTTCTGCATACTTGCCCAGATAATGTCCATTGGTGGTGATTGAAATACGTTTTAGCCCCAAAGCTCTTAAACTTTGCAAATCACGGATAAAATGCACCACACCTTGACGCATCAAAGGCTCACCACCAGTGATACGGATATTTTCAATGCCCTGTCCAACCATATATTGACAGAAAATAAACAGTGCCTCGAAACTGAGTAAATCGTGCTTTTTCATCCATTGTGGATGCTCAGGCATACAATAAACGCATTTGAAATTACAGCGGTCGGTCACGGAAATCCGTAACTTACGCTTAATACGACCATACTGATCTTGCAAGATCGCTAAGCTCGTTTCAGGTCTCTCATGCTTCATCATACGCACTCATTTTGTGAATCTTTTGACTGGGCTTAGCACAGCTTCTGTGCATCCTTGTTGTACTCATCACAGTGAATTATTTTTTATTGCAATAATTATTCCAATCACACAGCAACTTTATGATGATGTTGCTTATTTAATTGAATAAGTCACACTTTCAATCTACAAATAAAAATTGCACCTGTCAGCATATTTTTGTTCAGTTTATATTGCACCAATTTCAAACATGATTTAACTAATATGAAAGAATTTGGTGCATTTAAGCAAAAATATCAATAGGCTAATCGTCTAAGCTGTGAGTCGCTCTAAACGTACAGGCACATATTTATGATATGGTGTCTTGGATAATGGATCACAATGCTGAGCAGAAGTAAGACGATTCAATTGTGGCCCAATCGGCTCTCCACCTCGATAGCGTAATCCGTATCCATGCGGTAACGACACCACGCCTTTGCGCATTCCCTCATCAAGTTCGACCGTCACTTGAATCTTGCCGTGCTCAGAAATACAGTGCAGTACATGACCTGTTTCAACGCCAAAACTCAATGCATCATCAGGATTCATTCTCAAACGACCTTCAGCATCAACTTTACGCCATGCAGGATCACGATAAATTTGATTGGCGTTATAACTACGACGTTCACCCGCAAGCAAAATGAAAGGATATGCATCGGTTAAGGTCAAAGACTGTTGTTTTAACTGTGCTAACTCGATAAACATCTCAGGAATCGCCAAACGAATTTTCTTGTCTTTATAAGCAATCAAGCTCCACACATCAGCATAGTCATGTTGTGATAACACCACACCTGAACGTTGCTGCAAAATGGTCTGGAATAATTTTACCCCCAGATTAAATCGATTACCTTCGTATCCTGCTTGCTTAACCGCTTGATAATGTTGAGCTGCATATTGCATACATAAGGGTAATAACAGCGCGGTAGATGCGGCATCATTCGGCAAAGTCTTACCCAAGGTACGATATACAATGGATGCCGCATAGGGAATTAACTTTTTATTTTTCGCAAAACTGACCCCTAGCGCACCGAAGTAAGCAAGATACGCGGTATTGGCCGAATCTTTTTCTGCAATTTTATTCAATATCGGAAACTGCCGAGGGATCACCTGCATGGCTTCAAGCAAGCGCGTGTAGATCTCGGCTTCAGGCAGGCTATTACCTTGTGCTTTAAAAAGTGGATGGCGTAAATGAAAGCCATTCTTCGGAAATTCCAGATTAAAGCCTGTGAATTCCCACTTTTCAAATTGGCTATGTGCAGGCAACACATAATGCGCTAAACGTGCTGTTTCAGTCATGGCCACATCGACTACCACCAATAGCTCAAGTGACTGGAATGCTTGCTCATATGCTGCGGTATCAGGATAGGTCAACAAAGGATTACAGCTGTCCACAAACACCGCACGAACCCGTTTCTCGCCCGCTTTTAAGATTTCATCGGGCAATATATTCGGAGGAAAAAAACCTGAAATCGGGAACATTTTATGATGTACGGTACGGCGATATTTAGGATTACGCTCATCGGTATTGCTTAGGATGGGAATAAACATGGTATGTAGATTATTAGCACCTTGTTTACCAAAATTTCCTGTGAGTAAATATAAAAGCTTTTCCAAATAACCATTTAAAGTGGTATTTAAGGTGTGTTGAATACCAAGGTCAATCCGGACACACGCACGATGTGCTTGAGCAAAATCACGGGCAATCTGGTAAATCAGTTCGACTGAAACATCGGCTTTCTGAATATATTCTTCGATTGGAATCGCTAGAAAAGCCTGTTTAATCTGATCAAAGCCATGCGTATGCTGCTGAATAAACTGCTGATCATATAACTCTTCTTTCAGCATGATCGCGATCATAGCTGACATCAGATAAGCATCGGTTCCTGGTTTTAATTGCACATGAATATCGGCTTGCTTAGCCGTTTCGGTCACGCGTGGATCAAACACCACCATGGTTCGGTTTGGATCTTTTCTGATATGTTTTAAGGTATCTCTGGCATTTGGAATACCGTGCGCCTGAAAAGGATTGGTTCCGATAAACAGCACATAATCTGCATATTCCACATCTTCAGTGGTATGACAAGCTTGACTGCCAAACAGACGTCCATTCACCCAGAAATCACCTGTTTTTTCCTGCGCCAAAGAGTTGTAGGCATAGAAACTTTTCATGGCGTAGAGCAACTGACGACCATAGGCTGCACCCAAGTGATTGCCCTGACCACCACCACCAACCGATGCAAATGCAGTTCCACCATGGATATTTCGAATCTGTACAAGCTGCTCAGCAATTTCCTGAATAGCTTGATCCCAACTAATCTCTTGATAGGAACCATCTGACTGACGTTTTAACGGAGTGGTTAAACGATCAGCATGTTGTTGGTAATGCTGTAAACGTGCGGCTTTTTGACAGATATAACCTTGCGAGAAAGGATGATCATCATCGCCTCTAATTTTCTTGAACTGATTATCTTCAATTTCTACACTGAGTCCGCAATTACGTGAACATAGAATACAAGCGGTTACATCCTGTTTGATTGCTGTAGCAGTCGTCATTTTTCTCACCTTATTATTTTATGAATATTGACCCATTAAACAGATTTGCCCTGCCGAACCGACAACACGGACATACTTTTGCATCTGCTCAGTACTGGTTTCAACTCGATTATGTTCTGAAGGAAGTTTAACTGGTTTGAGGAATCGAATATCGATTTGCTGTATTGTTTCAGGCAACAATTCAAAGCTACGTGCAAACACACCAAAGCCATGCAGCACTTTTTGACCAAAGTTTGATAGTTTGGCTAATGGTGTAATCCAATGAATCGGATTAAAGTCGCCTGTTAATAAGGCAAATTTCAAACCATCATCCGCTGCCGCAGACCATTCACCTAAACGCTGCCAAGTTTTATGATCTGCTGTTTCTACACGTTTAGTTTTCTCAAAATGCGGCAGAATAAATGCCATATGCAGCACTGTTTCGACTAACTCAGGTTGTGTGATTGTACCTGTGGTAATTTGCACGGAAACACGCGCTAGTCCATTACGTTCATCGACATTGGCAATCTTGGCTTGGATCAGCAACTTTTGATCTCGTGGAAGCTTGCCATGAATTTTCAGGCTGACGCCCTGATTGATGACTTGACTCAATGGGTAATGAGTTTGCAGCAATAATCGCGTTGCAAACGAAAGTCCCCATTGTGACACCATATGCGGTGGGATGGTGTCTTGATATTTAGTCAGTTCAGCACCACTCCATTGTACATAGTGGTCTATCAATTCAAGGCTTGGTGGGTCAATCACTTCATTCATCGATGCTAATGACTGCCAGTCCACTGGAGCAATCTTTGTTTTTTTAAGACTACGTAAGCCTATTTTTCCAAGTCCTGCCAAAGTTGCCCGATGTTCAAATAAAAATTGCAATGGAATCTGTTGGTAACGAATCGCAAACATATGAAACTCCTGTTCCTTTTATTTTTCTCAGTTCTCAAACCATAGTTGAGTTAATTCTAGTCCTGATTAGACAAGCCTGATATGGTCAAAAATCAATTAAGTTCCAAAATAGAACTCATTTTAATAAAGGTCAAGTGCACTAGTCAGAAATTAACAAAAGTTAATCTCCAATCAAATAATATCATTCAGCAAAAGTCTGCATTAAAAACGTGAAAAATCATTGTTCTTGGTTTAATCTTAAGCATACTGGAAGACTTATCCAAATGCATAGAATCGCTTTGGGCAATTCGCTGTTATTGATGTATGTAAAATTTTATGAGAAACCGAATGGATTCGAATCAAATTCAAAACCTTGTTACACACTATCCCATTGTTAAAGACCTGATTGAACTTAAAGAGACAATCTGGTTTAACCCGTCATTCACCACGCTTGAGCAAGGCTTGCCCTATGTTGGGCTGACACAAGCCGATATTGATGATGCTCGCGACCGTTTACAGCGTTTTGCACCCTACCTCATAGCTGTTTTTCCAGAAACCCTTGCAGCTCAAGGCATCATTGAGTCTGATCTGATCGATATCCCGAATATGCAGCAATCACTTGAAACGCACTTCGAGCAAAAAATTGCAGGCAAACTATGGTTGAAAAAAGATAGTCATCTCCCTATTTCGGGATCAATTAAGGCACGAGGTGGTATCTATGAGGTACTTTATCGAGCCGAGCAGCTTGCGCTACAAGCCAATTTGCTCACTCTTGACGATGATTATGCCAAACTGAATAGTCCAGAATTTAGAGCGTTTTTTAGTCAATACAGCATTGCGGTCGGCTCAACAGGCAATCTTGGTCTCTCGATTGGTATCATGAGCGCACAGTTGGGTTTTGATGTGACCGTGCATATGTCAGCCGATGCACGACAATGGAAGAAAGATAAGTTACGTGCGCATGGTGTAACCGTGATTGAGTACGAACAAGACTACGGTGTTGCTGTAGAAGCAGGCCGAAAGGCAGCATTAGAAAATCCAAATTGTTTTTTTATTGATGATGAAAACTCTAAAACCCTGTTCTTAGGCTATGCCGTTGCGGGTGAACGTTTAAAGAAACAGTTAGATCAACAGCGTATTGTTGTGGATCAAGCACATCCTTTATTTGTTTATTTGCCTTGCGGTGTGGGTGGCGGGCCTGGTGGCGTTGCATTTGGCCTAAAAATGGCTTTTGGCGATCATGTACATTGTATCTTTGCCGAACCTACTCATTCCCCATGTATGTTACTCGGCGTATCAACTGGTTTACATGATGAAATTTCAGTTCAGGACATTGGCATTGATAATATTACGGCGGCAGATGGCCTTGCTGTGGGCCGCGCTTCTGGCTTTGTTGGTCGTGCCATGCAACGATTATTAGATGGTTTTTATACACTGGATGACCCAACCATGTATCGCTTGCTCGGAATGCTCAACCAGTCTGAAAACCTGAAACTTGAACCTTCTGCGCTCGCAGGTATGTTAGGGCCAATTTTAATCAGCAACCATCAAGCTTATATCGATTTGCATCAATTTACTGAACCGCAGTTACAGCAAGCCAATCATATTGTATGGGGAACGGGTGGTGGGATGGTTCCAGCAGAAGAAATGCAAAATTATCTGGCAAAAGCTTAAAGCACTGATTGAACAGCCAAACAGCGCGACGCAAGCCACGCTGTTTGAATACTTATATGATTTACTTAAACGAGTTAAAAACTATATTTAAAGGCAAGTGATATAAAGTCTCTGTCATCAATGGTACTAAAGTCATTTGATCCAAAAAAGTTTTGATACAGAACTTCTGCTGAATATTTTTGTCGAAAGTTGGCCGATACTGCGGCAGCCAGACTCATTTGCCCTTGCTGAAAATTTTGGCTATATCCAGATACATCATGGCGGAAAGTTAAACTGGGTGTAATCACCGTTGCAGGTAAAAGGTCTTGATAACTTAGAGCTGCACGTAAGCGATAACCATATGACCATTCACTAAAGAAACCATCTTTATTGCAATAACGTTCATTCAAACGATCAACAGCATCATTCGGAAGGTTTGCTGTGCCATATGGCGTACACTTAAACTCACCTGTTTCTGAATCATAAGCGCCTGTTGATAATTCACTGCGACCAAAAACCCCAACCCGACCAAAGCGATGATTGCCAATATTGGCGATATGATTCACAGCGAATTCTGCACCCCAAGACAAACCATCTGCTTTTAAAATGCCTGCAATGCTATCAGTGGCGCCAATGGAGAATTGTGTGACTGGCAAGCGGACATATCCTTGCAGATACTCGCCAAACTCAGCAGCAACACCTGCAGGTTTCAGTGGTGTTTCTTTTGAGAGCACCTGAGCATAGACAATATCTGTTCCATTCAGCTGTAAGGGTTGATTGGGTTTATAGCTCAACTCACTGAATAGCTGGGTTGTACCGACCTTTCCACTCAGGCTTAGACCATAGATCTTGATATTTTCAGGATAAATAGAAAAAAAACGTGCCGTTTTAAAGTTTTCAACGCCAGCAGCAGTCACGGCGATACCATCAAAGTTTGCATTTCGATTATGATAGTTGGCGAAATAAAAACCCAATTCAGCTTGATTCAGGCTCGATAAATTTCGTTTCAGTGCAACACCGTATTGCCCACTGTCTTTTGCATAATGACTGGCTGAACGAGGGATATAAGTTTGCGCCTTGGCAGCAGTTTCAGTTAACTTGTCACCCGGTGTTACTGTTAACATAATCGGTCCACAATTTTCGGGAACAAAATCTGAAATTGCAAAAAACGTCCCACAGCCATCTACCACCGACGGTCTAAACTTGAATTGATAGAATCCTTCTAATTTTAAGTTTGGTTGAATCACGGCTTCAAAAGACAACATCTCAACTGGAATTATCCGTTCTTTGGCTTCACTGGCAGGTCGATTAATGGCTGCAAAATCAAAGGCGCTGACCGAGTTCAAGCCATTTTGGAAAAATTGGGATTTCCCCCAATTCAAGCGATGTTTACCCAGTTTTAGCTTCAGAGACTGCTTGGAATCAAATTCGATATTTTTCCAGAGATAGGCATCCCATAACTCGATTCCTTTAAACTTCACCAAGTTTGGCCATTCAGAATCATCGAAAGGTTTTAAATCACCTTGCCCAGTTTCATAGGCATGGTCATACCAATACTTGGCGCTCAACACCGCACCTTGCTGTGCTCCGTTTAAACGAAATTCGGTTAAACCTTTAACCATTTGTGAAATGGCATCCCCGCGATCAAAGTTAGCACGTCCATCATCACCGTTAATATCTACACTCATGCCATTCTTGCCAATATGATTGGCATCGGGTTTATATAACAATGCGGCTGATGGCGCTTGGGTACTCCAACTTGCCCCCAGCGCAATCGTGCTATTGCTCTCTAAACGCCAGTCTTCATTGATTTGATAACTGGCTGCTGAAGCATCTGAAAGTGAACACAGCAATCCCAACAGCAGCGTTGTTTGAGCTAAAATAGCAGTGGTTATTTGTTCATTTGGATGTTTAATATGACAAACCATACCATCTCCATATCGATATGATGTATGAATAATTAACACCTGACCCATTCAGCAAAATGCAATCATTTCAGGTCGTTCTATTTTTGTTTTAAGCAACTGGGCTCAAACCCAGCCTTCCGATGGGTCTTTATGCTTCAAGGCGTGTCGTACTTAAATGCGAAATTAAAGAAATCTAGCCAAACATAGCTCGGCATAAGACAATGTTTTAGGTTGGTTTATAGCAAGATTAATTATGCAATCAGGCTCGGTTGATCGACCTTACAATCCAGTTGCTGAATCAATTGTTCTGCCTGAGGCCATGGACCAAACCCAGATACAGGATTGAGATGCCCGACAGCACCTAAATTAATCAATACACTGCCCCATGTTTTCGCCATTGCCGCCACGGCATTAAAATGCGCTAGTGGATCATTAACACTAGCAGCCACAATACTTGGAAATGGCAGCACTTGATTAGGCAATGGCGACCATCCTGCTTGTCTAAGCATTTTGGGCGAAGGATAATGTTCTGGCCAAACGTCATTCAAGTCAGGTGGTGTCACCAGCAATGCCCCTTGAATAGCGTGTTGATATCGCGCGGCCCAATGTATCGCCATCAGTACCCCTGCGCTATGCGCCACCAGAATCACTGGACCCTGTATTTTTTCCAGTTCAGCCTGTATCGCAGCAACACGTTTTGCACAGTTGAGCTTATCTTCTTGCAAAGGTGGTACTGAACGGACCTTGGCTAAGCGTGTTTCTAAAATGGTTTGCCAATGCGAAGCCACATGGTCCCGCAAACCTGGGATAATTAAAACTGTCGCCTCTGTTTGTATTTTTTCCATCTTTACACCAATCAACCCTTGTTTTGATAAAAATAACGGGGATGCATCACGTCATATTCAACATAGAGGGTCAATAGAGCGACGGATATACATGGCACGACAGGCACTTTTCATTTGATGACAGCACACTTCAAACGATCTCATATATATCAATATGCTTAGCAGAAAAAGTCGCTTCAAAAACAATAATCATCATGCCAACATCAATTTATATAAGCCTTAGTGCTTTTCTAAACAGCATATTTTAGTTATAAATAATGCATAACTAGGAAGGTTATTTTAAAAAATCGGGAGATCAGCATGGTGCCACTCGCCCATACTGCTGTGCTTAAAAATTATTTAGCTGTCAGCCAGCAATTAGACCTGAATCCATACCAACTGTTGTCCGATGCAGGCATCTATCCTGCACAGCTACAAGATAGTGCACAGCGTATTCCCGTAGACAAAGCGGTGACGCTACTGGAACAATCAGCACAGTTAAGTGGTTGTGAATACTTCGGGTTACATATGGCAGAACAACGCCAACTCGCAGATTTTGGTGAGCTGAGTTTATTATTGAGTTATCAACATACCTTGCGTGATGGCTTATACACCCTTGTGCAGTATCGAAATCTAATCAATAACGCATTGGAAATGTATATTGAAGAAGTCGGTCATACCGTCATTATTCGAGTCGAGGTAATTACTGCAGCGACAGAGTACAGTCGCCAAGCGATCGAGCTTGCTTTAGGCATTACCCATCGTTTCTGTGCTGCTTTTTTGCAGAAATGGCACCCTTTGAGTATTCATTTTACCCATGATGCCCCGTATGATACGGCGATGCATCAACGTATGTTTGGTTGTTCGCTAGAGTTTGGCAGCGAGTTTAATGGTATTGTTTGCAATGCAACGGAATTAGATAAAACCAATCCACATGCCAATACTACGATGCTGGCACATGCCAAACGTTTTCTTGAAACGGATCTATTGCATCGTGAAAGTGAATCTTCAATTATTTTTGATATTCGTAAAAGTATTCATCTGCTGTTACCGATGGGACGGGCCACGATTGATCAAGTCGCCCATACTCATGGCATCAACGTCCGAACCCTACAACGCCGACTGGAAGCTGCGCATACCAACTTCAGTGTGTTGATCAACGATGTACGTCGTAATCTGGTTTTTCGCTATCTAAAAAACCTAAATTACTCTCTAGGACAGGTCTCGGACATTTTAGGTTATTCAATGCCAAGTTCATTTACCCGTTGGTTTAGCAGTGAATTTGGTATGTCACCCACCACTTGGCGGAATAATAACAAGACAGTTATGAAGTCCTAAACACAAGGTTTAGAGATCAAAGCCGACTACTTGTCTTTGATCTCGACAGCATATGATGATGAGGTATTGCCCTCTAAAACATCCAATGCATTAACAGTAAAACCAGCATCACCAAGAAAATGGTTTCACCCAGCATCAGTAAAATCGGCTTGATTCCAACAGAAGCCAGTTCCTTCAGTTGTGTTTTCATGCCTAAGGCACTAATTGCAATCACTAAACACCATTTCGATAATTCATTCACCCCTTGTTGTAGCATGCTGGGAACCCAACCCGTGCTATTGATACAGGCAAGAACTAAAAAACCAACGGCAAACCAAGGCAATAAAGGTGGATGTTTACCGGTAGCGTCTCCACCTTGCATACGTGTGATCATTGCCGCACAAATAATGACAGGCAATAACATGGCAACCCGCATCAATTTAACTACGGTTGCAGTATCACCTGTTTCTGGCGACATGCTATAACCCGCTCCAACCACCTGTGCGACGTCATGGATAGTTGCCCCTAAAAATACACCTGCCTGCTGTGGCGCTAGTTCTAACCATCGTGCAATCATCGGATAAACAATCATAGCCAACGTGGACAGTGCAGAAACACCAATGACAGTGAATAGCGTGGCTTTTTCTTTTTGAGGATGTTGAGGAAATGCAGCGGAAAGCGCTAAGGCTGCTGATGCACCACAAATTGCAGTTGCACCGCCGGTCAACATCCCGAAAAGTTTTTTAAAACCCAGAATTTTAGCCGTGATCACTGAAACTGAAATCGTCACGATCACCAATGTGATCACCAGTACAATCGGTTGCCAGCCCAACGCGGTAATTTGTCCTAGCGTAATCCGCATCCCCAACAAGGCAATCCCAATGCGTAACACTGTTCGTGCCGTAAATTCGATGCCTGCTTTACATTGACTTTCACTAGAAAGAAAGTTCAAACCCATTCCCAACAGCAAAGCAAATAACATCACAGGTGCACCATAATGCTCTGAAAGAAAACAGGCTGCTGCTGCAACAACGGTACTGACAATAAGGCCTGGCATCAACTCACGGGTACGCAGACGAAAATCCATGAATTTAGTCATTGTTTTCTCCTGTATCTATCAGGATAAATAGCTGCGCTGCATCGACTTCAACTGGATAGGTCGCCACTTTTAAATGCTTTGAATTCAACATATATCCCGTCGCCAGATCAAAAACCAAACCATGGGCACAACAACGAATCGCTTGCCCTTCTAATTCGCCGCTAAATAAAGACGCACCTTGATGTGGGCAGCGATCCTCAATCGCATAAAACTGTGTACCAATATGAAACAGTGCAATATTTTTCCCCTCAATTTGGAGAAAAGCTCTCGCACCTGATACTGGGATTTTTTCTTGTGGAACCTGAAAACGAATAGTCATTGCCCTTATCCTTGTACCACCAAGGCTTCTAACATGGCTTGATAGAGCACATCGACTGAATGTGCACCAGCCAAGGTCAGGTAACCATCAAAAATAAAATAAGGCACGCCATTTGCTCCTGTATAGGTCGACTGAAAAGACGGGTTGACTTCCGACCATCCACGGCCCTGTTCATTCACCGAGTAACCACATTGCTTGAGAATCCTTTGCAACACAGCGCTATCTCCCAAGTTTTCACCTGCTTCAAAATAGGCAGCAAAAAGCTGTTCCAATAAATGCTCTGCTTGCTGCGCTGTTCCCAGTTTTAAAACGCTTTGAAACAGATGATGCGCTTGAGCCGTATTTGGCATCCATTTGATTTTTTCAAAATGCAGCTCGACACTAACTGTCTTGGCTGCCTGACGCACTTGGGTTTGGCGTTGTTTTACAGCGTCTAAACTGCCCAATCGTTTTTGATAGAACTGTTTGAAATCGACACCCGCTATAGGAATCTCAGGGAGTAACTGCATACCATGCCAATGTACAATGACCTCAACCTCAGGATCACTTTGCTTTAATTGCGCAATTGCAGTCTGTAACTGACGTTTGCCGATCAAGCACCATGGACAAATAAAATCAAAAAAGACATCAATATTTAATTCACGCATCATCATTTTTCTTCCGCACCACTTGAACGAGTGCTGTCTAGATTGGGTAAAACTGCTTGCTCAGTCAGTCGTGCAATATCTTGGTGGTAATAGTTTTTGGCATAGAGAAACACGGCTGCTGCGACCATGCTGACCAAAGGCATCCATTGAAAGGCATGATCTAAACCAATCACATCGGAGAGCTTGCCTATAACTAAAGGACCGAGTGCCAATCCCAATAAATTGTTGGCTAAGGTTAAGGTCGCGAAAGCTGTACTGTGGACGCTGTTATGAGTGAGATTGGCCACCATTGCACTGGATGGGCCATTGGTTCCTAACGCAATAAACATGCCCATGCATATCAGCAACAATTGGGATTTTCCTGCAGGCATTGCAAACGCAATCGAAAGTAGTAAACAGCTCCCGATACAGTAGCCAATTGCTAAACTCACCTTACGATCTGGGCAGTTTTGACCAAAGCGATCACTAAGCATGCCACATAGAATGCTCCCGACCGCACTACACAGTACAATCACGGCGGCCAGTACACCTGCAGAATCAGTATTCATGCCGTAATAACGATTTAAATAACTCGGCATCCACACAATGACGGTGCCGCCAACAAACAGTTGAAAGCCACTACCGATATAGGTTGCGATCACTGATCGACTTGAATAAATCGTGCTTAAACATTGTTTGCTCTGTTGCTGTTTCTGAGTGTTGTTGGATGTTTTGCTGCTTAGATTGACTCTTTTTTCTTTAACCACCATGGGATAGAGCAAAGCCAAGATCAAACCAAACAATGCCATACCACCAAATGCCCAACGCCAGCCAAAATGCTCTGCCATCACACCGCCCAGTGCCATCCCGAGAAATGAGCCGAATACCCCACCTGCCATAAATGCACTGGCCAGCGTAGCTCGCATTTCGCGTGGAAAAATCGCCACTACCACTGCAATGCCAACACTGCCATAAGCAGCCTCACCCACACCGACCATAAAACGGGCCACAAACATTTGCTGATAGTTTTCAGCAACAGCACAACCCAAAGTCGCTAAACTCCATAGCACCGCCATAATGACCAGGCTTTTCACTCGCCCAAAACGGTCGGCCAGTAAGGATAAGGGCAAAGTTAAGATCCCGACCATCAGTGCCACAATGCCGCTTAATAAGCCAAGTTGGCTATCGGTCAAGGCCCATTCAGTTTTAATCAATGGAAATACGGCATTCAGCACTTGCCGAGACATATAGTCTGAAATCAACAAGCCAAATGTCAGCGCAAATACCAGCCACGCATAACGGCGCGGGACATTCGTTGAGGTATCAACATGATCCGTATGCACGGTATATGGATGAGCATCCATAGCAACCTCCTTGTATTGTTATGATTTATATTTTTGATTGCAGTACGTGGCTTGCTATTTGAATACGCTTGCTGCGTACTGCATTTATTGTGACATTCAATCCATTGCTGCTCAGACTTAATGGCGCTGAGGTACACCTTTTTGTTTTGGTTGGCGGTTTGGTGACATACCATTAGCCTGCAAAGTTTCTTCAATACTTTGATATTGCACACCAATCCGATAGATTTCTCGTGCCTCTGGGCCTGTTGCCACTTCACGACCTAATTCATGTGCAATACGTACAGTTTGCTGAATTTGTTGTACAGATGAGAAGCGCTGACCACGATGATCGATAATGGTATCTTCATTACCAACCCGTGCATGAAAACCCATCGCCATCGACATGGTATTGAATGGCAATACATTTTTAAGCAATGATTCCGAAGTCAGGGTGCAACCATCTGGTACACGATGAATAAAATTAAAGAAATTAAATGGATTTGGCCCATCGAATCCGCCGCCAATTCCGATCCAAGTCAAATTCAATGGCCCCATGTATAGGCCATTACGTACCATCCGTTCTAAGGTCTCTAAGCCATGCATTCCAGTGAGTTGAAAATGCGGTTGAATATTATTTTGGCAAAGACGTTTTAAATGCTCTGTGACCCACGCAGGTCCTGCCGGAACGGTCATTTCAGCATAAGCTTCCTGAATTGCAGGATGTGCCAAAGATGTGCCTTCCAAATATTCTGGATAGAGCAACTCCATAATATTCATTTGTGTGGTGTTAATTGCGACCGTGACCTGATCAGGTTTTGGTGTTAATTCAGCCAGCATATGACGGGTATCATCACTCAGCCACAAAGCTGCCTCACCTTCGCTTTCAGGTGCAAATGAAATCGAGCCACCGACTTGAATAATCATCTCGGGTACGGCTTCACGCACCCCTGCGATGAGTTCATTAAACTTGGACAACCGTTTAGAGCCCTTACCATCCAGTTCACGCACATGCAAATGCAGCACTGTCGCGCCTGCCTCATAGCATTCCACCGCTTTCTGAATCTGCTCATCCATGGTCACTGGAATATCTTCGGGAAAGTCCTCTGGCATCCACTCTGGGCCATAGGGCGCAACGGTAATGACCACTTTTTCCATATTTTCTGGGTGCAAAGAATCGTCAAAGAATTGCATGTGCATCTCCTGTTTATAGTTTATAAAACGGTATTGAATTAAAAAGTTTGGATTTGGAATTTAATAGGTTGCATCACCGACGATACCTGCCCGCTCCATTTTGCGATGGCATGGCGGATAATCCATCACTGCATAATGTTGGGTACTTCGATTATCCCAAATAGCGATGCTATTCGGCTCCCAACTCCAACGCACCTGATATTCAGGAATCGCAGCTTGGGTGATTAAGTAACGCAATAGATCTCCTGCACCTGGATTGGCATCTTGCCCAAACCGTACGCGGTCTTTGGTGTGGTAATTACTAAAATGGGTAGTGAATGCATTGACGTAGAGAATCTGCTCACCTGTCTCTGGATGTGTTCGTACGACAGGATGTTCAGCATCTGGAAACTGTGCCTTCAATGCCAAACGTTTTTCGATAGGCATGGCAGCGCCAAAACTGGCTTCGATACTGTGATAGGCACGTAAAGGCGCAATCTTTTCCTTGATATCTTCAGGCAAATTTTCATAGGCCATCACCATATTGGTCCACATGGTATCGCCGCCAACAGGTGGACATTCCACACAACGCAGTACACATCCCATCGGTGGAATTTTGCGCCAGCTGGCATCGCTATGCCATGCATTTTCATACCGATCAATCGGGCTGTCAGGATGTTTATAAATTTGTACCAAACCTGGATGATCTGGATGACTACCCACCGCAGGATGATCCTCCAACGGCCCAAATCGTTCGGCAAAAGCCACATGTTCAGCCCGCGTCATCTGCTGATTACGCAAGAACACCACGCGATGTTTTAGCAATTGCGTCCGAATTTCAGTGAATAGCCCGTCATCATGAATCGCATCGGCTAAGTGGACACCATGTAGTTCTGCACCAATATTGCAAGTTAACTGTTCAATTTGCATCAGAAATCCCTTCAAATCACAAAAATGGATGAACCTATGGTTTTACGTGCTTCCAGATCACGATGTGCTTGTACGGCATCTTCAAGTGCATAGCGATGATTGATCTCGATCTTGATGCGTCCACTGCTGACATGATCAAACAGTTCCTTGGCTAAGGCTCTTTTTTCTTCTGGATCGGCAATATAATCGGCTAAAGCTGGACGGGTGATAAACAACGAACCTTTCATTGCCAGTAACACAGGGTTAAAGTCAGGAATTGGCCCTGATGCGGTACCTACGCAAACCAATAAACCACGGCGTTTGAGTGAGTCTAATGAGGCCATAAAGGTATTTTTGCCCACACTATCAAAGACCACATTGACCCCAATGCCATCGGTCAACTCACGCACCCGTTCAGCCACATTCTCATGGCTATAATTAATCACATGATCACAGCCATAGGCACGTGCTACCGCTGCTTTTTCATCCGTCGAGGTGGTCCCAATCACGTTTAGCCCCAACAGTTTGGCCCATTGCGAAACGATTAGCCCCACACCACCTGCGGCTGCATGTAATAAAATGCAATCGCCTGCTTTAAAGTCATAGATACGACGCATCAGATAGGCCGCCGTTAAACCACGCATGGTCATTGCAGCCGCAGTTTCACAGGAAATATCGTCAGGGAGTTTGATTAATGCATCTGCGGCAATAAGGCGTTCGGTGCTATAAGCGCCAAGCGTATTCAAAAACCCTGTATAGGTGACACGATCACCCACCACAAAATCGGTTACACCGTCACCCACCGCTTCGATAATGCCAGAGGCTTCAACACCTATACCATTTGGTAAGGGAATCGGATAAGTCCCATTGCGGAAATAGGTATCAGCATAATTGAGACCCACCGCTACGTGGCGTAGACGTACTTGACCAACCGCAGGTGCGCCGACTTCGATGTCCTCATAGCGCATCACCTCTGGTGTCCCTGTTCCGTAGAACCGTATCGCTTTATTCAACGTCATTTTCCTGTCCATCTTGTATTTTTATTCAGTGCCGAAGCAATATGACTAAAAAATACAATACTCAGGAGAACGTCGACTTTACTTAACACGACACGCACATCACCTTTGACGACAAATACTCAATCGATAGGATTCTTTTATAGAACGGCGCAAAGCTTAGGGGTTATTTACCAAGCTACTGATTCATGCCTTTCACATGCTCAACGAAATGATGCATATTGGTTGCCCATGTACTCATATCACGATGTGCAACCAGATAGGTATTGATCTGCGCTGTAGCCGAGTCAATGGGATGAATCTTCACACTTTGGGCAAAATGAGATTGCTGTACATAGCTGATCGGTAAAATTGCAAGGCCAACATCGAGACTGACACAGCTGATAATGCCATCTAGGCTGCCCATTTCAATCACATTGGCTGCGGGTAAATGATGGGAAGATAAGAACTGATCAATGGCTTTGCGGTAACTACAACCTTGCTTAAAGGCAATAAATTTCTTTTGAATCAGATCGTCATTTGTAAATCGTTCAGGCATATGCTTTGATGAAATAAGCACCAATTGCTCAGTCCAGACATGTAAATTGAACATCCCATCAATCGGTGCATGATGTGCCACAAATGCACAATCTAGCTTAGATGCATGGACCAAATCAATTAGATCTCGTGTGGGTGCGGTCGATAAGGCAAAAGGAAAATCTGGGCTGTGCTGTTGTAAATCGCGGATCAACACTGGCAGTCGAACCGCAGCCGTGGTTTCCATACTCCCAATCGCTAAAGGAAAATTGGCTGTCAGCTGACTATGGGAAAACGTGTCCAATAGCTCTTTTTGTAGATGCAGCATTTTTTCAGCATAACCATACAGTTGCACTCCAGCTCTAGTGGGTTGAATGGGGTTCTGCCGATGTAGCAACTCGACATTCAACTCTGTTTCCAGTTTTTTGATATGACTGGTGACATTGGATTGTACGGTATAGAGCGTTTTTGCCGCCTCGGAAAAACTGCCTAACTTCACCACCATCATAAAAATTTCTAAAGATTTAATCTGCATCGCCATCACTATTAGAGATAGTTAGTATCAATTCAAATCATTTTACATGATTAATAGCGCTTGTTTAAATAGCTATTCATTTCTCAACACCTAAAGATGGTTCAAACAATGTCTGGTACTAAGCTGTTATTTTTAATCAGTATTTTAAGTTGTTTCAGCTATGCACTCTATGTATTTGACTATAAATTTCTTGCCAAAGCACAACCTCTTGCGCATATGAGTCATAGCGACTAATTGATGGAATGAACAGGTCATGACTGAGCCAGCAAAAAACAGCAACCGCGGCCTGCAATCAGCGATCAGTGCAGCCTTGATTATGGCAATTGGTATGGGTTTCGGGCGCTTTGCGTTTACTGCGGTCTACCCGCATATGATTGATGAAGGCATCATTAATCTACAGCATGCCAGTTTGGCTGCTTCTGCAAACTATGCGGGCTATCTGTTGGGTGCTTTATTTGCGATCAAGATGAAATCCCAGCAGAGTTATCTCGGTAGTATTATTGCCACTGTAGGTACGGTATTTTGTCTGATCCTACTTAGTTGTATTAATACCATTGGCCTGATCATCTTGACTCGTGGTTTGGCTGGGATTTTTAGTGCTTTCGCCATGGTATCTGCTTCATTATGGCTGCTTGAACAGCAGAAACAAACACAACAACCCCCTATCTTGTATGCAGGCGTTGGTCTCGGGATTGCGCTCTCTGCCGAGCTTTTGGTTTTCGGTACGCATCTCAGTTGGCACAGCAAAATGCTTTGGTTATCACTCGGTCTATCCAGTCTGGTCCTTGGTTGCATTGCAATGTTTGGTTTATCGCAAGCTCAGCCAAATGCTGTTTCAACTCATGAGATATCAAGCACAAATCGCAAAGCTCCCCATGCCTACGCCCTGATTCTGATTTATGCCTTGGCAGGTTTTGGCTACATCATTACCGCAACCTATTTACCTTTATTTGTGAAACAGGCCTTACCGAATATTGATGCGGCACAGATCTGGGCAATCTTTGGTTTAGGTGCGATTCCTTCGTGTTTTTTCTGGCATCGTATCCACCGCAGCTTCGGCACACAAATCGCCTTATCCTCTAATTTAGGATTACAGGCTTTTGGTGTTGTATTGCCGATCATCCTACCAACCGCTTTGGGTTATCTGTCGAGTGCATTACTCGTGGGTGGAACCTTTATGGGAACGGTGACCATTGCCATGCCTGTGGCACAGCATATCGCTCGCCAAGCACAAAATAATTTAATTGCCTTGATGACTGTCGTGTATGGAATAGGTCAGATCATCGGTCCAATCGTAGCGAATGCCCTATTCTCGATCTATCATACGCTTAATAGCTCACTAATTAGCGCAGCTATGGCATTATTGATTGCAACAGTGATTAGTCTGAAATCAGCTGAGACGATCCATTAACCAGAAATAGATTGTTTAAAAACCTTCATCTGCTTGTATTGTTGCAGTTCATCTAATGAGTTAATACTATGACAAAACAGGCCTTGCTTTTGAAATGCCACCACCTGTGCATCCAATTGTTTAAAACAATCTCGCAAACTCAGTTTATTCTCAGCAATCGCTTGCTCCAACACAGATAAACTTTCTCGCTTAAGTAAACAAAATGGATATAAGGCATCTCCATTGATATTGACATAAGTCACTTGCGCCAGCGGTTGCTTTTGTAAAGCACGATGCAGTTTGTGTATAACCTGATTGGGAATATAAGTCACATCACAGGGAATAAATAAAGCATAGTCAGCTTGCAGATGTGACCAAGCACTTTTCATCCCCATCAACGGACCAAGGAAACCATTTTGATCATCTGCATAACATCGAATATCAGGTTCAATCTGTTTATATATCGAGTTATCACGGTGGCTATTCACCCAAATGTGTTTAACCTGAGTCTTAAAACTTTCACAAATTTTTGACAGCTGAATCTGATCATCAAACTGTTGTAGCAGTTTATTAGTACCGTTCATACGGCGCGCTTGCCCTCCCGCCAAGATCACTAGATCTGTAGCGGGATATTCTGTATTCATGCTTCTGCCTCCAATTGACAAGTTTTAATCAGACCACGAATCTCAGGTAAACAAGAACCACAATTTCCACCCGCTTTTAAACATGCTGTAACTTGTTTTTCATGGGTGATATTTTGCGTTTTGATGGCTTCAATAATTTTATTCTTACCCACTTTAAAACAACTACAAACCAATGGTCCATCGTTATTTGCCGCAGACATCGGCATTCCCGCCAGCAAAGCTTTACGATGCAAGGCACTTAATCGTTCACGTTTAAATAGACTCGCCACCCAATCCCGATTTGGCAATAAATCGACAGGTGCAATATATAAACTGGCAATCAGGATACCATCTTTTAAAATCACACTATGGCTGAGCTGCGATGAAATATCCTCCAGACTTAACCATTCATAGGTTTCATCTACAAAAGGCAGGAAGCTTTTCAAATTCTTTTGGGTCTCATCAATACTATGACGATCAGCAATTTCATAACGCATCGCTTTCGCTGTTTTGATCTTGGTCCACCACGCACAACGTTGTAAAGATGCTTTAATCTGATGTTCAAAGCCTTCACGGACATAGAGTACCCCTTGCCAAGTGGTATGGAATGGCTGAATGACCACAGGGGTATGTTTAAACTCAGGCTCACCTGAAATCGCATCCACCACAGGATTCACCACTTTACCAATCCGCGCATCAGAAGCGACTTGCTCAGTCCAGTGAATCGGGGCAAAGATTTGGCCACGACGCACACCTTGTGCCAGTGTCACCCGCAATACACAACGGCCCCATTGGGAGCGGACTTCCACTAAAGCTTTATCACGGATACCAAATTTTAATGCATCATTCGGATGAATCTCACAAAATGGTTCAGCGCGATGCGTGGTGAGGTTTGCCGATAAACCTGTACGGGTCATGGTGTGCCATTGATCACGGATACGTCCCGTATTCAACACCAATGGATAATCTTCGGAGATGGCATGCACTGGATCAATGGCAACAGTAGGAATCAGTTTGGCCTTTTTGTTTTTATGACTAAAACTACCACGATCAAACAATTGCTCCACGGCGATGCTTTGCCCTTTCTCCCAAACTGGCCATTGGGTTGGGCGTAAATGGTTATATTCATCCAGACTTAAATTCATTAAGCCTTTTAAATTGAAATAACGGAAGTTTTCGACCTGATCACGTTGGTCAACACTGGCATTTTGATAGGCTGATAAAGCCGCGTGTTCATTAAAAATGTCACAGGCATTGCTAAACTCAAAACCTGTAAAACCCAGTTTTTTCGCAACCTCTGCCACCGCCCACCAATCCGCTTTGGCTTGCTTTGGCGGATTTAAAAAGGCACGTTGCCGTGAAATACGGCGTTCAGAATTGGTGACCGTACCATCTTTCTCACCCCAACCTAATGCAGGCAACAACACATCTGCATAGGCTGTGGTATCGGTATCTGCACAAATATCAGAGACCACCACAAACTCACATTTTTCCAAAGCACGTTTGACTTGGTCTGCATCGGGTAAGCTCACCACAGGATTGGTTGCCATAATCCAGATCGCCTTGATTTTGCCGCTTTCTACCGCCTGGAACAAATCAACTGCTTTTAAGCCTGATTGCTTGGCAATCACAGGACTGTTCCAAAAACTTTGGACTAAATTTTGATGTGAAGGATTGTCCAAATCCAGATGCGCTGCCAACATATTGGCCAATCCACCTACCTCACGACCGCCCATTGCATTAGGTTGACCCGTCATTGAAAATGGCGCTGCACCTAATTTACCAATTTTTCCAGTGAGTAAATGACAGTTGATAATGCTATTAGCTTTATTTACACCTTGAGAGGATTGATTAACGCCCATTGAAAATAGCGTAATCACTTTCTCCGTCTTGGCAAACTTATCAAAAAACAGCTGTAATTTTTCTGCGGATATTCCTGTCCGTTTGACTAAAGCATTAAAATCTTGTTCACTTTCACTCGCAGCTAAAAGTGCCGCTAGACCTTCGGTATAAGTCTCAACAAAATGCTGGTCGATATAATCATGATGGTAAAGATGCTGAAACAGACCATTAAATAGAGCCACATCCTGACCGGGTAAAATTGGCAAGTGTAAATCTGCTTGCTCGCAGGTACTGGTAAAACGAGGATCGACCACCACCACAAATAAATCTGGATTCTGACTCTTAGCCTGCATGATGCGTTGATACAGTACGGGATGACACCATGCCGTATTAGAGCCAACCAGAACCACCATGTCAGTATGTTCAAAGTCTTCATAACTGGCAGGTACGATATCTTCACCGAAGGCACGTTTATGCGCTGCAACTGCAGACGACATACATAGACGTGAATTGGTATCAATATTGGCAGTGCCCAAATAGCCTTTCACAAACTTATTCACCACATAATAGTCTTCAGTCAGCAACTGTCCTGAGACATAAAATGCAACGCTGTCTGCTCCATACTGATCAATACATGCTTGAAACTGATTTGCAATTTTTTCAATTGCTTGATCCCAAGTGGTGGCTTGACGATGGTTTTTACGGCCAAACATCGGATGCAAAACACGAGTTTCCAAACCTAGCGTATCAGCTAAGTTGCTGCCCTTAATGCAGAGTCGTCCGAAGTTTGAAGGATGCTCTAGATCTCCTGCAACTTGTACTGTCGTCCCATGCGTTTTATGTTGGACACTGACATCCACGCCACACCCCACGCCACAATAGGGACATGTTGTTTTTGTAATAATTGTTTCTGCTTGATCGGAGCGACTGTGTTCTAGATTTTGAATACTGTTCATGACTGCCCCTTTTACCTAGTTAATCCGCTGAACTTTACACTCAACTAAAAAATCATTCTGAGTTCTTCTCCAGTTTCAGCTTATGGATAAACTTTCTAAAACTAGATTTTTCTCATCACACACTATCGTGACAGGCGGCATGGATGCCGCCTTGTTGAGCTGCGGTAGCAAGGATGTACCGTCAGCTTAACAAAGGATTTTTGTTACTTTTCATCCTTGAAAAGTAAGGCAATGCCTTTACAAAAATTATCGGCTCATACATCACATATGCGGCAATGCCATTCATCCTTTACCTATTCTTCTCGAATGGGTAAGCTTTCACCCTGCCTTTTTCATTGCAAAATCCTTACCAAATAACAGCTTATTTCTAAAAGTAGAAACAGGCGTTTGATCTGCAATCAACTCGGCATACCACATCCCATCTTCCGTATCACCAAACAGAACCGCACCAATCACTTTATCTTTCTGGATAATGATACGTTTGTAAATCTGACGTTTATCATCATTGAGGATGATGTCTTCATAATCTTCTTTCGGTTCAAAGTTCCCAGCAGAGAACACATCGACACCGCTGACTTTTAACTGCGTTGGTACCGTCGGTGATTTAAAGGTTAAGCTGCCATGTTCAGCCAAATGCGTTGCACAGATAAAAGCTTGTCCCCAAAGTGGCTCAACCAAACCAAAGGTTTGATTACGATGTTCGATGCATTCACCCACAGCATAAATACTTGGATCAAAAGTTTGCATGGTGTCATTGACCAAAATACCTCGGTTACAACGCAGTCCAGCACTTTGAGCCAAGGCAATATTCGGGCGAATCCCGACCGCAAAAATCACTAAATCCGCATCCAGTACCGTTCCATCTTTAAGGCGGACTTGACTGACATGACCATCCTCACCGATCAAAGCTTCGGTATTCGCCTCAGTAATGATATTGATCCCTTTTTGCTCAATACTATGACGCAACATACGGCTGGCACGCCCATCCAACTGACGCTCCATAATTCGATCCATCAGGTGTAGAACCGTGACATTCATGCCACGTTGTTTCAGTCCATAGGCCGCTTCCAGACCCAGTAAACCACCACCAATCACCACCGCATTCTTTTTGGTTTCGCAATATTTGATCATGGTATTGACATCATAAATATCACGGAAGCTAATCACGCCTTTTAGATCTACACCTTGCACAGGTGGAACAAATGGTAATGAACCAGTGGCAATAATCAAACGATCATAATCAACACTTTCGCCTTTCTCGGTATGAACAACTTTGCGAGTACGATCAATCTTGATTGCAGGATCATCCGCAATAAATTGAATCCCTTTGTCGCTGTACCACGCATGTGGATGCAACATGATGTCATCAATGGTTTTTTCACCTGAAAGTACTGGCGACAACATAATACGGTTGTAATTGCCCCAAGGCTCCTCACCAATCACGGTTACATCATAACGATCCGGTGCCATATCCAATAAATCTTCTAGGCAACGCATCCCCGCCAAACCATTGCCAATTAACACCAGTTTCAGCTTTTCTTGAGCAGCCCCATTGTTGGTAATATAGGTTTTTTGCGGAACAGACCCGACCCACACCCGACCATTTTCAATTTTGGTTGGAAAAACCAAGAGCTTTTGATCTTTATCTTCCAGACAACGCCCCGTCGCTAAACTAAAATGTTGTTTATAAATCGGCGATGCAATCACGCGTTCACCTTGTAAATCGCCAATGATGCCGCGACACATCACATTGGCTTGGCTAAATGGATCTTTATTGCTAAGCGCATAAATCCGCTTTTCGTGACCAACACGAAACAGTGCAACGGATTGACCTTCGATCAGTGCGCCCACACCCGTATTTGGTGTGATGTCATCCAACGCACACACCTCGACCCATTGATTTTCTGGCAGCATATCGATGTTCTTTAAACTGGTCATTTGAGTTCTCCTTATGCTTCAACCATTGGGATACGATCGACTGAGCGTTCAGCGTCATTCAAAGGGCGAATCTGATCGCGCACTTGGGTAAATTGAATATGTGGGTCAGCTTGCTGTTCTGCACTGGCATTGATATAGGTTTGGAAACGTTTACGAATCTCAGGATCTTCAACCGCAGTACGCCATTCATCTTGATAAGTCCCAATCACATGACTCATACGACTTTCGAGTTCTTCGGCAAGTCCTAGCGAATCATCGACAATCACTGATTTGAGATAATCCAAACCGCCTTCCATATTGTCACGCCATACGCTGGTACGTTGTAAACGATCTGCAGTTTGGATATAGAACATAAAGAAACGGTCGATATAACGAATCAAGGTTTCGGTATCAAGGTCAGAAGCCAATAACTCTGCATGACGTGGTTTCATGCCACCATTACCACAGACATACATGTTCCAACCTTTCTCTGTTGCAATCACCCCGACATCTTTACCTTGCGCTTCGGCGCATTCACGGGTACAACCTGAAACCGCCATTTTCAATTTATGTGGCGAACGTAGGCCCTTATAGCGGTTCTCAAGTTCAATCGCCAAGCCCACAGAATCATCCACCCCGTAACGGCACCATGTACTACCGACACAGGATTTCACGGTACGTAATGATTTACCGTAAGCATGACCTGATTCAAAACCCGCTGCATTGAGTTCTTCCCAGATAAACGGGAGTTGATGAATTTGCGCACCAAATAAGTCGACACGTTGTCCACCGGTAATTTTGGTATACAGATTATATTTTTTGGCAATTTGACCTACGGCGATTAAGCCATCTGGAGTGACTTCACCACCTGCCATACGCGGAACAACCGAGTAAGAACCATCTTTTTGAATATTACCCAAGTAGTAGTCGTTACTGTCTTGTAGGCCCGCATGGCTGGGTTCAAGTACAAAATCATTCCAGCACGATGCCAAAATATTGGCCGCCATTGGCTTACAAATATCACAGCCTAGACCATGACCATGTTGATGAATCAAA
>NZ_DBBF01000003.1:26638-69201 GCF_002292065.1 Acinetobacter sp. UBA991 | reverse complement strand
TTGCTGAACTTCATTCAATTGGCTGCCGTTCACCGCATCAGTCGAAGTGGCATTTACATCACCTTTGGCGACATTGGTGATCTTTTGATTGCCTGCACTAATTCCGTTCTTGCTAATACTTGGACTATTCGCGATCGCATTGCCACTAGCATCCACAAAACTGAGGCCATTACTATTGATCAATGTACCTGCTGCATTGACGCTATCGACTTTCACATCTTTGGCTAATTTAACCGTGAGCTTGTTATTTCCATCAGCCACAACACCAATATTGTTATCTGTTAATTTGCTCGCATCTGTTACACCACCAACGACATTTAGCGTTTCTCCAAGTTTACGCTGTACATTGGCACCGCTATCTGCTTGAAAGGTTAGTGGTGTATTGGCTAAATCTTCAATTGCAGTATTGGTTTGATGCAATTGACTACCATTAATCGCATCCGTACTGGTTGAGCTGATTCGACCTGCTGCGACATTGACGATGATACGTTCATTCCCTGCACTACCCACACTTACACTTGAAGAATTGGTAGGCATACCCGCAAAATTATAGGTCTTGCCATTAATTACCGTACTGGTTGTTTGTACATAATCGGCAGATTGCGAACCATTACCAAGGGCAACAGCATTGTTATGATTAACAACTGTATTTGAACCTATGGCAGTCGCACCTTCGGCTGTTGCCTGTGCATTGGTACCTTGAGCAATGGTATTGGTATTTAACGCTTTGGCATTGAAACCTTGTGAAATTGCTGCGCTGCCTGTCGCCAAAGCATTTGCACCAATCGCAGTTGCATTATCTGCAATAGCTTGTGCATTGTTCCCTTGCGCAATGGAGTTAAGATTTAATGCCTTAGCTGAAACACCTTGCGCCAACGCATTTTCCCCGTCTGCTTTGGCTTGTTTACCTAAAGCAACCCCATTTGCTCCAATCGTCTGAGCATCTAGACCAATCGCAATTGCATCTTTCGCCTCAACTTTGCTGTTTTTACCCACTGCAATGGTATTTTCCTCAGTCGCTCGAGCCGTATTCCCTAGAGCAATTGCACTTTGAATTTGAGCAAAACTATCTGTACCAATGGCAATCGTATTTGAATTGAGATTGTTATCAATTTCATCTTTGGTCGGATTGGCTTTCCCTGAAATAGAGTTATTTCCCAGTGCAATTGCATTGGTTGCATAACTTGTTGCTTGTGTCCCTGTTGCAATTGAGTCACGAGCATTGGCATTGGCTTGTTTACCTGTCGCCAACGCATTGGTTCCAGATGCCGATGCTTGCGTACCTAAAGCCAGTGCATCTGTGCTTGAGGAACGACTGCTGACCCCAACGGCAAGCGCCCGATCGGCACTCGCTCGAGCATCATAACCTTGCGCTATACTTTCCTCTCCTCGTGCAATCGTTTCTTTACCAATCGCAATCCCTTTACTGTTAGTCACCAGTGCATTTGTCCCAATTGCCACTGCATCATTGACTTTATCATTGCTGGTTTGTGGCTCTGATTTCGCATCTTTACCAATGACAATACTATTTTCACCCCGGCTGATCGCATGCTGACCAATCGCAACACCTGCTGCATCATATGCAATCGTTCCTGTTGAACCAATCGTGGTCGCATTATCACCAAGGGCATAGACCTGCGAACCTATTGCCGTACTATTTTTATTCTGGGCAATGGCTTCAGGCCCAATTGCAACCGCATCTACCCCAGAAGCACCTTCATTATTTTTGTTTCCAATCGTCTCAGATTTAACACTGATATATTTGACCCGACTCGCTTCAACGGCTTCTTGCATTTGAGCTAGATTCACCGCATCTGTACCCACTTTACCTGGTGCCAAACCACTAATAACCGTATTAGGTCTTAGATTAATTTGTTTAGAGGTTGCATCTGTATAAGTCACTGCATTATCAATACTTGGCAGCACAGCACCACTTGAGATCGCACCTAAAGCATCGACCACTGTATTGTATTTATATTCCTTGCCATTATTATCTTTTAAGGTAATTTGCGAATAATTACCGTTGTTGTCTACACTAACATCGCCACCAATTAAGTTACCTACTTTCTCTTGAGCAATTTTTAATTGTCTGACATTAACAGCATCATAACCATCTGCACCATCATCCACATGAGCAATTCTTCTGTTAAATGCAGCCACACCTCCTGAACCATCCGAACCAACTGAGACCACGCCTTGATTACTGGTTTTAGATGAGGTCAGATAACCTGTTTGTGTTTCGGCTAACTCTTTTGAAGCAACAGAATTAGAACCCAAAGCAATACTATTATCTTTAGACCACGCATTTGTTCCAATTACAACGCCATTATCTGCATTTTTCTTGGTCCCTGTACCCGAGCCGTCATCAATCCCTTCTACTTTTGAATTGGACCCAATCGCAACCGCACCTTGATTGTCTGCACTTGCTAAATAACCAACAGCAACAGCCGCTTGACCTGAAATTGAACGTCCACCAATCGCTGTGGTATGGTCAGTTTCTTTGGCATTTTGATTGGATAAATAACCAATACTGACATTTTCCTCGCCCGCGGAAGCCTGACCCGATTTCGAACCAATCGCAATGTTATAATTTCCCGATGTACCATTGGATGCTTCTAAACCAATGGCGATATTTTCATTGCCTTTGATGTTTTGTCCTGCATTGGTACCAATTGCAATATGGTTTTGATTGCTATTTCCTGCATTATTGACCGTACCTACGCCTGCATTTGCACCTAAAGAAATGGCGCTGGTACTATTCGCCTGAGCACCTGAACCCAGTGCAGTAGAATTTGCTCCACTCGCAATTGCACTATCTCCCAAGGCTATTGCTGAGCCAGATGCTGCTTTCGCCCCTTGACCAATAGCGGTAGCATTCGATGCAGAAGCTTCTGCACCAGCCCCTAACGCAGTCGCATTCTCAGCACTTGAAATTGAGTTAGAACCTATAGAAACGGCATTTTTGGTGCTGGTACCACTAATCTTTGCAGCATCACCAATCGCAATCGAACTGGTAATTTCCATCGTATCCGTCGTCGCTGCCTGCCCAATCACGGTATTTTTATTGCCTAGTGCTTTAGTGTCTTTACCAATCGCAATTGACTCAATTCCATCGGTAGCAGGTGTACCCGCAACGGTTGCTGTTCCGACAATGGCATTATTACCAATCGCCACCGCATCTTTAGCTGCTATATTGGTCACAGCCTTTGGCCCTACCGCCACTGAGTCGGTACCATCAGCAACAGAATCATCTAAAACTGAAGTTGCATGGAAATATTTAGCGCGTTCAATTCCTGCATTTAACAAGTCTTGTTCAACTTTATACAGTTGATCACCAGTCACAACTTCCTTAGATCCAGAACCTACAGTAGCATTTTTAGTCACTGTAATTTGGCCATTATCGATCACAACCCCATCGACTGTAACTTTGTCAAAACTAACCTCTGGCTTTGTCGCAACAGTCAGATTATTTCCTGATCGGGTAATCGCAATATTTGCGCCATCTGAAAACTGAACTGTATCAGAAGACTTTACTGATGTTGCAGCATCACCATTTGCTTGAATTTTCCAGGTTTGATTCGATATTCCCCCAACCGATGACTGTAAATTTGCAATATCTCCTTCATTCACCGTGACTCGATTAGTTAGTGAGGAAATATCACCTGTGTTTTTAGATACACTCGAGTTTATTGTCGAAATATCACCTGTATTTTTCGAAACACTAGAATTTAATGATGAAATATCTGAGCTATTTTGATTGACTTTATTATCAACAGTTTTCAATTGCCCAAAAGTTGCAGCATCATCATTATTCGCCCCATCACTCAATCCAGAGATTTTATTGCTTGTACTATCAACCACCACCGTCCCCACGGTAACATTCTTAAAAGCAACATTATCCGATGTAGAAATTGTGTGCTTTATATTCAACGGATCACTATTATCTGTAACGACTTGTATATTATTTCCCTGAATTACCTCATCTGCATAACTTGCGCCTATCCCTACACTAAAATTAACCAGTATGACAGCAGCTAAAACCTTAATTGTCTTTGATTTTACTCTGGATTTAGCCAGCTCAGATACCGCTACCCAAACACCAGTTGAAGCATTCCACACCAGCTTATAGACTTTATTCATGATTATTTCACCTTATCGTTTATGTATGTTTTTAAAGTGTTTATTTTGAATAAAATATAAACAGAAACTTATTCAACCCTTGGTAACTTAGAGTAACTCTTTATTTATACTTTGTTTTTTAAATGTAATTTACAAAAATACAACTTACTTTAATATTATTTTAAATCTAATTAATGATTACAGTTTAAAACAACATTTTTCATTAAAAATCATAATATTAAATATTTATTATAAAAAATTAATTATTATTTAAAATTTATTAAAAAAACATAAAACACTAGTAAATACTTAGATTCCAATTTGTTTATTTGTGTAACTTTATTTTTATCTTTAGTTAAAATATATTTTTATATAACAACACTTTGAAAAAAAAATTAGCCTTTATAACAACTTAGACTTTAAAAATATAAAAATACAATAAAATCAATAGATTTGCACAGAATCGCTCTGAGGCGTATTTTAAAAAAACATGAAAAATAAATAAATTTCAAACCTAAAGATAGATCGAATAAGAAAAGTGAGATCGAAAAATGATTGAATGGTTACAAGGCGAATTAAAACATAGCCCAGAAATACTATTGTTCTTATCCTTAGCAATAGGTTTCTGGATCGGTCAGTTTCAATTCGGAAAATTTCAGTTCGGTGGTGTAGCAGGTTCCCTACTTGTTGCAGTCGTACTCAGTCTCATCGGTGTTCCCGTCGATAATGGGGTCAAAGCCATTCTATTTGCATTATTTATTTATGCAGTTGGTTTTGAAAGTGGCCCACAGTTCTTCAAATCATTGGGTCCACAATCGATAAAAGAAATCCTATTAGCAGTCTTCATGGCAGTCAGCGGCTTAATCACAGTCTTGGTCATGGCAAAGTTATTCCATTTAGACAAAGGTTTAGCCGCAGGACTCGCTGCTGGTGGAATGACCCAATCTGCAATTATTGGGACTGCAGGTGATGCGATTTCACGACTCGACCTGCCCTTGGCTGAGATTCAAAAACTACAGGCCAATGTCGCAATCGGATATGCGGTGACTTATATTTTTGGTTCATTGGGTGCCATCATTGTCTGTGTCAATATTCTGCCTAAATTTATGGGCAAAGAAATTCACGATGATGCTTTGAAAGCACAATCCGAACGTCTGAAAGGTGCTTTTGAATTAGCACCAGGTCAAGAGCTTGCAATGCCTGAAATTGTCGGACGTATTTATAAAGTCAAACAAGCCAATGGACAAACTGTTGCAGAACTTGAATCCATACAAAGTAGCATTACCATCGAGCGCTTAAAGCGTAAAGATCAATTGATTGATGTGGCACCAGAACTAACTTTACAAACAGATGATGTGATATTGCTGGTCGGCCGTCGTGCCAGTGTTGTTGCTATTTCAGACCAAATTGGTACTGAACTACAGTCTTCACAAGGTATGGAAATGATTATGGATACGACCGATGTCATCCTAAGAAATTCCAAGTATATCAATCGCAGTCTCGGTGATATTAAAAGTAATACCCCATCCTATTTAAAGCATGGGATTTACGTGCTGGCGATTAAACGTAACGATGAAACGCAGAGCTTGAGTGATGACACCGTTTTACATCAAGGGGATGTTATTACCGTGTATGGAACTAAAAGTGATCTTGATCGTTTAGTCAAAGAAGCAGGTACAGCACTGCCAGAAAGCTTAAAAACCGACTGGATTTTCCACGGCGCAGGCTTGGTCGTTGGTTTATTGATTGGTTTGTTTGTAGTCCGTATTGGTGATGTCCCTCTAACACTTGGTGCAGGTGGTGGTGCGTTACTGTCAGGTCTTCTGTTTGGTTGGTTGCGCAGCCGCAATCAAGTCCATGGCAACATGCCTTTAGCTGCATCGCAGCTCCTGAAAGATCTGGGTCTTGCAGGATTCGTGGCTGCGGTTGGCTTGCAATCTGGTTTACAAGCCATCCAAACCATTAAAGACAGTGGTCTGTCCTTATTTATGATCGGTGTGGTGGTCACATTAGTTCCTCTGATTCTTTCCATGCTTTTTGCACGTTATGTGCTGCGTTATGACAACGTTGCCGTTATGGCAGGCGCCTTGTCTGGTTCTCGTAGTGCCAACCCTGCCTTTGGTGCAATTTTAGATAAAGCTGGAAACTCAATTCCGACCGTGCCTTTTGCAATTACCTATGCCTTGGCAAACGTATTCTTAACTCTGCTTGGCCCACTGATTGTTGGCCTTGCTTAAATCCATATTCAAAATTTTATTGCCGTCACTATAATTAAGGAGACTTCCCATGGGGAACGTTGATTACTCAAAATACTCAAAACTTAGCCCATTCGAACTAAAAGACAATTTAATTGAGCTTGCCCAAAGCAAAACAGACAGGATGATGCTGAATGCAGGCCGCGGAAATCCAAACTTTTTAGCCACGATTCCGCGTCGGGCATTCTTCCAATTGGGGCTATTTTCAACAACGGAATCAGAGTTTTCGTTCTCTTATATGCCAGAAGGCTTAGGCGGCTTCCCTCGCCCAGTTGGTCTGCAATCTCGCTTCGATAACTTCATTATGCACAATCGGGATAAACCCGGTGTAGTATTTTTAGGCAAAGCCATTTCCTATGTCCGAGATCAGCTCGGTTTAGATCCAGATGCTTTTTTACTGGAAATGGTTGAGGGAATTTTAGGTTGTAACTACCCTGTCCCTGACCGCATGCTACGTATCAGTGAATCGATTATCAAAGAATATATCCTACGTGAAATGGGCGTCCAAGGCATGCCGAAAGAAGGCTTAGACTTGTTTGCGGTCGAAGGTGGAACCGCAGCAATGGCCTATATTTTTAACTCCTTAAAAGAGAATAAAATTATTGCCAATGGCGATCGTATCGCGATTGGTGCACCTATTTTCACACCATATTTGGAAATTCCAAAACTGAATGACTATCAACTTGAAGAAGTCCTGATCGAGGCCGATCCAAAACTCGGATGGCAATACCCTGAATCTGAATTGCGGAAACTGGAAGACCCATCGATTAAAGCCTTCTTTCTGGTGAATCCAAGTAACCCGCCCTCAGTAAAACTCAGCGATGAAGGTTTGGCGATATTGGCTGATATCGTGAAAAAACGACCTGACCTGATTATTTTAACCGATGATGTGTACGGTACATTTGCAGACAATTTCAAATCACTGTTTGCGATCTGCCCAGACAATACCATCTTGGTGTATTCATTCTCGAAATATTTTGGAGCAACTGGATGGAGACTCGGGGTAATCGCTCTCTCCAACAATAATATTCTGGATCAAAAACTGGCTGCGCTGTCGAAAAAAGACAAGAAGGAACTGGAAGAACGCTATTCTTCTTTAACCACTGATCCAGCCAAGATCAAATTTATTGATCGTCTGGTCGCAGATAGTCGCAATGTAGCACTGAACCACACCGCAGGTCTTTCTACACCTCAACAAGTGCAAATGGTACTGTTTGCCCTATTCAATATGATGGATTCGCAACAGAACTATAAGAAGGCGGTTAAATCTGTAGTGCGCGAACGTGATGCTGCGCTGTATCGACAATTAGGAGTTGAAGTTCCAGCCGATCCAAACTCAGTCGATTACTATACCTTGGTCAACTTGGAAAATACCTCTCGAACACTGTATGGAGACGAGTTTGCAGATTGGGTCATGAAGAATAAGAACCCAACCGAATTATTATTCCGCGTTGCTGATGAAACAGGTGTGGTACTGTTACCAGGTTCAGGCTTTGGGGTACAGCACCCTTCTGCCCGTGCGTCATTGGCCAACCTGAATGAATACCAATATGCTGCCATTGGGGATTCCTTAAGACGCTTTGCCGAAGAATCTTATCAAGAATACTTAAAAACCAAGAAAGGCAAAAAATAAATCTGAATCAATGTTCCTGATCAATAAAAAAGCAGCTTAGGCTGCTTTTTTATATTTTTAAACTCAAAACTTTAAATTAAAGATCAAGTACTAGTTTTTTGCCTTTTGCACGCGATACACAAATCATCATCGACTGCTGTGAGGCTTTTTCATCATCACTCAGATACTGATCGAAATGCTCTACCTCACCTTCTAGAATCATGGTTTCACACGTGCCACAGACTCCTTCACGGCATAAACATTCCACATCAATATTGAGCAATTCAATCGCTTGTAAAATGGTTTGATTGCCTTGCACTTCCACTTCTTGATTGGATTTCGCCAATACAACCGTAAATGCTTCACCCTCTTCAGGTACCGTAGATGCAAACTGTTCCCAGTGAATATATTCATCGCGGTAACGATGGTAATTACAACGATCGATCACTGCATCAATCATTGGCTTTGGGCCACACACATAGACGTGCGTACCTTTGGGTTGAGAGCCAATCAATTGATCGAGATCAAGATATTTTCCATCTGAATCAATATAGCTAACAATATGTTCGCCATGCTTTTGCTTGAGTTCATCTAACAATGCAGCATGCTCTGGGGAACGGTAGGCATAATGCAATTCAAAGTCTGCACCACGCGCTGCCAGCTCATCCATTTGCGGCACAAATGGGGTAATCCCAATCCCGCCTGCAATTAAAATATGTTTCTCACCATCTGCCGCCAATGGAAACAAATTCTTCGGTTCAGAAATCAGAATTTCACAGCCTTCATTGCACTGATCATGCATAAAGACTGAACCACCTTTACCTTCAATATCTTTACGGACACAGACTTGGTAAGTCGATAGATCATGAGCACAGCTCATCAATGAATAGGCATTGGATAGCTGATCATTCATTTTCACAATGATATGACTGCCACCATTGAATTGAGGGAAATTTTGTCCGTCCTGACGTTTAAATGTAAACCGTTTGATCAGTGGAGTCAGTTGCTCTACCCGTGTGACCACCGATGCAAACATTTCATAATGACTAGCCATGTCTAAATCCTCTTTACCGCATGCTGCTCATCTCAGCATTTTCTAATTTTAAGCGCATATTGCCCGTTGGGCTGCCCATTCTGACAACCCAACCAACAGTGTCCCTAAATTCCTAAACACATATATTTAATGGTCATAAATTCTTCTAAACCGTATTTAGAGCCTTCACGACCAACACCCGATTGTTTTACACCGCCAAATGGCACCACTTCATTGGAAATAGCAGTTGAGTTCATCCCGACCATGCCATATTCCAGTTGTTCAGCCACACGCCAAATCCGTGAAATGTTTTCGCTATACACATAGGCTGCCAAACCAAAAATGGTATCGTTGGCTTGCGCCACCACATCCGCTTCCTCAGTAAAACGAATTAAAGGTGCTACTGGGCCAAAAATTTCTTCCTGAACAATGTCCATATCACGCGAAACATCGGTTAACACGGTCGGTTCAAAGAAGGTTTGTCCAAGTGCATGTTGTTGACCACCGCACGCCACTTGGGCACCTTTGCCACAAGCATCATCAATCAACTGTTTTGCTTTCAGTACTGCCTTGTCATTGATTAACGGCCCGATCTGTACATTCGGTTCCAAACCATTGCCGATTTTGAATTTCTGTACTTCTTGCACAAATTTCTCGGTAAAGGCCTGATAAACCTTGTCATGGACATAGATTCGATTGGCACAAACACAGGTCTGCCCTGCATTACGGAACTTGGCAAAGATTGCACCTTGTACCGCTTTATCCAGATCCGCATCATCAAACACGATCAATGGTGCATTGCCACCCAGTTCCAGCGCCAATTTTTTAATGGTGCCTGAGCATTGCTGCATCAATAAACGCCCCACAGGTGTAGAACCAGTAAAGGTCAGTTTTTTGACTTTTTCATGACTGCTAAAGACCAAACCAATCTCTTGCGATTTGCCTGTAACTACATTAATGACACCTGCTGGAATGCCTGCCATTTCTGCCAGTTTGGCAATTGCAAGCGCACAATATGGGGTTTCATTGGCAGGCTTAATCACGATCGTACAACCCGCTGCCAAAGCAGGTGCCGCTTTACGGGTAATCATGGCAATAGGGAAATTCCACGGCGTAATCGCTGCAACCACACCCACAGGTTCTTTGGTGATAATAAAACGCTGCTGGCTATTGGTGGTTGGAATCACATCGCCATAAACACGTTTGCCTTCTTCCGCAAACCATTGAATAAATGAAGCTGCATATTTCACTTCACCCAAAGCTTCGGCTAAGGGTTTACCCTGCTCAATGGTCATGATCCGCGCCAGCTCATCCGCGTGGCTCAAAACCAGCTGATACCAAGCCAATAATAGGTCTGCACGTTTTTGTGCCGTTAATCCTTTCCACGCTGCTAAAGCCTGATACGCCACTTCAACCGCTTCGGTGGCTTCTGCTGCACCCATATTTGGAATGACACCAATTTCTTCACCTGTCGCAGGATTGGTCACAGGAATGGTGGCATTAGATTGTGCACTCACCCATTGACCATTGATCAATCCGCGTTGTTGAAATAACGGACTTGCTTGCAAACTTGACATGTCATGTTCCTATCGATTAAAAGCAAGGTACGGCCTGATCACCGCACCTTAAATTATCTGATGCCTGAGACAAAATTATTTGTGGTATTGCGCAACAAGATTCTGGAAATACGCAATACCGTGTTCACTGATTCCTGAACGTTGCTTGTCGGTCATGATACGCCCTTGACCACGATAACCCCGTGATTTTAAACCACGTTGTACGCTTTCAACCAGTTCGAGGTCTTCAGGACGGAAGACATTGCGATACCATTCAATCAGGTCTTTCTGATCTTGAGTCAATTCTTCATTGGTGAAGAAAATGTCATAGTGCTGCAAAGTGGTTTCCGCATCCATCGGGAACTCATAAATCACGGTCATAAAGTTCGCACCCGGTGGTACGTTAAACATGGTGCATGGCCAAGTCCAGAAACCACTAAAAGTTGGATCCTTCACCGATGGGTCAAGCTTGAATGATTTTTCTGAAGAACGTGCATAACCATATTGCAGCGTCCAATTTTGATGGGTGGTGTGCCAGTATTTATCCACCTGTACCGAGTCAGCAAAACCAGGATGCGCTGGACCACAGTGATAACATTCTAAATAGTTATCCACGATCACTTTCCAGTTGGCAGGTGTTTCCGTTACAAAACGTGCAGCCAGTTTCAAGTCTTTGATTACGGCACAAGCTTCATTCAGTTTTTGTGCAAATTCAGGCAATTGATCTTCAACACAAGTGGCATTTTCATCCATATTAATAAAGACAAAACCACCATATTCTTCAACTTTTAACGGCACCATGCTGGAGTTTTGCTTGTCAAAAGACTCAACATGATCACAGTTACGTGCCAGTGCCAAACTACCATCCAGCTTGAATGTCCATGCATGATACGGACAGGTAATCACGTTTTTGGCTTTACCGCTACCACTTAATAATTCATGACCACGATGTGGGCAGACATTATAAAATGCACGCAATACACTATCTTTACCGCGAATCACGATGATGTTTTCACCAATCACCTTACGGGTAATATAGTCATTGGCTTGGGCAACTTCACTGCCATGTGCTACGCAAATCCAGCTTTTCGCAAAAATTTCTTCTTTTTCGCGCTCAAACACCTGAGATGAGGTATAGAACACTTTTGGAAATGTCCATGCCACATCTGGGTTTGAACAGAAATCTTCTGGTAATTTTTCAACTGCATTCATGGTTTTACTCCATTAAACTGTTTTGTCCTAACGACCGTTTTATCAAAATTGGCTGATGTTCAAATCACTTGAACATTTGCTTTAACGAACTCAGCATGTGCTGATATAAATCCTGCACCACAGGACAATCCCGTACTAAACGTAAACTGCCATGTAGTAATCCTTTGCCGAGATAAAACTCGGCGGTAATATTGGCTTGTTTTAACTTGTCCACGAAAATACGCCCGTCATCACTCAGTGGATCGTATTCAGCCACCGCAACAAAGCTACGTGGCATGTCAGAAAAATCCTGTGCATTTAGTGGCGCTAAACGTGTATCTTCCCAGTCATTTGCATTCGGCGCATATTCCTTCAGGTAATAATGCATTTCCTCGAGCGTCAATAACGGCGCCTGTGCGTGCTGCTGACAAGACGCGGTATCAAAACTAATGCCCAAACATGGATAGATCAAAGCCAAACCACATGCCTGATTGCCTGTATGTTGTAATTGAACCGCCAGTGCCGCGGCTAAATTGCCGCCTGCACTGTCGCCTGCTAAGGCAATCTGCGTTGGATCAATGTTCCAGTCTGCGCCATGCGCACGAAGCCACTGATAAACCGTTTCACAGTCTTCATAAGCGGCTGGGAAATGATGTTCGGGCACCAAACGATAATCCACACTCAGTACCGCAACATTCAAATCACGACATAAATAACGGGTAATAAATTCATGTGAATCTAGATTCCCCAGCATCCAGCCACCCCCATGGATAAACAACACGCAAGGCCAACCTTGCGCAGGTGCTTGGCCCAAGGGTGAATACAACCGAACATTGACTGGATGAGTGGCATGCGCAACAGTTTTATCTTCAATATTGACCGTACCATCACGTGGCAAGGTGTAATGCAGGCACATCGCATCATAGGCTGCACGAATTGAATCAATATCGTTATCCGCTGCTGAATAAATGCTGCTCCAGTACACCAGACTTTGCATTTCTTCGCTTAACCCATAGTGCATGTTCGGTTGCTGAGTCATAACAATTCCTTTTGACTGCTTTTATGTGCCAGTGTGGTTGCCGCAATATCAATCTGCATCTGTTGATTTGGGTCAGTATGCTCAAGCGCGTCCAAATCACTAAAGCTGCGCTGTTCAATCAAATGCGATGGTACTTTGGAATAATCCTCAATCAACCATTTCACCAAGCCATAGGTCTGTACCAGAATAATCACAATAAACGGCAAGGCAGTCACAATGGTGGCCGTTTTCATGGTGTCTAACGGCGCCTTAGAGAAAATCATCGCAATCGGTACCAGGGTTAACATCAGACACCAAAACAAACGCGCATTCGGAGATGGATCTTGCCCTTCACTTAGGCCACGGGTACAGGTTGCAGAAACCGCATAGCCCACCGCATCCATATGTGCTGCAAGGAAAATCACCATAATGCCAAGGAACAACCACATCATCAGCTTGCCTGCTGGCAATAAACCGAGCAGTTGACCAATCGCCACTTCACCGCCTTGCTGACTCAAGATTTGCGGCACATTGACCATGCCGTGAATAAAGCTGTGAACGCTGTAATTTTCAAATACCCCAAAGATGAACCATAAACCAACGCTACCGCCGATGACCATGGCAAGAATCACTTCTTTAATGGTGCGTCCTTTAGATACACGGGTCACAAACAGCGCTACACCGGGTGCATAAGAAATCCACCATAACCAATAGAACACCGTCCATTCACGGGTAAACTTTCCATCGCCCATCGGGTCGGTAAACAGACTCATATCGACAAAGTTAGTCGCCATCAGACCAAAACTCATCAATGAATTATTCATAATGAATTGGGTTGGGCCAAAGCACAGCACATAGATCGCAAACAGCACCACACCCAAACACACCATATGACTCAAACGCTGCATGCCTTTATCCATACCGACATAAGAGCTGAGGGCAAATAACACCGACACCGCCAAGATGATAATGACTTTGGTCATGAAGGTATTCGGAATACCCGTGAGTTGGGACAGAATGTTGGTAAAAGTGACTGCAGTCAAAACCAGTGAAATGGTCAAGGCACCAAACATGCATAGCAAGAACATCAGGTCGACCACACGTCCAACGGGTCCTGTCGCTTTAAAGCCAGTGACTGCTTCGACCATTGAGGCTAAGCTCAAGCCTTTATTCTTTCTGACATGATAGCTATAGCACAGTGAAATCGATGCCAAAGCATAGATCGACCATGCACTCAAACCAGAGTGAAAGAAGGAATAGGCCACGCTGTATTTCAGTGCTTCAGCTGACTCAGGAGCTAAATTCAAACCTGGCGTTTGATAATAATAAGCCCAGTCTAGAAAGCCCCAGTACAAGGTAGATGACCCGATCCCCGACAAAATAAACATGAAAATCCATGACATGGTGCTGTATTGGGGCTTACCTTCGCCGAGCTTGATTTTGCCGTATTTACTAAAGGCCAAACCGAAGGTAAAAATAATTGATAAAAAAGCAAATAACAGGACTGGCGTGGTAAACACCGACGTGGTCCATTGCATCCATTTTGCTGCCAGTTGTATTGATTCAGATGAGTAGATTGCCAACCCAGCCACCGATGTAAATACAACGGCAAGACTGGTGATCGCAAGCGTCTTATCTGTATAAGGCTTTGTAATTTGATTATCCATATCTATTCAATCCATCTCGGATAGTGACTATTCCCTCAGGGGTACTTACTCCATCGCGAATAAATCCATTTTTTGCTGAGTCACACAGGATGCAATCGCATCACCCACTTCATAGGTCTTGGCAGTTCCGCCGACATCAGGCGTTTTCGGGCCATGCACCAACACATGCTCAATCGCCTGCATAATTTCCTGCCCTGCCTGAATCACCTGCTCATCTCCATCTGCCAAGAAATCCAGCATCATGGCACCTGACCAAATCGCCGCAATCGGATTGGCAATTTGCTGACCGTAAATATCGGGTGCTGAACCATGCACAGGTTCAAACAATGACGGGAATTTACGTTCAGGGTTGAGGTTGGCCGAAGCCGCCAAACCAATGGTGCCGGTACATGCAGGGCCTAAATCCGACAAGATGTCACCAAATAAATTCGATGCCACCACCACATCAAAACGCTCAGGCTGTAGAACAAAACGTGCCGCTAAAATATCAACATGCTGTTTATCTGCCTTAATCTGTGGATAGTGTTTTGCCATTGCATCGACACGCTCGTCCCAGTACGGCATGCTGACGGCAATGCCATTAGATTTGGTTGCAGCCGTGATTTTTTTAGCCTCACGTTGATCCGCAAATTCAAACGCATATTTTAAAATGCGATCGACGCCATGACGGGTAAACACCGCTTCCTGCAAGACGAACTCACGATCAGTGCCTTCAAAGGCTTTACCACCAATCGCTGAATATTCACCTTCGCTGTTTTCACGCACCACATAAAAATCGATATCGCCTGGTTGCTTACCAGCCAGTGGACATTTCACCCCAGGCATTAACCGAACTGGACGTAAATTCACATACTGGTCAAAACGACGACGGAACTGCAGCAATGATCCCCATAGTGAAATGTGATCAGGCACCTTTTCAGGCCAACCCACCGCACCAAAGAAAATTGCATCATATTCCTGCAAGACTTCAAACCAGTTATCCGGCATCATTTTGCCGTGTTCAAGGTAGTAATCGCAGCTGGCCCAATCAAAGCTATCCATTTGAACTTGAATGCCATATTTGTCTGCTGCCGCCTTTACAACCTTGATGCCTTCTGGTAGAACTTCTAAACCAATCCCATCACCCGCAATCGTGGCAACTTTATACTTTTTTGCCATAACGCTCCCTTACACCTTTGGTTAATATCCTTAGCTGTAAACATGCTGTTTTCAGCAAAAATGATCAATAAGAAAACTATCACCCCAATGGACACGGATCGTGAATAATCTACCTAACCTATCGGATTTAAAGGTTTTTTGCACAGTCGCCAAACGCAAGAGTTTTGTCGATTCAGCTGAGGAGCTAGGTGCTTCACCTGCATTTATCAGTAAACGCATCAATATTTTAGAAACCAATCTGAACTGTAAACTGTTCCATCGCAGTACCCGTCATGTCAGTTTGACCGAAGATGGCAAACTGATTCTGGATCGGGTCTCCAATATTCTGGATGAATTTGATGAAATCAGTGAGCTGGTGAATAACCCCTTAAGCACGCCCACAGGTCATCTCGACATAGTCAGTAGCTTCGGTTTTGGCCGTAAACATGTTGCGCCAATTCTGTCTAAATTAATGACCATGTACCCAAAACTGGAAATTCAGTTTGATACCATCGACAACACCAAAGACCTGATTCAACACAGTATTGATCTGGATATTCGCATCGGCAATGACATTGCCCCGAATATGATTGCCAAAAAACTGGTGTCGAATTTCCGAATTTTCTGCGCTGCACCCAGCTACTTACTGCAACAAGGCATGCCTGAAAGTTTGGAAGATTTACGCAACCATGATTGCCTGACTATCAGTGAGCGTGACCAATCCTCAGTATTATGGAAATTGCGTCATCTCTCGGAAGATCGGTCGGTACATGTCACACCGCGCTTCATTTCCAATAATGGCGAGATTATTCACCAGTTGGCGATTGAGGGACATGGCATTATCTTACGTTCGATTTGGGATGTCGCAGATGAATTGATTAGTGGTCAGTTACAGCATATTTTGCCTGAATACTGGCAAGATGCCGATGTTTGGGCGGTCTATCCTTCACGTTTAAAAAGTTCGTCTAAACTACAGACCTGTATCCTGTTTATTCAAAATGAACTGATCAACCGTTTACAGCATATCCAGAACCTAAGCCGTGGTCAGTTGATCCAACCGATTGAGCCGATCAATCCAAATACAGAGAAAGTATTTCTATAATCGCGCTAAGCTGCCTGCTTTCTTTTTTCAACCATATCATGCACATTAGCAAGATCATGAAATAACAGGCAGCTTATGAGCACGGCAATATTTGGCCTTATTTTACTTGCAGCGACATGTCACGCCACATGGAATGCCATTGTAAAAGCGGGTACAAATAAATTTTTAACTACCGTATTGGTCACTGCATCCGCAGCAGTTTTAGCCGCACTACTGCTGCCCTTTTTCCCGATTCCGCATCGCGAGAGCTGGCCTTATATTCTGTCTTCAACAGCAATACAAATTCTGTATTTTGGTATGGTGGCTAAAATCTATCGCGTTGCCGATATGGGGCTGACTTATCCCTTAATGCGTGGCACAGCACCGCTGATTGTGGCCATTTTAGGCACTTTGTTATTGCATGAACAACTTCAATTCAATGCATGGCTAGGCATTATCACCATTTCCGTCGGCATTTTATCGATGATTCTGGCTGCGCCCAAAACGGGACGCAAAGGTATCGGTCTGGCTCTACTCAACGCTGTCCTGATTGCGGGTTATACCTTGCTGGATGGACATGGTGTTCGCCTTGCAGGATCAGCCATTGCCTATATCCTATGGAGTTTCGTACTCTCAGGACTGATCTTTTTTATCTTTGCCCTAAAAATGCAATATCGGCAAATGGGGGAGTATTTTCGACATAATTGGCATTTAGGTTTAATTGGTGGAATCGGTTCATTTTTTTCTTATGGTTTGGCACTGTGGGCGATGACGCTTGCACCTGTTGCGATTGTTGCCGCACTAAGAGAAACCTCGATTTTATTTGCCACGCTGATTTCGATCTTTATTCTAAAAGAACGTATTAATGCGGTACGGATTATCTCCTCATGCATCATTTTGATTGGTGCTTTGATCTTAAGAACCGCCTAAAGCAAAAAGCCAGTCTATCGCAAACAGACTGGCTCATTTTCAACGCTGAGTTTAGAAATAATAACCCAAGGATAAATAGAACAATTTATTCCATTGATTGCTCTCACCTTGTGCCAATCCATCTGCGCCACTGCCCGTCATTGGGTCATTGCGACTCCAGATATATTCCCCCTGTATGCCGACTTTTTTATAGTTAAAATATAGACCTGCGATTAAGCGATCCGAATCTTGATAGCCTGATTCATCTTTATAAAAACGACTATACGACACATAGGGTTTAATATTTTCTAACTGATGGAAAGGCTTAGCAAAGGTATAGTTAATTTCATTGGCCATATATTTACCTTTGTTGGCCACTTGATAAGGATAGTCAAATGCGCCAATGGTCGAACTTTTTGGCAAAAGATCATCTGCATTTTTAATGTCCTGCTCTCCTGCCAAGAACAACCATTGCCATGCCTGATAATTGGTGGTGCTAAAAATGCTCCATGTACTACGATGCCCATCTTTATTGGTTCGGTTATTTTCCAGTTCCGAATACCAGTAAGAGCCACCAATTTCCGTGGAGAAATTCTGAGATTGATCGAGCTCAAATTTTCGGGATAAGCGTGTCACCCACATATTCTTTTCATCAATATCGGTACCTTGGGTCTGATCATCTGCCCGCACAAAGTTACCGCTATAGCGACTGGAATCTTTGGATGTGCCTTTGTAGTTACCACCATCAGTCGGGTAAAAACCGAGAATGAAGTTATACAGATTGTCCTTAAACTGGTATTTCACTCCAAGGTTTTGAATGTCTTCCAGCCCAACGGTATTGAGCAAAGTTTCATAATAACTATTGCCCCAAAGTCGTCCAAAGCCGAAATCAACCGATTGAAAACCAACTGTCAGCCGTTGCTGATCCGAGAATTTGTAGCCTGCCCAAGCATCTTTTAAAAACAGTGCATCACATAAGCGGTCATACTGGTAACAACGCACATCCATCGATGCAATCCAGTCTGGATTTTCATAACTCAAGACCGCCTTGATATCGGCCAATCTCCAGTCATCATTTTTGGAGCCTTCATTGGCTTCGACAATATAGTCTTTATGGATATAGCGGGTACGGATGGCGCCTGTCAGTTTTAGTTCACCCGCCTGTGTTTTCGGGTCACCGATACTTAAATCGGCGGCCAAGACTGGCGTATTTGCCAAGATACCTATTGAACCCAAGAGAAGCAGTGCTTTTTTCATTGTTGTACGTCCTTGTTTAACCTCATAAGAAAATGAAGAAATTCAGGCTGACAAACAACGCTTAAACTATAAAGTTGGTCTTTACGGAGTGTGTTTAATGGAACAGGATTAGAGATACTGAAGCTATCCGCACGTAAATTAAAAGGTTTAATCTATGCAACAAATAGCTTCAGCTTTTTTCATGGTTTAAAAGTTTACGGTAGAAATCTCTTCTACAACCTTTAATCCTTGCTGCGTTTTTTTAACTGAGTACATATTTAAATCCATTGATGAGGCTAAGCCAAATTGAAGCCGTGTGCTCAAAAGAATTGAAATTTTACTGCTGTCATTTATCAACTGCGGCTCAAGTCTTTGTAAATTATCTGCGAACTCTTGGGCGAAAAATGAATTTTTAAGTTTTATTGGATCATTGATCTGCACATCAAATAAAATGAGTTGAGCCTCTGATCCATCTTCCATTTCTAAAATCCGTTTTACATGAACAATTTCAGGCTGACCGCCCTTAAAATTATTAATTTCAACAGTATTATCACGATCAAACAAATTGAAAGAAGAAATTCCAATGCCTAAACCCACCAACGTAATCAATGCTGCAAAAATCTTATGCTTAGTCCACATCTCAGGAACTTGTTGTTCTTGATCATCTTTTTTTAAATTAATCACCATTGAACCCACAACGAAGTCATGAATGGAGCGGCGGTTTTGTCGGTTAAAAATATAAAAATAAATAAGCAAAATTTGTAAGCAGGCCAACAACAGGTTGAATAATTCAGATAATAGTAAAATCGGAAAATAACCGCTTAATGACATGAGGCATGATGGCGCAAACAAGATGGATGAACGAAGCAATGATGGAATTACAGCAAGATCTTTCCCATGTGTGTCAGCCACTCTGATTTTTAAAAGCTGTTTGCCAAACGTTTGTCCAGAATGTAAATGACTGTTTAACAAACCAAAATATAAAACAACAAAGAAATATCCAATAAAAATAGATATAACTGGGAATTGATGCAAAAAATTAGATAAAAGTCTAATCGTACTCCAGCAGAAACCACCTACCAGTAATAAATCAATAAGAAAAGCAAATGATCGGCGCCAGAAACCAGCAATATAAGAAAATTTTACAGAAGACAAAACATACCCTTTATATTTAATTAAAAATTTATAAATTTAGCTATCAAACTAAAATTTCAAGATTATATATTAAATCTTAATAAAATACATTAATGAAGCATCTCACCCAAGGCTTTTATATTCAACAACTCTTCATCTGTATATTTCATTTTAGCCAATAACTTTTGATCACTCATTTTTAGCTTATATTGCTTGTAAATATTAATATTATTTTTATTCAAAAATTCAACATACTCACCACCATTTTCATTGCGATGGAATTCAGCAAAAAATAAAACTGTATAAAATTCTTCTCGTTGAATTTCATCCAACCCTACCAATAAACTATCCAAGCGATTATAAAAATCACTATAAGGATGGTTTCCACAAAAAATTTTCTGATCAATACGATTGATCACCTTCTGTACCTTTAGATCATGGCTTAGTTCAATCACTCTCTTATTAAAATTATGAATACATACTTTTTCCTCAAGTAAAGAACAACTCAAAAAAGGTACTACTATTAAAGAAATGAGTAATTTCTTAAAGTGATTTGTCATTTCCTTCTTATCCATAAATCTTTTATAAAATAAATTCAAAAATCCGTATCATATTTAACTTTTACTTCTCAAATAACATTCATTTAAAGTACCATTAGCAGTATGTCTTAAAAAAATATTCCAATTCTTTTCAAGCTGTTTACCAATATCTCCTCGACCTAGTTCATTGTTATCAACAAGAACTTGTGGAGGAATTATTTCTAATTGGCGAGAACCTTGGCAAAATATATAGCCTTCATTAACTTTTGATCTAAAAAACCAACCTTTTTCAGGTAATATCTGATCTTTGTAGAATTCAAACTGTTCCATACTTAAATTTCTAGCACTAATTTTATAAACAACGTCATTTGAAGAAAATGATTGATAACTTCTTTCTCTTTCTAGCTTATCTCCAAAAATATCTTTAGCCTCTCTTTTCAACTCTATATTAATTGGATGATTACTTCTTCCAATCTCTAGATTTTCATCTTGTGCACAGGAAGTTAAAAGTATGATAATTAAAAAAGATTGATATATACTTTTCATTATATAAATACACATTTTTCAAAAATATTTAAATTCAAACATTATTTCTTGTAGTCATAACAAACATAGCGCCTTGTATTATTTGGTGACATAAATATAACATGCCAAAACTTATCCAACTGCATACCAGCAGAACCTTTAACTAAAACTTCATTTTTAGAAACAATTCTAGGTGATATTATCTCTAATTGTCTTTCCCCATCACAAAAGATATAACTTTCATTATACTTTTTAAAGAAAGACCATCCCATTTTTTTTAAATCTTTACTCTCTTCTTTCATAAAAAAATTAATATCAAATTTATTTGCTTTAATTTTATATGCCACAGTGTTATCAGTATATGAAGAATAAGCACTTAAATCTTCAACAGTACCATTAAATAAAACTTTGGCCTCATTTACGATGTCCTGATTTACTTTATCTATATAGGGTTTTCGTTCTACCTCCTTATCACATCCGACTAACAGAAATGAGAGGATTAAAATAATTTTTTTCATACAAGCCAAATCAAAGTAAAAAAATAAAAAATAATTACTTACTATAATACTCCATACAATTATTAACGCCTAGCTTATTGTAATAAATTGAAAAGTACCAATAATCTTTACTTTTAAAATTAACTTCTTCACCGTCTCGTGTATAATGCTTATCATAAATCGGATTTAATATGTCTATCGAATAATGGTTGGTTTTACAAAAATTATAATAACTATTATAAGAGTCTACCAAATCCCACTTCCTCTTTAGTAGATCATTTTTTACACCCTCATAATCTTTGCTAGAAAAATCTTGTTTTTTTATTTTCACTACTAAAAGTTGAGTTGAGCTCTTTTCCCTATCAGTATCATATTCGTACTCATATTTACCAAACAACTCATTGGAGAACCTCTTCAAATCCAGTACTTCACTATCATCACATCCAAATAAACCAATACTAAAAGTAAAGATAGACATCAGTTTTATAAATCTTATCATCAACTTAAAACCGAATTTAAACAATATTAACTATCAATATTACACACATAGCGTTTCTGTCTAGAGTGAATAAAACCCACATTCCAATACCCAACCAACTGGTTTAATGACTGTCCTTCACCAGCAGAACTATAAGTATCTAATTTAACTGGAGATACTAGTTCCAGTTGATTATTTTTTTTATCACAGTAAATATATGCTTCCTTATATTTTTCTTTATATACCCATCCTTTTTCTTTAAGACTAGATTCAATATTGTTTAAAAAATCTATTTCGCCAATACCACCATCACTCTGAATTTGAAATATTAATCTATCTGCATTATATGATGAGAATGAATGTTTATCTAAGATGCGATCGCCAAAAACATAGTTAGCATCACTTTCAAATTTTTTAATTATTGTCTTGTTATTATCGAGAATTTTGACTTCATTTTTTTTTCTAAAGTCACACCCAGAAAAACCTAAGCTAATTAAAATTAATAATATAAATTTCAAAACCGAATTTCTTACTATAATAGACATTACAATTACTCTCTTAATTCTTTTCTCTATTAGGTTTGACTGCATCTAAAATTGTATCAACACTAACTGTGCCACTGACTCCAACATTTACCCCTGGTGTTCCTACACCAAATTCAGAAGCCCATGCTCCTCGCACGGGACTACTTTTGTTTACTAATGGAACAACTAAGTTTGCTACTGCACCATAAGCTCCACCTCCAACTGAGACAGAAGCTCCACTTACAAATTCGTTTGTAATTTCTCCCATCGTCATCATTGATTTTGTATAACTTGGAATATTATGAATATTACCACCTACACAACTAATCCCCGCTAAATCTTTAGCGCTAAATGGTTTTTTTTGTGCAGCTGATTTTGCCACAGGTGCTAAAATAGAATCCTTAGAACCACTCATATAATACTCACCAGTCCATTGATTTTTTACAAAGCCAACACCTACTCCTAATCCGCCACCACTACATGCAACATAATCAAATAATGGTGGTATATTTAACTTACATAGCTCTCCAGTTTCAGCGTAACAATCATAATTCTTCCTTCCTTGGTACGCTAAACCAGATTGAGCACTAGCAGGAATACCAAACATCTCACCAAAATTCATTCCATTTAATCCTTTCGGATCAATCCATTGATTCGGATTATTTACATAAGCAGAGGTATTCATACCGCCCTCAAGTCCTATCGGATCTTTACTCATATACCTTGCACTATACGGCTCATAATAACGATAACGGTTATAATGCAGTCCTGTTTCATTATCGTAATATTGGCCTTGGAATCTAATATTGCTCTGCTCAAATGGATTGTCCTTATTTAGCATTTGAATCTCGAGCGCAGTCCCCCATGTATCCTGAGTAATTTCCCAAACACATTCACCTGCGGCATTACTCAGTGTTTGCGGTGTTCCAACCTGATCACAATGATAAAATACCGTCTGTTCTAAAGCCACACGGTTTTTACGTGTATCGCTGCTCCAAATCGGATCTTTATAAACCGAATAAGGCTTGTTGAGATATTCACTATAATCAGGTGTTTCTATCAGTTGAATAAAACCCTGATACCCCGCCTGCATTAACGGTACAAAGCTATCAGGCTCATAGACATAATGTTTGGTATAACTGTTCTCAGGATGGCTCGAATTTTGGCTAGATTCCCAAATCATCAAATCTCCATCCCATCCAAATAAGGTGAAGTCTTGATTTGATGATTTCTTATATAAACGACGTCCAAAGACATCATAACCATACTGAGTCACTTTCCCATTCAAGTTACTTTGAATCAAACGGTTATGATTATCCCAAGTCAGCTTTAAGACCTTACCATTTTGCATGGTTTCAATCACATTGCCTTGTACATCATATTGATAATGCTTGCCTTGATACTGCTTGATTAAATTGTTTTTGGCATGTGTTGTCTGGTTGATTGGGTCAATCAGATTCCCCGCTGGATCGAACTTAAAACTCTCGTTTTTATGCTGACTTTGCATTGAAATCAGACGTCCAATCGGATCATATTGATAATTAAGCTGTCCTAAACGACTGTCTTCAACTTGGGTGAGCAAATAGTTTTTATCGTATTGATAATGCCTATGCGCTTGATAACGGAGTCGATCTGAGCTTTCTTGCTCAGGCTCAATCTGTTGAGAAATCAATAACCCCACATCATTATAATACTTGGTTTGCACCAAACCATTTGCCAGAAAACGTCCCGTTTCACGATGCAAATCATCACGTTGGAAAGAAACAACATCCTGCTGATTAAACGCAATTCCGTAGATATGTCCTGAACCATAACTTAGATTGGTCTGTTGCTGTCCGTCTGGACGAATCGTTTTAACCAGATGACCCAGTTCATCATATTCATAACGCAGTACAGCCGTTAGATTCAACATTTTATAATGCTGGTGTTCACGCACCAATTGTCCAAGCTGATTACGATACAGTTGAACCTGACTTTCTGCATTACTGGCCGAGCTTAATTGTTGATTTAAATTATATTCAAATTGCTCTGTCTGGCTTTGATGAGTATGCAGATGCGTATATGTTTTAGAAGCAATCTGTCCATCATCATAATAGCTAAATTCAGTCAGAATATTGGGTTGTCGAATCTGGAACAATAGACCATTTTCACTATAGCTATAATGCTTTTCCTCACCATCAAATGCTTGTTCACTGACCAACTGACCAAACTTGTTATAGCTAAACTGGTATTCAGCCTGATTTTGATTAATAAGCTTTTGGATACGACCCTGTCTATCCCATTGATAGCCCACACGATGCTGATTGGCATCAATGCGTTGTTCTAACAGGCCGACAGTATTGTATTGATATTGAGTGGTTAAGCCGTTGGTGTCGGTGTGATTAAGCAGGCGACCTTCTTGATCATGCTCAAATAGCTCTTTCAAGCCATCTGGATACACGATGGCTTGAAGCTGACCTTTATCTTTGCCTTGCAGACTATACAGATATTGAACTTTCTGTTCATTCGCCGCTTGCTGGGCACTTAGATCACCTTCTTCATCATATTCCCATGTACTGCTTTTGCCTGAACAATCGGTATAAGACAGCATTTGCCCTTGATCATTGTACTGGATTTTCTTGATACCTCCTTTGGCATCAACCACTTCCACCACTTGATTATTGCTGTTGTATTTATATTGAGTGACATGACCTAAGGGATTAATCTCTTTGCTAACATTGCCCTGTGCATCATATTCACGTTTCCAGATATTACCTTCTGGATCTTTGGTCTCGGTTAAATTGCCTTGTTCATCATAAGCAAAGCGAATCACACCACCATTCGGCTGTACAATTTTCGCCAGTTGCCCTTGATCATTATATTCTTGCTGAGTTTCCCGACCTTCAAAGTCAATTTGTCGAGTAATGCGTTTTTCACCGTCACGAGAATACCAAGACTCTCGACCATCAGCTAAACGAGTCCGATAGGTAAAACCATCCAAATCAAAATAATAATAGGTTGGTACATCATAGGCATCGTAAACCGCAACTTGACGTAAACGCGGATGCCATTTCAGTTTGGTATGGAAACTGCCGTCATCCGCCCATTCTTCAATGGCTTTGGCATTTGGCAACGTCGATTCATAACGAATATTTTGTCCACGTCCTGTACGATCGGTATAGCGCGTTAGCTGGTGCGCCTGATTATATTCGTATTGACGTGCATACCCATTTTGATCGAAAGCTGTAATCAGATTACCTTGTGCATCATAGTAATAGCGTGCCCAAGGCTCAATTTGATCATCCACAAATACCGCAATAATCTTAACTTGCTCATTAAAGGCAAATTTTAGTTGGTGCTGAGCCTGTTCAAATTGGAAATCAATAGTTTGCAGATAAGCAACACCATCTGCCAAAAGATAACTTAGGCTAATTTTTTCATTGGAATTTTCATTGAATTGTTGAATTAAATGATAGGGCTGACCAAGACCAAATTGATGAAAATGTAAACTCCATTCACCACCAAAATTTAATAGTAAATCACCATTTCCAACTGGATGAACCGTCACTCCTTCATAAGGAACGGTATAAGCCTGCTGCAAAATCGTAGATGGTAAGGCATGTTTACGCCCTTTCGCATCAATAAAGACGTAACCTTGTTCTTTTGGCAAAATCACATTGGAAAAAGGCATCATCCAACGAGCGCCAATCATCCCCTGATCAAACTCATCCATTTGCGAGTTATATTGGCGACTAAATACAAAACCAACTTTCGGTAAATAGAAATCGGCATGCTGAACCCGCTCTGCGCCAATTGAATAACTGATACTCTTACCCGTCTCTGACCCATTACCTTCACAAGGTGGTGCATTCAACGCATCCGCCTGTAAGCTCACAAACTCCAAGGTATCACCTTTGGTATGACGCTCATATTCTCCCGTCTGATTAATCGGCACACTGGCATTGCCTTTATTTTCGCTGGCCTGAATCGCAGTTAAAGTTTGTTGTAATAACCAAGCCAAGCTGTATTTCTGCCCTGCATTGGCTTGCTGCTGTAAAGTCTGGCTTAAAGTTGCAATTGCCTGTATTGCTTCTTGTTGCAGGCGTGTTTGAATATTGGGTTGTAGTTTAGGGGTTAAATCTGCCTGACTCGGTTTACCGATTAAATCAATGAGAGGTGCAGCCCAATTGCTAAATTTGAGTTTGGGGTCTCTTTTCTCTGCTGTCACACCTGCCGACGTTGCAGCCATGCTCGCATTCATTGGTGTAGCAGGCACAGACAAGCTCGTCAGAATACTGCTGCCTAAAATCGTTGCCTGTGAGAGCAAGGTCGCTAATTTGGCTTGTGTTTCTTGTAAAAACTTTTCTAAATCACCTGCGACCATCGCATTCAGATGTAGTCCCAAGCGTTTAATATCCGCGTCTTTAATCTTTCCATTTTCAGGATATAAACATTGCGACATTAGACCAAACATCGGACGTAATGCCATACGCGCATGTGCTTCATTGCTTGGTTCCGCAAATAAACCAATTAAATTTGCAGCGAGCAATGCACCCTGTTGTACCGCAGCATCCTCTGTCTTGCTGTCGGTCGCGTATAAAATTAAATCCAGCACACTGCCAGTTAAAGCAAAAATATTGGCTACCGTTGCAGTATTCGCACTCCCTTGTAATTGTTCTAAACTGGTATTCCCACATACCTGTAAATAAAGCTGGATTTGCTTGGCAATCATTTGCAGGTCAGTTACCGTGTGTACGCTGTCCAAATTAAAAACAGCAAGTTCAACCTTCGACGCTTTTTGATCTGTTGCCAGTTGTGTTTTTTCCGTAGCCATCAATCTCAAACCCTTAATTTATTTCAATACATCTATTTTTTAAATTGCTGCGCGTGAATTAAAATCTGTCCTAACCATTGTTCTGACCATGAAAACGATCAACGATGCCTTGTTGAAGAATCGAATCCATTTGGGTGGCCTCCGCCAATTTTGTAGCTGCCTGATCTTTTACAAAACCCACACCCTGTGCTTTGATCATGTCAACCGACTGGCTCGGATTCATGGCGAGTTGCGCCAAGCTTTTCATTTGATCTGGAGAAATATTAAGGTTCAGTTGCTTTGAAACAGCACTTAAAGCGGTATTGCTGACTTGATCCTTGATTTGCCCAACCGTCTGCTCAACCAAACCATTTAAGGTATTTTTACCTATATTTTTAAGGCTGTTTTTATCCATCGAAACTAAACTGCTGCTCAGCTGTTGCTTCATGTTCTGTCCCAATGCACTGCTTAATGAGGCGACAACTTTTTCTACTGGCTCTGCCCAAGTATAATCACGTTTAAAGTCACTACTTGATGCCCATGCACTGGTCTCATCTTTTTCAAAAATGACCTTAGCTGCACCTGGTGCAATGCCTGTCACTTGCGCAAAACCATTTCCATCTAGTTTGCCAGTCAGTTGCTTACCCAGAGAATCAATCACTTTATAGCTGTTCTGCTTAAAGAAATTATCTCCCCCATAACTTCTTAATAACTGTAGCGCGCCTTTCAATGATTTTGCTTGTGGTAACTGGGGTGCATTGCTACTTGCACTCGCGCCTGAGGCGAGTAAATGCTGCCCTGCTTTCACCTCAAACTTGCCACTGGTCACAGGGAAAATACCTGAACCATTCAGTTTGATCTGAGAACCACCCGCAGTAATCACAATCTCTTTCGGACTGCTGATCTCAATACGGTCTTCAGTTGAAATAATCTGAATCCCTTGCTTGGCCAGTAAATCCATACCATCCGACTGCGCTTGGACTTCAACCTTACCTTTGGCAGCCACTTGCTTAATTCCATTCTGCGCTGCAAACACACTGATTCTGTTTTGCGCATGCGTAATCAGATTTTTCTGTGTACTCAAATTGATACTATCGCCTGCAAACTGATTGATTTGTCCATCCGCAGATAAATGAATATCTTCATTGCTACTTAGACCAATCCCTGCTGGTGAGTTCAGCAATAGCAATGATTTTTTAAACTGAGCGATCTTCTCTTGAATCTGCTCAGCAAATTCTTTGAGTTGATCCAGCGATTCTATTTCATCAGTCTGCTGATTCTTGGCCACTTCACTCAAGGCTTTGGCATTGCTTTGATTGCCTTCTAGCTGTTGTTTAGCAACTTGGGCATCCAGATGTTCACCTTGGGCTTGATCCTGTTTATGTGTGGAAAGCAGTAGACCCTCGCCTGCGCGTACTGCACCCCATTGGTCAGTGCGCAGCTCAAAACCTTCACCGCGATCTTCACTTTCAGCTGTTGCTTTAGGGTGACTCAACTTCCCTAGATTGAGTTGACTGGCAGCATGACTGCTTTGCAACTGGGCGCTGATCTGACCTGTGGTATCATCAAAGCGCAGTTGGTTAAAACCTTCGCCCTGATATTCTTTCGATTTGATTCCTGCCAGTTTCTTGGTGTCTGGCAGCCTACCTGCATTGTCAAATTTGGTTGGGCTGCGATGGCCTTCATGGATACGTCCCACTACAAATGGACGATCAATATTACCATCAAAGAAGTCGATGACTACGATTTCATCAATACGGGGTAAGAATCGTGCGCCAAAGCCTTCACCTGCCCAAGGGGTCAGTACATCCACCCAAGCTGAATCGGTGTCGTTGTCATTCGCTCCCGCACCACCATCATGGCTATGGTCGTCATTGCGGGTAAACAGGAAACGGACTTTGATCCGTCCCCATTCATCCACATAGATTTCTTCGCCGCTTGGCCCAACCACTTTGGCACGTTGTGGTGAAGCTGCTGGACGGTGTTGCAATGGGTTAAATTCAGGAACGGTTTTGATATTGCGGCGTTGCAGAATCAGTTGGTTGGCTTGGCGCTCTTCATTATTCGATTGAGTCGGTTGCCAGTTGCTTTGTGCTAATAATTGATTGATCTGTTGATGTAGATCTTTAGGTAAGTTGTTTTGGTTATAAAAGTTTTTGCCTGTAATCAGGAATTCTTTATCACTGCCATCATGTTGATCAATTTCAGGATGTTCAGCCAATTCAAACCAGTAACCGACATGGGTATCGCGCACGGTGGTATGGGCTGTAAATTGTTTGGATTGTAAGTCGTAGTATTGACCCAAGTTCCGATTCAGTTTTTCAATTTGAGCATTGCCCGATGGGGTTGCACCATCTTCCCCATTCAGGTCTTGCATCCATGCGGGTGAAAAGTGCCATGCCTGTTCCAGACCAAGACTGGCATTGTCATATTGTTCGCTGTGTTGATGTGTGCTCTGTACACTGCCTGCACCATCTTCTTGTTCCAGTGCATCGGCTTGCCAGCGTTGTACATGTACACTGCTCGGTTGCAGTGAGCGTTGTCCAACCAGACTGGTCATGCTGTCATATTGTTCAGTGGCACTACTACGGTGATAACGGATCTGTCGACGCTCTAAAGCTTGGTACTGGCTATTGTCGTCAATCAGACGTAGTTTTTGCGGCTGAATCGCAGCACTGCTTTGCGCGACGGTTCGTTCAGCTTCATCAATGAGCCAGTTAATCGATTCGCTACGCATCAAAGATGTTAAAAAATCTTCATCTGATTGATTATATTGCATAATAAAGGGACGAATGTCGTAATCTTGGCTGAGTCCGCTTAAATCAAGCGTTAAGCTGGATGCAAATAAGGGGCTTTTTTGTTGCCACTCTTTGAAGATGATTTCCACTACATCACGCACGCTCTTGTTCATAAACACACGGCTGTTACGGCGTTGCTTCCACAGTGCAGTTGGATCTTCTAAGGTGAGTTTATATACGGTCAGGCTACCGTCTGATTGTCCTTGTAAGGCTTGAGTAATAATGCCTGTGACACGAGTGAGTTGACCTTGATCAGTCACCGTATCAATTGCTGCTTGGCTACCAATAAATTGTTTGAGTGGAATCGCCGCATTGGTCGACAGGCAAATCAGTTCTGCCCTAAATCCTTCATTCAGTTGATGCTGACCATCAATACGTTGCAGGAAGACTTGAGTATTTAAATTTTGATTAGAAAATTGAATATGGATTGCACGTTTTTGTGCGGTAAGGCCCAAATTATCCAAGGCCTGAAATATATTACTCAACATTATTTTATAAAATATTAACTAAAATTTACGCTATTTTATAAACAGCATACAAATCTGTCTATATTTTTAATGTTACGTTCTTGCAACAAAGCCTGCCATAAACTGCCAATTTTAGTCTAAGCGCTTAAAATAATGATTAATAATTTTTTTACAGGATTAAATCAGAATACATATAAACTAAAATATTTTATCAAATAAGGCCAATTCTCCCTATTTGATAAAACAGCAATTATTCAGCCTTAGACCGTGGCCTTAAAATAATCCTCTTTCGGCATATCAATCACTTCAACACACAACTGTATCGGATAGCTGACTTCAGACTGGATATAGCTTTTTTGCTGCAGTCGCTGCAACAATGCCGCACCAACAGCTTGTTTTTGAGCCTGCGTTCTGCCACTCAATAAATACAGTTTTAAATGAATATAGGCTTCTTCTGTTTCATCCAAACCAATTAAAAATATCTCGTCTTTAAATGCACGAGATTTAATATCATGTGCGACAAATAAATCCGTTTCAATTAATGCGATATTCGCATCTTTTAATAATTGATGCGGATTTAACTCTGTTAAATTAGCCGAATAGTTTGCAATTAAATGCGGCATTTTTATGATTCCTATTCTACAAATAATAAAGCTAAACGGACTTGGTCATAAGCCATTCGCGGACTAGTGGCTTCAACAATGGGACGCAATTTAATCGAACCATCATCAGTAAAATGTTCAGGGTTTTTACGTTTATGCAAACGCTTATAAATCTTACGCACTTCTTCAATCACTTCATCGCCTGGACTGGCAACTGAAATATCCAAACCCTGCTCTTTATGCAAACGTGCCAGATGATTGATGATCGTTGCAGGGGTTAAACCACGCTCATGTGCAATATCTTCAATTTCATAGCCTTCTTCAAATAAAGTACGGGTTTCATCCAAGGTCGCTGCAGCATAATTCTGTTTTGCACCTTTGGCGATTTTCTTTTCATTACGGGCAATTTCAGTCGCATTCAGTGTGCCACCACAATGCCGAATAAAGGCATTATGCTGTGTGCTTAAATCAATATTTTCAAAGTTGGCTTCCGCTTCACTCGATAATTCCTGAAAACGGCGATCTGCTTTGATTGCGAGACTATCCAGCTCAAGTGCCTGCTCATTAAAGCCGAGCAATTTCAGCCCTGTCAGAGATTTTAAGCGTGATAAAGCCACATAGCCCTGACCTTTTTCAAAGGTATTACTGAGATTGATCTCTGCAGCTTCCAAAGTCATCCCTTGGCTTTTATGAATAGTGATTGCCCACGCCAAACGCAACGGAATCTGTTGAAAACTGGCAATTGCCTTACCCGCTTCATTTTCAATCGACCATGTTTCAGGTTCAACCAAGAAGGTTGTGCCATCCGTCAACTTTACTTTAGGCAAAATGCCCTGCTTATCATCTTCTTCAAAACCAATCACTTCACCCAAACTGCCATTGATATAGCCCATATCAAAGTTGTTTTTAACAAACATCACCTTGGCATTTTTCTTTAGGGTGAGTTCTTCAGGCGCACGCACTGATGATTTTAAGGTTTCCATCAACTTTTCGTTGCCATCGACCACGGCATTGAATTGATGGCTTTCATTGTCAATTTCATTCAGGTGCTGATAATTAATATTATCGACATCCATATTATGTGTGTATAAACGGGTAAAGGTCTCGCCAATATCGTGCTGACGCGATTGTTGCAAAGCACTAATATGGTTGCTTTGAATATTCTGTGCCCGAATTGCATTGAGAATCTGATTGAGGATTTCATCATCCTGACGATGCTGTTCAGTCAAATAACAGACACGGAATTTGGCTTCGACCCAAGCCTCTGACATAAAGCAGAATTTATCGCGATTGCTTTCATCCTTTTTACCGACTGGCGGTAACTGGAAGAAGTCACCAGCAACAATGACCTGAATCCCACCAAAGGCTTCGTCACTTTCTTTAAAGTATTTCAATACCTGATTAACCAAATTCAATTGCTTGGCATGCAGCATTGAAATTTCATCAATAATCAAGACTTGGGCATTTTCTAAATGCTCTTTTAAATATTTACGCTCTTTCATCCGTTTCAGATCATCATCACTTAGGCGGTCTTTAATCCCGATCCCTGCCCAAGTATGGATGGTCATGCCATTCATATGCGTCGCCGCAATCCCTGTGGATGCAGTGATCGCCACAGGCACTTTACGTGCTTTGAGATAATGAATGTACTGATTAAGCGTATAGGTTTTTCCTGCACCTGCTGAGCCCGTTAAAAAAACATTTTCCCCAGCTTTAAGTAACTTGAGTGCAGTCTCTTGTTTCATAATTTCTTCAGTCAAAAACAACAGTGCATAGCTTAACGATTTTTTCGCAAAAATAAAAATGCAAATCCAATTCGCGAACGCTTGGTGTCGCATAATTGCATTGACATCCAAGGGTTTTCATTTAATGTGGTTGTTAATGAATTCAGACTTGATATATAAAAATGACTACTTCAAATCTCTATACATATCAGCCAGATATACTCGGTGAAGATTATCAGCAACTGACTTTAAATTTTGCTGATGACTATGATGGAAAAGTTGTTGCTACACTGGTTCGCAAGAAAGCTACAGAAGCGACCAAAAAAGCAGTTTTATATATTCATGGTTTTGCAGATTATTTTTTCCAAAAAGAAATGGCTGAACAATTCAATCAGCATGGTTACGATTTTTACGCACTCGACCTGAGAAAATATGGCCGCTCAAAACTTCCTCATCAAAAACTCTACTACGTTTTAGATTTGCGCGAATACGATGCTGAAATCAGTAAAGCACTCGAAGTGATCAGTCAAGAAAACCACAATCAAGTTGTACTGGCAGGACATTCGACAGGCGGTTTAATTGCCACTTTATATGCTGCACATTATCCTGATCATCGTTTAATTAAAGCGGTTTGGAACAACAGCCCCTTTTATGACTTCTATAAGAGTGTTATTGAGAAAAAGGTCGGGATTCCCTTGCTCAGTGAAGTGGGTAAACGCTTACCGAATGCAAAATTTCCAAGTGGTCTAAACCCGTGGTACACACCAAGCTTGCATAAAGATTTTTACGGCGAATGGGATTTCAATCTGGATTGGAAACCGAAAACCATGCCTTTTGTTCATCTCTCTTTTGTCACGGCAATTCACGAAGCACAAAAAGAAATCCATCAAGGTGTGACCTTAAATGTGCCGACCTTGATCATGCATTCACATCAATCCAAATTCCCTAAAAAATGGGGCATTGATGCACAGCAAAGCGATGTGATTCTGGATGTCAATGATATGACGCAAAATGCCAAGAAAATGAAAGGCGATGTGCAAACCCTGTCTATTCAAAATGGTTTGCATGATTTGGTTTTATCTGCCCCGCCTGTTCGTGCACAGGTCTATAAAGATCTGTTTGCTTGGTTAACTGAAAAAATCCAGTAATACCGACGACCATTTTAAATATCTTGATGCTCAGTGGTCTTGGTACTTACTGAGCATATTTTTAGCGGGATGCGAGGCTGGTAATAACTCCAATAAGCGTTCAGCCGCATCCACGGCTTCCGGACAATAAGCCAAATGCTTTAATAAAGCATCACTGCCCTGTGTCTGGAAAATCGCATGACTCAAACGAGATTCCAAGCAATCCCGCCAAGCTGATAAAAATGGACTTTCGGTTTTCGCTAAAAAAATGCCGGTATAACCTTGCAGGGCTGTGTTGATATAACCCGCATCCAATGCTTGTTCCAGTTGCAGAAAATCCGCCTCAACAGGTACATTCAGGCGATAAGGACGAGAACCAAGTAAATCGCCCAAGTGCTCTCTTAAATGCGACATCTCCGCTTTTAATGTCCCCATACTGACTTTGCGTTCCCCATACAAAGCCTGATGTAAATTCTCTAAATTCAGCCCTTGTGGGCATAAAGCCAAAATTACCAAAATTTCAACTTGTCTCGGGCTTAAGCTTAAGTGCTTGCCATTGATCAAGACCTGCGCTGTATTAAAAGTACGGAGATACACATGTTGTTGTTGTAATTGTTGCACCGCCATTTGAATAATTGCGGCGCAGCGTTCGACCGCCAATAAACCTAAACTATTGTGGTTTTCCCATGTGGTGGATAAATCCACTACGCCTAAGACTTGTTTGGAGTATGGGTCGAGGATCGGGGCAGCATAGCAAACCCAATCATGCACCGACGCCATATAGTGTTCATTGGAAAATACACAACTTGATTTCTGCGTCTTGAGCGAAAGTGCCAGTGCATTGGTGCCGACCAGTTCTTCCTGCCATTGCCCACCTGCAACAAAATGGACACGTTCGGCAGCATTGCGCATTTGAGTACAGGATGCCGTCCAAATAATGGTACTGCCGACATCGCCAACCGCAAGCACCATCGCTGACTGCTCTGCAACATGCTTGAGGTCTTGTTGGCAAGCCTGCAATGCCAAGGCCAAAGAACCTGTCTGAGTCGAAACTTGATCGAGCAACGGTGCAGCTAAACGTTCTTTAGGAATATCAGCGAGTGTAGAACGCTCCCATGAACTGGCAATACTCTGTTCCATTTTTTCGGCATGTTGTGGGTTGAGACTACTTTGTGCCCTGAGTTGCTCAACCAATGTCCGCTGTTGCTGTAATTCCCTTTTTGTATGCATTTGTAATTTCCCTATTCCCTTACATGCGATTCCAACCTTTTTCCAACCTTCAACGCGATAACGTCATTCTCAATAACGTACCCAGTACTTTATTTAAAAATATCACAACACATAAAGGAGTATGTATATGCGCTATGTTGATCCGAATCAATCTGGTTCAAAAATCCATTTTAAAGACCAATATGAAAACTTTATTGGTGGACAGTGGGTTGCCCCCGTTAAAGGAGTCTACTTCGACAATATTTCTCCTGTCGATGGCAAAAGTTTTACTCGTATCCCACGTTCGAGTGCAGAAGATATTGAATTAGCACTGGATGCCGCCCACAAAGCCAAGAAAGAATGGAATAAATCCTCTCCAACTACACGATCTAATTTATTACTTAAAATTGCTGACCGTATGGAAGCCAATTTGGAAATGTTAGCAGTGGCTGAAACTTGGGATAATGGTAAACCCGTGCGTGAAACACTGGCGGCTGATATCCCTTTGGCCATAGATCATTTCCGTTATTTTGCAGGCTGTATTCGCGCACAGGAAGGTGGTATTTCTGAGATAGACGAAGATACCATTGCCTATCATTTTCATGAACCACTCGGCGTGGTTGGACAAATCATCCCTTGGAACTTCCCGATTTTGATGGCGGCATGGAAACTGGCACCGGCATTGGCAGCGGGCAACTGCGTGGTGATCAAACCTGCAGAACAAACCCCCGTCGGTATTTTATTGGTGGCTGAACTGATACAGGACCTATTACCTGCGGGTGTACTCAATATCGTCAATGGTTACGGTGCCGAAGTTGGTCGACCGCTTGCGACCAGTCCACGTATTGCCAAAATTGCGTTTACCGGTTCAACCCAAGTTGGGCAATTGATCATGCAATATGCCACCGAAAACATCATTCCAGTGACTTTGGAGCTGGGCGGAAAATCACCAAATGTGTTTTTTGCCGATGTGATGGATCATGACGATGATTTTCTGGATAAAACCCTTGAAGGTTTTGCCATGTTTGCGCTGAATCAAGGTGAAGTCTGCACCTGCCCATCGCGTGCCTTGATTCAGGAAAGTATTGCCGATCAGTTTATGGAAAAAGCCATTGAACGCGTCAAGCGCATCAAACTCGGACATCCACTTGATACCGACACCATGGTCGGTGCACAAGCCTCACTGGAACAGCAAGAGAAAATCCTACGTTGTATCGATACAGGCCGACAGGAAGGTGCGGAAGTGCTATTGGGTGGGCATGGTCGCCAAGAGGTCGGCAATGGATACTACATCGAACCGACCATCTTTAAAGGTCATAACAACATGCAAGTGTTTCAGGAAGAAATCTTTGGCCCTGTGCTGTCGGTAACTACATTCAAGGACTTTGATGAAGCCATTCAGATTGCCAATGACACCATGTATGGCTTAGGTGCTGGGGTCTGGTCACGTTCAACCCATACCGCCTATCGTGCAGGTCGTGCCATTGAAGCGGGTCGAGTTTGGACCAATTGTTACCACATCTACCCAGCTCATGCTGCATTTGGAGGCTATAAAAAGTCAGGTGTAGGCCGTGAAAATCACAAAATGATGCTCGACCACTATCAACAAACCAAAAATCTGTTGGTGAGCTATTCAACCAAAGCCATGGGCTTTTTCTAAGTCTATAGAAGGATCAAACCCTGTATAAGCCTTGCGACATAGGCTTATACAGCCTTAAACCCTAATGTACTGATGACTCAATAAACACCGTATTTTCTCAAGCAAACTGGATCAAGCAATCAAATAAAAATTTAATTTTGGCACAAGGTGTGCAACATCGGCATTGCTTTTGCATCTTGCTGATGAGACCCATACACGGAGCTTTGTATGAACAATCAAGAACCTATTTCTGCACTTTCAGCATCTGCAACCTCTTCTGAAGATTATTTTGCCCAAAGAAAACTCAAGCAAGGTGCCGTGGGCTGGTTATTACTGATCGGCTTAGGGGTCGCCTATGTTATTTCAGGCGATTTCGCTGGCTGGAATTTTGGTATCGCTCAAGGGGGTTGGGGCGGCATGTTTGTTGCCACCGCGGTCGTTGCCGTGATGTATCTCTGCCTATGTCTTGCCATGTCCGAAATGGCGACCATGCTGCCTACAGCGGGTGGCGGTTATAGTTTTGCCCGTATTGCATTTGGTCCACTCGGTGGTTATTTAACAGGTACCGCGATTCTGATTGAGTATGCGATTGCGCCTGCCGCTATTGCGGTCTTTATTGGGGCCTATTGTGAATCTCTATTCGGTATTGGCGGCTGGCAAGTTTATTTAGCCTGTTATCTGATTTTTATGGGGATCCACCTGAAAGGTGCTGGTGAAGCACTTAAGATTATGTTTGCCATCACCTTGGTTGCAGCGATTGCACTGGCTGTTTTTATCGTTGCGATGTTGCCTCATTTTAATTCGCAGAATCTGTTTGATATTGCTGCCGGGCAACAATTTGGCGCAAGCAGCTTTTTACCCTATGGCTATTTAGGCATTTGGGCAGCGGTTCCCTATGCGATTTGGTTTTTCTTGGCTGTTGAAGGTGTACCTTTAGCTGCTGAAGAAGCCAAAGACCCTGCCAAATCACTACCACGCGGATTGATTGGTGCGATGTTAATTTTAACCGCTTTTGCCCTACTGATTCTATTTTTAGGCGCAGGTGCAGCCGGTGCCAGTACCTTACAAAACTCCAGTGCGCCCTTGGTCGATGCGCTCGTCAAAGTCTATGGTCAAGGTACATGGCTGGCGAACTTTGTTAATTTTGTCGGTCTTGCTGGGCTTATCGCCAGTTTCTTTTCAATTATCTATGCCTATTCACGCCAGATTTTTGCACTCTCCCGTGCCGGCTATTTACCCACATCGCTGTCATTGACCAACAAAAATCACGCCCCTTATTTAGCCATTATTATTCCTGGCATCATTGGCTTCTTCTTGTCCTTAAGTAAAGAAGGCGATTTACTGATTTTAATTGCAGTCTTCGGTGCGACCATTTCTTATGTCTTGATGATGCTTTCACATATTAAGCTACGCGTATCTCGTCCCTTAATGCACCGTCCCTATAAAACACCTGGTGGCATCGTCACCTCGAGCATTGCCTTAATTTTGGCTGCCATCGCAGTTGTCGCAGGTTTTCTGGTCAATCCTAAAGTGTGGTGTATTGCAGCAGGCATTTATATGGTCTTTATTGCCTATTTTATTTTTTATAGCCGTCATCAACTCATACAAGGGACGCCAGAAGAAGAGTTTGCCCAGATCACGGCAGATGAAAAGCAATAATCAGAAAGATTAAGGAGAAGCGCATGCGTTACCGTCAAATCGTAGCCCAACAACACTATCAGTTTGCCGATCTTAAAACCTTGATGGCAAAAGCCACCCCTTTGCGTTCTGGTGATCAACTGGCGGGGGTTGCTGCACAGGATGCAACTGAACGTGTTGCTGCACAAATTACACTGGCAGATGTACCGTTAAAAAACTTTTTAAATGAAACGCTAGTCGATTACGAAACCGATGAAATTACCCGTCTGATTATTGATGAACATCGCGCTGATCTATTTGCACCAATTGCACATTTTACGGTGGGTGATTTCCGTAACTGGTTACTGAGTGAAGATGCAACCACCGAAAAACTGCAACAGCTTGCAGCGGGTTTAACCCCAGAAATGGTTGCCGCTGTGAGTAAAATCATGCGCAATCAAGACTTAATTTATGTTGCAAGCAAATGTGAGGTCATTACCCAGTTTCGCAATACCATCGGTTTAAAAGGACATTTATCCACGCGTTTACAACCCAATCATCCCACCGATGATGTGCTGGGTATTTCCGCCAGTATTTTAGATGGTCTGATGTATGGCAATGGCGATGCAGTGATTGGGATTAATCCAGCAACAGACAATCTGCATAATCTCTCTGAGCTGTTAAAGCTGATCGACCATGTCATTCAGGAATATCAAATCCCAACCCAGTCTTGTGTTCTGACCCACATCAGTTCTGGCATACAACTGGCAGAAAAGAATGTTCCAATTGACCTGATGTTTCAATCTATTGCAGGTACACAAAAAGCCAATGAAGGTTTTGGTATTTCACTTCAAATGCTACAAGAAGGTTATGAAGCAACGCTGTCTTTAAACCGCGGTACGCTTGGTAACAATGTGATGTATTTTGAAACGGGTCAAGGTAGTGCCCTGTCCAGTAATGCGCATCACGGCGTTGATCAGCAAACCATCGAAGCACGTGCCTATGCTGTGGCGCGCAAATACAAGCCTTTATTGGTCAATACCGTGGTCGGCTTTATTGGACCTGAATATCTCTACGACGGAAAACAAATTATTCGCGCAGGCTTAGAAGATCATTTCTGTGGCAAGTTGCTCGGTCTGCCAATGGGCTGCGATATTTGCTATACCAATCATGCAGATGCCGATCAGAACGATATGGATGTGCTGCTGACCTTATTTGGTACAGCAGGCATTAATTTTATTATGGGCATTCCAGGTTCAGATGATGTAATGTTGAATTATCAAACTACCTCTTTTCATGATGCGCTGTATCTCAGACAACTGCTTGGATTGCAACCCGCCCCCGAGTTTTCACTCTGGTTGGAACAACAAGGCATTTTAAAACAGCAGCAGCAACAGATTCATTGGGCAGAGCACATGCCTGCTCAATTCTCCAGATTATTGATGCATTAAGGAGAATCTCATGAAGCTTTCTAAAGATATTCAATTTCCTGCACAGGCGCATCAAGACCAGTGGGAAACACTAAAACAGTTTACCGATGCCCGTATTGCCATTGGACGTGCAGGATGCAGCATTCCAACCCGTGCATTGCTTGATTTCCAACTCAGCCACGCCCAAGCCAAAGATGCGGTTTTCCAATCACTGAATGTCACGCATCTGCAAGAACAGCTACAGAAACTAGGTTTAAACCCAATCCATGTACAAAGTCAGGCTGAACATAAAGAGCTGTATTTGAAGCGGCCTGATTTAGGACGTTTACTTTCAACCGATTCGACGCAACTGCTTCAGCAGATGCAAAAAGATTCGCAGGGTTATGATGTCTGTATTGTGATTGGTGATGGTTTATCCGCCCGTGCCATTGAAGAAAATGCACTGCCTTTTATACAGGCACTGATCCAGCCTTTTGCAGAACAACAGTGGTCCTTAGCCCCAATTGCAATTGCCACAGGCAGCCGAGTTGCTTTGGGTGACGAAATTGCTGAAATTTTTCAGGCCCGTATGTTGATTATGCTGATCGGTGAACGTCCTGGGCTCAGTTCACCTGACAGTATGGGACTCTACTACACATGGAAAGCGCACAGCGGTTGCCTAGATTCACAACGCAACTGTATTTCCAATATTCGTCCCGCAGGATTAAGTACGCCGATTGCCACACAACGCCTATTGGCTTTAATGCATAACTCCAAACGACTGGGCTTATCTGGTGTCGATTTAAAGGATGAACATGTGGTTCCAACTGTTGAAGAACATCATCAACGCAGATTGCTTTTTTAACTGAGCAATTGGACAGCCCTATTTTCCAGTGCTGTCCAAAAAGCATAAGGTCAACACATCGGTCTTAAAAATGATTTAAGATACAACATAATTTTTATTCATTGGTACTCGGTCATGCCCCTCGCCACTCATCTAAAAACCGTTTACGCCATTCAGCATCTTGCTTTTGAAGACCTTGGTTCATTAGAAGATATTTTTTATCAGTTGGGTTTTCGCGTCCGTTATTTTGAAGCGGGTGTTGATGATCTGAGTCCTGCACTGAGTTATGAAGGCTTAACGATAATTCTCGGTGGACCAATCGGTGTTTATGAAACAGAGGACTACCCGTTTTTAGTGGATGAAATTGAGGGTTTAAAACAACGCTTAAAAGCCAATAAACCCACCATTGGCATTTGTTTGGGCGCACAGCTGATTGCACATGCACTGGGGGCAAAAGTCTATGCTGGACATCAAAAAGAGATTGGTTGGAGCAAATTAGACATTAAAGTGCTTGTGACGAATCCCTTAGCCGCATTAGAAAATGTCGAAGTGCTGCACTGGCACGGCGACACTTTTGATTTACCTGAAAATAGTAGCTTATTGGCAAGTTCGGCGATCTATCCAAATCAAGCTTTTTCTGTCGGCAATAACATCTTGGCCTTGCAGTTTCATCTTGAAATCGCTGAAGAAAATTTTGAAAAATGGCTCATTGGCCATACCTGTGAAATACGTCATGCGGGTTTATCCATTCCTCAATTACGCCAAGATAATCAGGCTTATGCAGCACAGTTGGAACAACAGTGCCGACTGGTCATTCAAACGTTCTTAGATCATCTGAATGTTTAAAGCTTGCTATTTTAGAACTGTAAAAAAAGCCCAACATTAAATCGCTGGGCTTTTTCGATGGTTCATCCATAAGCTCTGTTGCACCAATGTTAAAGCTGTGTTGTTGTCTGCATTGGCAGTAATCTAGAATCTTGAATTGCTGCAACACGATGTCCATTTCCCTTCATGCATTCTGGGTTCTGTGCAAACGACATAAAGCTGTCAATGGATGTTTGTTTTACCAACATCACAATGTCCCAATACTCATCAGAGGGGCCGATAAAAAATTCACCTGCATTGGCAAGCAGTAAAATATCGCCACCCGTTTGCTGTAGAAATGGACGTGTATGGTCGATATAGCGCTGAAAAGCCTCTCGCCCTGTAATTGGGGTTGCTGGTGCTAAATCTGGACAATCTGAATAATCCGCCACTTGCTTCAATCAAAGTAAGTTCAACATGACGACCTCCCCTTGAAGATGTCGCTTAAATAAACGAATCCCATCCTCTTGGGTTGGGAAAATATACGCGTCTTTCATTTTGCCTCCCCTTTAAACTTTTAATTTATTTAACAAAAGCTGTAGCGTCTTGATTTCCTCTTGATTGAATAATGCAAAGATAGAATCAACCGTGTGCTCGACCGTCGTGATCGCATTACTGAGAAGTTCTTGGCCACTTGCACTCAGTACAACAAAGCTTTGTCTCGCATCACGTGGATGAACCGTCTTTACGATCAGTCCAGTTTTTTCCATAGGTTGCAACACTCTGGTGACACCAGAAGCCGTCAGTGCAACTTTATGGGCCAATGAGATTCGATTTAATCCCACCTCAGGCACCAGACCAAGGTGATACATCAGAATGAATTCCGTCAGATTAATTCCGTGTACGCTAAGCGCCAGATCAAGTTTTTTACTCAATAAAGAACCAACAAGGTGTTGATCCAGTAATAATTCAAGCTTATTCATAACTAATTTCAATACCGATACAATGCTTGCAATATAC
>NZ_DBBF01000003.1:0-26536 GCF_002292065.1 Acinetobacter sp. UBA991 | reverse complement strand
GTATATTGCAAGCATTGTATCTTACTTTTTTGAGATGAAGCATGAATGAGGTCTCTACAAACAATCTCTATCTCCACTACGATATCTTTGGCGCTGAGCATGAAAATACCATTCTATTAATTTCAGGATTAGGTACTCAGATGATTCATTGGCGTGATTTATTCTGTCAAATGCTTGCTAAAAGAGGCTTTCGAGTCATTCGGTTTGATAATCGAGATGTTGGCTTGTCAACACATTTGCATGATCAACCCGCTCCAGAGTTGAGTGATCTGATCCATGCCACCCAAAATGGCGAGAACATTAAGATTGCTTATACGCTTCACGATATGGTTGAAGATACAGTGGGATTACTTGATGCTTTAGCAATTGATCAAGTCCACATTATTGGACGCTCTATGGGTGGGATGATTGCCCAACTGATGGCAAGTACTTACCCCCAAAGAGTCAAGACCTTGATATCCATTATGTCGAGTACAGGAAACCCAGCGCTTCCAAGTGCCCAAGCTGATGTTATAGAGCTGCTCACCCGCCCCAGTCCAGATCCACATTTGAATAAGACTGATTTTTTTCTGCATAAACTGCATTTTGCAAAATATATTTCGAGCCCTCGATTTAGTTTTGACGAAAATGCGTATTTAAAACTTATTTCAGAGGAATATGACCGCAATTACGATCCAGATGGACTAAAAAGGCAAATTGCTGCAATTGCAGCAACTGGTGATATTCGCTCATACCTCGCCCGCATCGTTGCCCCGACACTGGTGATTCATGGCACAGAGGATTTATTAATCCCGATTGCATGCGGCCAAGATAGCGCAAAGTCTATTTCTGGTGCAAAGCTATTAACAATTGAGGGTATGGGACATGATTTGCCAACTGATCTCTATCAATTCATCATCGATGCGATTGCTGCCCATATCCAACAAGCAAGGCATTACCGAGATCAGTAATAAACCGACCGACCAACAATCGCACAATGCGATACACCGATTTAAAATAAAATGCTTAAAAAATCCATTAGCAGCAGAAATAAAAAGCCGATTTGAAAACAAATCGGCTTTTTAAGATCAAGACAATAAATTCAAAACTTATTTCTTGTCAGCTTTAAAGCTATCTTTCAGATCCAGAATACGGTTGAACACTGGTTTGTCTGCTTGATGATCATGTTGATCCGCAACAAAATAACCTTCACGTTCAAACTGGAAACGATCTTCAGGTTTTGCTTGTGCTAAAGCTGGCTCAATCACCGCTTGAACCACTTGCAATGATTCTGGGTTTAAATGTGCAAGGAAATCATCATCTGCATCTGGTGCTGCTTCGTTAAACAAACGATCGTAAATACGCACTTCCGCAGGTACACCTTTGGTTGCAGAGACCCAATGAACAACCCCTTTCACCTTGCGGCCTTCAGGGTTTTTACCTAAAGTTTCAGGGTCAATTGAACATTTAAGTTCGATCACTTCACCATTGGCATCTTTAATTACTTCATCACACTTAATCACATAAGCATGACGTAAACGCACTTCACCATCAGGAATCAGACGTTTAAAGCCTTTCGGTGGTACTTCTTCAAAATCTTTACGATCAATATAAAGTTCACGTGTTAACGGAATAATACGTTCGCCCATATCCACGTTTGGATGACGTGCACGAGTGAGATCCAATTCTTCAGGTAAATTGGTCAATGTCACTTTCAATGGATTCAGTACTGCCATGCCACGTGCTGCGGTATTTTCCAATGACTGACGAATACAGAACTCCAGCATTGCCACATCAACAATACCATCCGTTTTCGATACACCAACACGCTTACAGAAATCGCGTAAACCTTCTGCGGTAAAACCACGACGACGCATCCCAACAACTGTTGGCATACGTGGATCGTCCCAGCCCTGTACATGCTGACCTTCAACCAATTTACGTAATTTACGTTTAGAGGTAATGGTGTAATCGATGTTTAAACGAGAAGACTCGTACTGACGTGGTACAGCTTGCGAGTGAACTTTTTCTACAATCCAGTCATAGAATGGACGATGATCTTGGAATTCTAAAGTACAGAGTGAATGGGTAATACCTTCAATCGCATCAGACAATGGATGAGCGTAGTCATACATTGGGTACATTTTCCATTTATCACCAGTTTGGTGATGTTCTGAATGCAGTACACGATAAAGAATCGGATCACGCATATGCACATTTGGGCTTGCCATGTCGATTTTGGCACGAAGTACAGCACCGCCCTCTTGAATTTCACCATTACGCATTTGTTCAAAACGCGCAAGATTTTCTGCAACAGTCGCATCACGATAAGGTGAGTTTTTACCTGGCTCAACGAAATTACCACGGTTCAACTTAATTTCTTCTGGGGTTTGTAGATCAACATAAGCATCACCTTGTTCAATCAACTGAACAGCCCATGCATAAAGTTGGTCAAAATAACCAGAAGCATAGCGAGGCTCGCCATTCCAGTTAAAACCTAACCATTTCACATCATTGGCAATACCATCAACATATTCTTGTTCTTCGGCATCTGGGTTAGTATCGTCAAAACGTAAATTACATAAACCTTCAAATTCTTCGGCAATACCAAAATTCAAACAAATTGCTTTGACATGACCAATGTGTAGGTAACCATTTGGCTCAGGCGGGAAACGAGTTACAACTTTTTGGGTACGACCTTCTTTTAAATCATCGGTAATGACTTGACGTACAAAGTCTAAGCCTGCCTGTTGTTCTTGCTGCACGGCATCGACAGAGGCATGGGTATTCGGCGTCGGGGTCTTTGGCAGTTCAGAAACAACATCATTTGGCTTCATAGGGTGTAAATCACTTCTTACAGTTAAAAATGGGAAATAAAAACGCAATCTTTACTATTTATGAAAGATTTTAACGTTTTTTACTTGCCTTGTAGTTTACAGTTTGCTTATGCTTCTCTCAACCAAAAACCCATGGTCAATTTGCCCATGTTTAGGAGATTAATGTAATGAGTTTTCCTCAAGTCGAATTAAACACCAACAAAGGTCGTATTGTTCTTGAGCTTAACGCTGAAAAAGCACCAAAAACGGTTGCAAATTTCTTAGAATATGTACGTGACGGTTTCTATGACGGCGTAATTTTCCACCGCGTGATTGATGGTTTTATGATCCAAGGCGGTGGCATGGATGAAAACTTCAAAGAAAAAGCAACACGTGACTCAATCGAAAATGAAGCTGACAACGGCTTAAGCAACGATGAAGGCACAATTGCAATGGCGCGTACTCAAGCTCCACACTCTGCATCTGCTCAATTCTTTATCAATGTTAAAAACAACTCTTTCTTAAACCATACTGGTAAAACAGCGCAAGGCTGGGGTTATGCAGTATTTGGTAAAGTTGTTGAAGGTCTTGATATTGTAGAAGCGATCAAAGGCGTACGTACAGGTAACCGTGGTTATCACGCAGACGTTCCTTTAGAGAACGTTGTAATTGAATCTGCTAAAATTATTTCTGAATAAGAATCTCCCCTAACCCCTCTTTTAAAAGAGGGGAAACTCCTCCCGTTACAAAGGGAGGTTGGGAGGGATTATAAAATAGGATAAAAGTGTGACCTACCTGTTTATCTCAGATCTACATTTGTCACCTGATCACCCTCGACTCGTTCGAGGGTTTTTAGCTTTATTGAAACAATATCAGGATAAAAACACGCAACTCTATATTTTGGGTGATTGGTTTAATGCTTGGATTGGTGATGATTACACTGCCCCATGGTTAGATGAAATTGTCAGTGCTTTGCAAAAATTCACCGCAGCGAACAACCAAATTTATTTCCAAGTCGGTAATCGTGATTTTGCCTTAGGTCAAAAGTTCTTAAAACAATTTAATGGGATTTTGCTCCCTGACATATATACCTTAAATATTCAGCAGCATACCTTCCGACTGGAACATGGCGATGCACTCTGTACCGATGATGTTGCTTATCAACGTTTTCGCAAAGTGATTCGTAACCCCGTATTATTGGGGCTAATAAAACGCACTCCATTGAGCTTTAGACAAAAACTTGCTAATGGTTTCCGTAAAAAAAGTAGCGAAACCAAACAGCTGAAAAGTTATGACATTATGGATGTTAATGCTCAAGCAGTAGAATCCGTGATTGAACACGTTGATTATTTAATTCACGGCCATACCCATCGTCCAGAGATTCACCATGTCCTGAATAAACAACGTATTGTGTTAGGAGATTGGCGAGCAGATTCAGCTTGGATTTTAGAGCTCAATGAGCAAGAAAATTATCAATTAGATTTTAAACAGTGGTTCTATTAGTTAATCACTCTTTAACTGATCTTAACGACTTCTTTTATCTCTTCATATTTTTATCTCAGCCATTCATTAATAAATTATTGCCTTACACTTGGATAAAAGTTTTAGTCGCTTTAAGCATCTTGTACTTCGCTAAACCTTCAATCGGTCATCTCCTTACGCTTGATCAGAGCTTTAATCGCTCTAACCCACTCATATACGACTTAAATCTATATAGAAATCACATTTAGCTACTTTTCGTGAAATTTAGATCAAGTAAAATAAATTAAATTTTAAAATCGAGTGAATGACGGATGGATACTTTAGCTACAGCAAAAACACGTTACGCCACAAAAGCTTATGATGCAGAGAAAAAAATTCCTCAAGCACAGTTTGAGAAATTGTTAGAAATTTTACGTTTCAGCCCTTCTTCGGTAAATATTCAACCTTGGCACTTCTTGGTTGCTGAATCTGATCAAGCAAAGCAGCGTATCGCATCGGCATTGACTGGCAATTATGTGTATAACGCGGCCAAAGTTCTCAATTCTTCACATACCTTAGTATTTTGCACACGTACTGATATTTCTGCTGAATACCTAGAGCAATTATTACAGCAAGATGATGCCAGTGGCCGTTTTAAAGATGAAACTGCCAAACAAGGACAACGTGCCACCCGTTCTGGTTATGTTGAGTTCTATCGTAATGAACTGAAAAATCTTCCGGCATGGATGGAAAACCAGACCTACCTTGCACTTGGACAACTGCTTTTTGCTGCGGGTCTAGAAGGAATCGATGCAACACCTATGGAAGGGTTTGATAGAGAACTCATGAATAAAGAATTTGGTTTAGCTGAAAAAGGCTTAAATGCCTCTGTAATTGTTGCACTCGGTTATCGCAGTGACAGTGATTTCAATGCCAAACTGCCGAAATCACGACTACCGGATGAAGTGGTTTTTACTCGTCTATAACAGCACTTATTGGATGAACGCCCTAATGATAACTAGTTAAACCTTATTATTAGGGCTTAACATTACGCATTCGTATTGATTTGAGATTGACTTAAAACAGTCTGGTCTAATTCTTCAAAGAAGACCTTCAGATCATCGGCCTGAATAAAATCTGCTTTAAATAGCATTGAGATTTGGACATCATCAATCCCACAATAGGCAAAAATTCCTTCCACAATTTGTTTATGAATCGCTTGTGTATAACCGTGCCGATCAAACCCAGATTGCGTTCCTGCTGCAGTCCCAATCAATTTGACTAGAGTATTTTTTAAAGTACCCAATAGATTCCCCTGTTCATCGTATTTATAGGCCCAGTCCTGACTAAATACACGTTCAAACCAGCCCTTTAAGAAAGCAGGAATCGACCACCAATACACAGGAAAAATAAAATAGACAATATCCGCACGATCAAAGCGCGCTTGTTCAAATTGGACATCTGCGTCCAAAGCTTGACGACCACGATAAGCTTCAATATCAGAAAGCGTCATCGCAGTTTGAAAACCTTCCTTATATAAATCGGCAATTTCTACTGAAATACCCTTTCCAGTTAAATCATGAGAAATATGCTGTGCAATCTGATGAGAAAGTGATTGTGTATCTGGATGCGTTATAACAATCAAAGCATGCTGGAGTTTATTTGAATTAGACATAGATCAATTCCGAATAGATGATTCACACAAGTTACCAATAGTAACTTATGCTGTCAACTCGGTTTTTGCTGCCTATATTTAGATCGCTGAATAATCTTGTAAAATAACTAAAAGTGAATTTTCCATCACCTGCTGTGCAGTCAGTGCATCAATTTGATTTTTACTTGCTGCTGTCGATACCGTTTCAATCAAGCCCATGATCGCGATCACGATCGCTTCACCCTCTTTTCCATCCAATTGAATAAATGGATGGATGCTTTGTTTAAAAATTTCTGTGAACTTTTGCTGACATTGCTGAAAATAGTTTTGCAAGATATCACTACCAGACAAAGCAGCAATGACCAATCCAACCTCCGGACCCGTTGAGATAAAACAACTTAAATAAGCGTCGCAAAAAATATGAATGGTTTGTTGTAAGTTTTTTGCTTCGGCAGCTAAAGACCGATTAAGCTCTGCAGTTTGTTTATCATCAAACTCCTGATAAATCGAAATCAGTAACCCTTCGCGGTCAATAAAATGTCGATATGCAATTGGCTTAGTAATACCAGCTTGCTCTGCTAAATATCCTAGGGTTAGGGCTTCTACACCCTGAGTTCGAATAATTGAACGGGCCACCTGCAACAGTTGCTGTCTGCGCTCTTCTTTACTCAGTCTCTTACCAGTCATAATTTTACTTCCATCAAATTTAACCAAATCGCTTTACATCATTGCTTTGGCTAAACACAGGACTGCAACCACACCACAGATCAATCCAATCCAAGTATACGCTTTTAAGCGTTCTTTAAATAATACAACACCACTAAGAACACCAAGTACCACGACAAGAATATTCATACCCGCAAAAACAATGGCTGGCGTTTCTTTGAAAATCATATGTGCTTTGACATATAAGGCAATATTGGCAAAATTGAGTACACCTAAAAATAAACCTGTAAAAATATTTTTAGGCTGCCAATTGGGTTGAGTAATTGCGATATAAGCGATGGATAAAATAAAGGCTGCAATAAACGTTAAATTCAGTGTGACTGCAAACTGTAAACCTAGACTACTACTGTATTTAAGTAATATATCGACAGCAGCATAACCGGCCCATACGCTAAACAAAAACAAGGCTGATTTTAAATTCATGCCTTTACTAGCCTGCTCTGTGGCCTGTCCGATAATAATCGCTAAAATCGCAATGATGCCCAGTACGACGCCAATTAATTTTAATTGGCTAAACTGCTCCCCGAAAATAAAATAGGCAGCTAATAACGACAGTATGACTGCAAGCCGCTGAGCAATTTCCGTTTTCAGGATACCTGCAAATTGCAAAGACTTCGCCAAACATAAAAATATGCTGGGTAATAACACAGCTAAAATAAGAATTAACCACCAAGGGGTATGATTCAAAGAGATATGCGTAATATCGGTTTTAAACCAATAAAAACATAAAAGGCTTGCGCTCAAATAATTCCACGCAATCATTTGAAAAACATCAAATCCCTTTGCTTTTAGGTATTTCAGCAAAATTGAGACCAATACACTACAACATGCCGCAGCAACAACCATTTCCATAGTATTTATTCTAGCTTTCTAATAGACAAAAAAATGCCAGTCTAGCGTGAGACTGGCATTTTCTTAAAGATCATCGATCAATTAACGATTGTTTTCGTCTTCTTGACCATCTTCGAATTTAGTTTCGCCATCAAAGCCACCTTGATGACCAAAGCCACCTTGACCACCGAAGCCGCCTTGACCACCGAAGCCACCTTGACCACCGAAGCCGCCACCTTGACCGCCGAAGCCGCCTTGACCACCGAAGCCACCTTGACCGCCGAAGCCACCTTGACCGCCGAAGCCGCCACCTTGACCACCGAAGCCACCAGCAGCGCCTTGACCACCGAAGCCACCAGTAGCACCTTGTGCAGGGAAGCCACCAGCAGTACCTTGAGCACCAGCAGGACGTGGGTTACGCGCAGGAACAACTGTAGAAATCGCGTGTTTATAAACCATTTGACTTACAGTGTTTTTCAACAAAACAACATATTGGTCAAATGACTCAATATGACCCTGCAATTTGATACCGTTTACAAGGAAAATAGAAACTGGAATACGTTCTTTACGGAGAGAATTTAAGAACGGATCTTGTAAAGTTTGACCTTTAGACATTTTTAACTCCAAAAAATTTTTAAATCAGCGCAAAAAAACTATCTTTATTTTTCAACTAAAAATTATAAAAAGACAGCCTGCGAATTTTGCTTTATCCAAAGAAGTTTCGCAAGTCTTCTTTCGCCTGCTTTATCGTCACGTAAGTTTTAAAATCGTGTATTTCTTGCAAAGAACGTAACCATGTGTATTGACGTTTAGCTAATTGCCTCGTCGCAAAAAGGGCTTTGTTCTCCATTTCTACTTTATTTTTGAGACTTAAGTCACTTTTTAGTAAAAAATCTAAAGCTTGACGATAACCAACAGACCGCATAGACGGTAAATCATCATTTAAATCGTATTTTTTAATCAATTCCTCTACTTCATTCAAAAAACCAATATTCCACATTTTGCTCAATCTTTGCTCAATGCGTTGATGTAATTCTAAACGATCTGGCATTAATGCGTAGTTATGAAATATGTAACGATATGGTTGATTTTTAGGTTGTTCAGCTTGTAGTTTTGTTATCGGTTCACCCGTGATTCGAAACACTTCAAGCGCACGAATGATGCGCTGCTTATCCGATACTTTAAACTTTTCTCCAGCAACAGGATCTACCTCAACCAACTCTTCGTAGACAGATTGCCACCCCTGTTGTTCAGCTTGCTGAAGAATGGCATCACGTATCGTTTGATCCGCATTGGGTAAATTACTTGCCAGACCTTCAAGCAAGGCTTTAAAGTACAACATGGTTCCGCCCACCAAGATTGGGGTTTTGCCACGGGCATGCATATCATCAATCAATGGGCAAACATCTTCAACAAATTGTGCCGCCGAATACACCTCTAAAGGCGTAATAATATCAATCAAATGATGCGGATATTGCTCTTGTTCTGCTTTGGTTGGCTTCGCTGTGCCGATATCCATATCTTTATAAACTAAAGCTGAATCGACTGAAATCAGTTCGCAATTTCCACGCTCATAAAGTTCACATGCCAATGCTGTTTTACCGCTTGCGGTAGGCCCCATTAAATTGATGACGGGCAATTGATTTGACATGTAAAACTACTCTCCTCGAGCAAATAATTTATCTAATTGATGGAGTGGAAACGCACGCCAAGTTGGACGCCCATGATTACATTGGCTGGCAAACTCGGTTTGTTCCATTTGACGTAATAAAGCATTCATTTCCGATAAACTTAACTGGCGATGTGCACGCACAGCACCGTGGCAAGCCATCCCAGCGAGCAATTCATCACGTTTTTGCAATAAACCTCTCGCTTCATCATTTGGATCAAGATCATTTAGCAGTTCTGGGATAAGGTTGCTAAAATCAGCCTTATGCAAAATCGCAGGGACACCACGCACAATCACTTGATCATCACCATATTGATCGACTTCTAAACCGAGCCGTTGCAATTGTGATTGTAAATCTTCGATACGTGTCGCTTGCATGCGTGTGATAGATACAATTTTTGGAATCAATAACTGCTGAGACGTCCAAAACTCAGGTTTATCCCATGCTGACTTCATTTGTTGCAACAAGATACGTTCATGTGCCGCATGCATATCGACAATAATCAGGCCTTCAGTATTTTGCGCCAGAATATAAATCCCATGCAGTTGTGCAATTGCAATCCCTAAAGGAAATTCATCTACACGTGATGGAGCTTGATCATTTCCATCTTCTGCATCTTCACGTAAAGGCGCCAAATAACTTTTGAGTGCATTATTCAAGTGCGCAGAACCGTTATAACGTGGTTCTTGTGGTGTTGAATTGTAGTGCACTGCTTGTGGACGACTTTGATTAAATTCAGTCAATAAATCAGTCGACACAGCCACTTGCTGATTGACTTGAGGTTCTGCTTCTACCGTCGCACGATGTAAATTAAATTGTTCTTGGTATTTTGGCTGTGGTTGATAATTAAAATGATCATCCGCCGCATCTGTTTTCATTGCCTGTGCTAAATCTGCACTTGCAGTCTGAAATTGAGACAAGGTTGCTTTGGCATAGTGACGTACAAATTCATGCACTTCACGCTGGTTTAAAAAGCGGATTTCATGCTTGGTCGGATGCACATTCACATCGATATTTTCAGGATCGACTTCTAAAAACAACAAATAGGAGGAATGTTGATGACCATGCAAAATTCCGTCATAGGCCATACGTAAAGCGTGTGAAATGGTTTTATCTTTGACAATACGACCATTCACATACACATATTGCATGTCAGCTTGTGCACGTGCATCCGAAGGATGTCCCAACCAGCCAGATAAGCGCATATTGATACTGTCTGAATCGATCCAGTACGCATTTTGGATAAATTGCTGGCCTAATAACTGTTGCACACGCTGATAGCGTAATTCACCACTGTCAGCGACAGGCAGGTTTAAACGAATATTATCGTTATGTTCTAGCACAAAACGAATATCGAAATGGGTTAAAGCCAGACGGCGAACAATTTCTTCAATATGATTAAATTCAGTGGTTGGTTTTTTTAAGAATTTACGGCGTGCAGGCACATTAAAAAATAAATCTTGTACGCGAATATGCGTGCCTTTTTGTGCAGCGACTGCCTGAATTTGTTGATGATCAAAAGCCGTACCATTCACTTCAACTTGATAGCCGACACCTTGCTCATCTTGACTACTGGTCAGGGTTAAGCGTGATACGGCTGCAATTGACGCTAAAGCCTCTCCACGAAATCCCAGACTCACAATTGCATGTAAGTCATCAGCAGTTTGAATTTTACTGGTGGCATGACGCATCACCGCTAAAGGTAAATCTTCTGCATGAATACCATTACCATTATCAATGATTTCAATTAACGTTGCCCCCCCCTGTGCAACTCGAATAATCAGTTCAGTTGCACCCGCATCAATTGAGTTTTCTAATAATTCTTTGACCACAGATGATGGACGTTCAATTACCTCACCCGCCGCAATCTGGTTGGCTAAGGCAGCATCAAGGGTATGAATACGACGAGTTGAATCATGCGCCATTCAATTGTTCCTGCAAAGTTTGAGATAAAGCTTCAGACTCTGTGGTTAAAGTCACAAATCGAGTCAGTTCATCTTCTGATTTTTGAATATCAATCACAATATCTGGTTTTGGAATTTCATCACCACCTTTCGATGGCCATTCAAATAAAAATAAAGCATCGGGTGTTTCCAGATAATCACGGATACCCATTAACTCAAGTTCATAGGGATCATTCAAACGATACAGGTCAAAATGGAAGATCTCTTTACCATGAATGGTATAAGGTTCAACCAAGGTATAAGTCGGACTTTTGACCGAACCTTGATGCCCTAACTTTTGTAGAAAGTAACGGGTAAACGTGGTTTTTCCTGCACCCAAATCACCAATTAAATAAATAATGCCTGAGTGCACATGTTGTGATAGCACCTGTGCAAAACGTTGAGTGTCTTGTTCATGATTTAAAGTAAATTTCACTGAAGATGACATGGCAAATAAAACAAAATTGGGATGGCAGCTATGATAACATTGCCCTGCTTTAAAGCCTAATAAACTCCTTTTAAACTGGCTTTTTTTTCATCGTTTATACCGAGTCGATATCGCTGTATGTCATCAATCATTGAATTTACGCCTCCGCTCATTAATGGTGTCAGTGCCAGTAAAGTTTTTTTGCCTCATGACGTTTCGGCATCGACCATTTTTGATTATCTCTGCCAACATTTTTCACATATTCAAGTTAGCGAATGGCAACAGCGTTTTGCAGATGAGCTGATTTATGCGGCAGATGGCACCAAGCTCACAGTAGAAAGCCGCTATACAGCCAATACTCATATTTTTTATTATCGTTTTCTTGCGCATGAAGTCCATGTGCCATTTCAACATGAAATCCTATTTGAAAATGATGATTTACTTGTCGTCGATAAACCACACTTTTTGACCATGACACCAACGGGGCAATATGTACAAGAAACCCTCTTGGTCAGACTGAAAAAACAAACAGGCTACGAAGATCTCACCCCCATCCATCGACTTGATCGAGAAACAGCCGGTGTGGTTTTATTCTGTAAAAAAGCCACCTCAAGAGGTGCGTATCAGCAGCTTTTTGCCGAACGAAAAGTGCAAAAAACCTATCATGCCATTGCAAAATATCGACCTGAACTGGATTTTCCACAAATTTTGCAACTACATTTAGAAAAAGGTCAGCCTTTTTATACGATGCAAATTAACCCTGAAAAACCCAATAATACTGAGACTTTAATTGAACTGTTAATGCATGATCAGCAGCATGCCAAATATAAACTTAGTCCCAAAACAGGAAAGCAGCACCAATTACGCGTGCATTTAAATTATCTGAATATTCCGATACTTAACGATTCTTTTTACCCTTATATTGAGCATAAAGCAGAGGATGATTTTAGTCAGCCATTGCAGCTACTTGCCAAAGAAATTTGGTTTATTGATCCGATTCTAAATCAAGAAATGCAGTTTAGCTCTAAGCTTGAACTCACATTGTAAATACACCGTAATGACAAAAATTCTATTTTTTCACTTCAAAAATATTGAAATTACATTGCAATGGTTTAAAATACATGACGATAACTAAAAATATTTGGTCTCATTCTTCATGCGAAAAACAGAAGTTTATCAGGTTCGCCTCGATTCACAGGAAAAGAAGCAAGCTTTTGCCGTGTTTAAACAGTTGGGTATCTCCCCTGCTCAAGCCGTTCGCCTTTTCTTTAAACAAGTGGTACTCACCAAGTCGATTCCATTTGCAATTGAAAACCAGAACATCAACATGGAACAGTTATTAAAACTGCGTAAATCAAAAGCAGCCGCCAGTACTGAAAACCCATCTTCTGTCGAAATTGAAGATGATCATGAAGACCTTTTTGAAGAGTTAAACGCCCTTCTTGGTGAAAGTGACAAAACTTAACAATGTTGCATTTATAAACAAGTTTTTATTTTTTAAGCTGAATTTTTTTCGCTATTCTGACAGTCCTAATAAAATTATAAGTGTAAGGATGGGCAGGAATGATTGTTAAGCGAGCAACAAAGGAAGATCTTCATCAACTTGCTGTCTTGTTTGACGAATACCGTCAGTTCTACGGTGCATCATCAAATATTGATCAATCTTATCAATTTTTAAAACATCGCTTTGACAACAAAGACAGTGTCATTTTCATTCATGTTAAAGATGACGTATTTACAGGCTTTGTACTACTCTACCTTGCTTTTTCTTCAGTGGCTTGCGAAACCTACTATATTCTCGATGATGTCTATGTCACTCCTTCTTATCGAAAACAAGGTTCCGCTAAACAACTGATTGATACAGCGATCTTATTCGCACGGCATGAAAATGCACAACGTATCAGCCTAGAAACGCAAAAAAATAATTATCAATCTCACCGTCTATACGAACAAATGGGCTTTATTCAAGACAGTGAGTTCAAAACCTTTCATTGTTTTTTAAAGTAATCATTCATCTAAAGCAATATTCTGACTTAGCTGCTTCTGCGAAGGAGTTAAATAGGTCCATTCACCTTCCTCCAACTCAGGAAGTTCAAGTAAACCCACTTGATGTCGATGTAAGACCTCAACTTTATTTCCAACAGCTGCCAGCATACGTTTGACTTGATGGTAAACACCTTGGTGAATGGTCATTGCAATTTGATGTTCTGAGAATAATTGTACATCGGTGGCTGCATAGGTGCCTTTCTCATTACGCAGTTCGACACCTTGCTCTAAGCCATGTTGCTGTTCAGCTGTAACTGGATCTGCTGTGGTCACATGATAAACTTTGGGTACATGTTTACGTGGATGCGTCAATGCTTGTAGATATTGCCCATCATCGGTCAGCAATAATAGACCTGTTGTATCTTGGTCTAAACGCCCCACGCATTGAATCCCACGATGCAGCAAAATTTCAGGAAAAAGACTAAATACACTTTTATGATGTGTCGCCTGATGCGAACATTCATAGCCTTGCGGTTTATTTAAAACAATATAGACGTGCTCTCGATATTGGTATTCTTCACCAAATACTTCAAAGACCAGTTGATCGGTATTGATATTCTGTTTCGGGTTATCACAGACTTGATTATCAATCTGAACAGAACCATTTTTAATTAACTGCTGACAATACTTACGTGAACCAAAGCCTTGTGATTGCAAAATTTTTTCCAGCAGCATAAATAAATCCTAAGCTAAACTACGGCCATTGTACTCGATTACAACGCTAGCTGTTGCTCGTTGCCTATTCATTCTTTATTTTTATAATTTATTCACAATCTCTTCACTTGTAATACAACCCATACAAAACCCTCGTCAAACACTCTCAATCTAGATATTGCGCTCCATATTTTCAGCCACAACTCTTGTTACATTTGTCACAAGCAAAAAGAATATTGTCCAAAAGAATGGATAAGGAGTTTCACCATGAAATCGAATATGTGGTTATGTAGCGTTATCTTAGCAGCATCTTCAATGATGACCGTTGCACATGCAGACAATACCACTCGTGTTGCTGCAACCTCTGCCCTAGGCAGTGTGGTTGGTACCGCCTTGGGAAAACAACTTGGTGGTGATACAGGTGCCATGATTGGCTCTGCAATCGGTGGTGCTGGCGGTGCAGCTGCATCGAGTAATCGACGCGACCGTACCGAAGCTGCCATTGGTGGTGGTTTAGGTGGTGTGGGTGGTTATACCGTTGGCCGTAATATCGGCGGAAGCAATGGTGGTTATATTGGTGCAGCCCTAGGCGCAGCTGGTGGTTCGGCATTAGGTCAAAAGGTTGGTCAAGACCGTGATGCAGATCGACGTTATGATGATCGTCGCTATGACCGCCGTTATGATAATCGCCGTTCTTACGATGACCGTCGCTATTACAATTCTCGTGAAAGCTACCGTCATGACAATGGCCGCCACCGTGGCTGGTACAAACACCGTTAATCAGATCAAAACGTTTTACCCCTTTAGCGCCCTCGGGCGCTTTTTTTGTTTGATCAAAACCATATATCGATCTAAAACGATATACAAAACCAAACTTATATCGTATTATTTCGATATATAGTTTTGAGACACCATGATGAAATCACTACAAGATATAAAATTCTCTATCCTAGAACTCGCTCCTGTTCGAGATGACAAGAGTATCGAGTTTTCTCTCCGTCATGCATTAGAACTCGCGCAACATGCGGAAAAACTAGGTTATGAGCGTTTTTGGTTGGCTGAACATCATAATATGGACGGGATTGCCAGTTCAGCAACAGCAGTTTTATTAGGATTTATTGCCGCAAATACGCAGCACATCCGTTTGGGCTCTGGCGGTATCATGCTGCCAAACCATGCACCATTGGTGGTTGCAGAGCAGTTTGGAACACTAGCCACACTCTATCCAGACCGTTTTGAACTCGGCTTGGGTCGTGCACCAGGCACAGATCAAATGACCATGCGCGCCTTACGTCGCGGCCGTCAGGAAACTGAAGATCAATTCCCTCAAGATGTGATAGAGATTCTGCAATATTTTAAAGCACCGCAACCGAATCAGAGAATTATCGCCACACCAGGTCAAAATACCCATGTGCCTGTTTGGTTACTCGGCTCAAGTTTATTTAGCGCACAATTGGCCGCAAAACTTGGACTGCCTTATTCTTTTGCGTCTCATTTTGCACCAAGAATGTTAGGTCAAGCTATTGAGATCTATCGTGATAACTTCCAAGCTTCGGAATACCTCGATAAACCTTATGTTTCAATGGGTGTCCCAACAGTCGTTGCTGCAACAGATGAGGAAGCTCAATATCTGGCGACCAGTTCATATCAACGTATTTTGAATCTGATCCGCGGTCATAGCTTAAAGCTTAAACCACCGATTGATTCAACTGAAAGTCTTGCATCTAGCGCTGAACAAGTGGCAATTCAGAATTTTTATGCCATGGCACAAATTGGTTCTCAAGAAAGTGTTAAAGCTGGATTAAATAAAATTGCAGCGCAATATGATGTCGATGAATTCATCTTTACTTGTGATATCTACGATACGCAAAAACGCTTAGATAATTTTAGTTTATTGATGGATATTAAAAACAGCTAAATCTTTGGCTTAAGTCTACAAGGTTCATTTCCCAATCAGCCTTGTAGATTCACCATCCATTTAAATTCCAGCTTGGAGCATCTCTGTTGCTTGTTCTACATTCACAGCTCGGCTAAATAAATAGCCCTGTCCGATTGAGCATCCAGAAGATTTTAAGAGTTCTAATTGTTCAGTGTTCTCAATACCTTCCGCAACAATATCCAATGACAGTTTTGGCCCCAAAGCGATGATCGCCTGTACAATGGCTAAAATCGCCTCATCATCATTCATTTGACGAATAAAATCGCAGTCAATTTTTAAACAATCTACTGGGTAGTCCCGTAAACGGGTTAAAGAGGAATGTCCCGTACCGAAGTCATCCAATGATATTTTAACGCCTTGTTGTTTCAATAAATTTAATGCTCGAATCACATAGTCAGAACCACGATCATCCAAGATATGTTCAGTAATTTCTATTTCTACTAAATGATGTGGAATGTTGTAGGCGTTTAAACGGTGGAGTAAACGCTCAGCATAATTGTCTTTCAGAAACTCGACTGGTGCTGCATTGATTGAAACAGGAACAACATCCAATCCTTGTGCTATCCAGGCTGCAATATTTTTAAAAACTTTATTCTGCATTGCATCACTAATTTTTGTTGCCAGAATATAGTCTTGAAATGCTTGTTCAATATTACAAGGTGAATGGATATGCTGATCTTCCGTCTGCCAACGCAATAATGCCTCGAAACCAACCACCTTCGCATCTGCTAAACGCACTTTCGGCTGGTAAAATGGGACGATAAGATCATCACGAATAATATGGCGCGCATCATTTAATTGAATTGCAATGTTTTGAGCCGCAACTTGCATCTGCTGGTTAAACATACGAAAACCACCACGTCCCGTCGCTTTCAAATCATTGAGCGCAGTATCTGCGCATTTCATTAAATTAGCTGAGTCTTTTGCATCTCGTGGATAAATCGCACAACCGATACTCATACTGCCATTAATCAAATTGCCAGCATAAGTAATCGGGGCTTCTAACTGTCGACTCACATCCACAGCTATTTTTTCAAGCTCTACTTGTGTCTCAATTCCATTGACGACAATAGCAAACTCATCACCGCCTAAACGAGCGACAAAAGTGTTTTCAGGCAAAATGTTTTCTATTCGCTTAGACAGAACACGGAGTAGATGATCTCCAGCTGCATGGCCAAGCGTATCATTGACATGTTTAAAGTAATCTAAATCTAGCAACATCAAGCCGAGTAACTTCTTGCCTTTTTTATGTCGATGTAATGCACGCTTAAGTTGTAATTTGAAGAAACGACGGTTATATAACCCTGTTAAATCGTCTAACTCACTCGAAAGCTGTAATTGGATTTCAGTTTGGCGTTGTGTGGTCACATCGCGAGACAGACACAAAACCTGCACGATCTGGCCCTTATCATTTAATATCGGCGTGAGTAAATTATCCCAATATTGTCTTTCAGCCCCTTCTCCACTCATCCCACGGAAACGCGCAGCCTTCCCTTTAAGTGCCGTTTTTAAGGCATAACTTGCCTTGGTTCTTATTTCCACAGGTAACAGCTCGGCCCACTTCATGCCAAAGCTATTTTGGCTTTGAGGAAGATTAAGTGCGATACATCCCGTTTTATTGACATGCAGTAAAGAGCCATCTGCTTCTAATAATTTTATGCAATCAATACTATTATCCAGCATGTTGGTTTGGGCATTAATACACTGAACTAAGTTTTGTTGATACTGCTTGGTTTCATGGATATCAACGCTATTGATAAACCAATGTGCTTTTTCTTCTGAATTCGCCGCTATAAATTTTGCTGACAATAAAAACCAGCGATATGCACCAGACTGATGTTTTAATCGGCATTCAATTTGAAATGGGGACTTATAGATAAATGCCTGCTGCCACTCACTTTGGAAGATTGCTCTATCCTCAGAATGGATTAAATCGACCCAGTCTTTTGCAAAATGTTCTAGGTCGTTAAAACCAATATACTCTTGGCTTAAACTATTAAAAAAATACGCATCTCCATACTCAGAGAGCAGCCAGACCAGACTCGGAATACGGTTAAAAATATTTTGTTGGGCCTCACTCAGTTGATGGTTAGAGTGAAAAGGAATTGCCAAGTTCACAGACTTCTGTTCCAAACAGAACTCTCTCTATCAAGATATTCAGTTGCAATAAAAGCCATAGACCACCAACAATAAAAAGTGAGATTTAAATCACAGTATTGTAGCAGAAATGCAATAAAATTATCACCAATTGCAGACTGATCAGTTAGATTTACTTTATTATTTAATATCAATTATTTACTTTAAATTCACGATATTTGTCAAACTTTCTTTAAGAAAATGATCTAAAAAATTACAGACTACCCCATCCAGATGACTGAGGTAGTCAGGCCTGATTAGCCAATACGACGTTTTAAACCCGTCATTTGTAAGACACGTGTTGAGATTTCCTCAATCGACATTTCCGTGACATTTAAATATTTAATCCCTTCAGAAATATAGATCCCTTCAATCGCACGTAATTCCATCTGACACTGGCTGAAACTTGAATAGCGGCTATTCGCTTTACGTTCGTTACGGATTGCCACCAAACGTTCGGCATCAATCATCAAACCAAATAGCTTGTTTTTATGTTCGCGCAGTACTTTTGGCAAACGATTGTCATCCAAATCTTCTTCAGTCAATGGATAGTTCGCTACACGAATACCAAATTGTAATGACAAATAAATTGAGGTCGGGGTTTTTCCTGAACGTGATACGCCAATTAAAATAATGTCAGCTTTGTCATAATGGCGTGTTCTTGCCCCATCATCATTGTCCAGTGCGAAATGTACGGCATCGATACGCGCTTTATAATATTCAGAATCAGTTACCGCATGAGTTTGTCCAACCAAAGTGGTCGGTGGCGTACCTAATTCTTGTTCTAATTTACTAATCAAGCCTTCAAAAACGTCTAAGTTGACCGCCTTAGCAGTATTGATAATTTCACGGACATGCGGATCAACCAAGGTATCAAAAACTAGCGGCAAAGAACCATCACGACTTTGACATGCATTGATCTCTACAGCGACATTCATAGCCGCCTCTTCAGTCGTAATATACGGTATAATATGGATGTCAAAATCAACGTTTGGAAATTGCGCAAGTAGTGAATGTCCAAGGGTTTCTGCGGTAATTGCGGTACCATCTGAAATAAAAAAAACGCTCCGTTTAATTTCTTTACTTACGGGCATCAAAATTCTCCTTAAACATTTGTCTTAGTGCTCTATAATCTTTATAGTAAACTCATCTAACATGACTGTCGCTTAGTAAAACACTAAATCTAAGCACTTTTGTATAATTTCATACCAATGATGGTCATTCATACTGCAAAAAAAGTGGAGTAAATACTTTGGAAGCGCGCGTAATCGGTCTGGAAAAATTAGGAAAACACGATGTCGAACTCGTAGGTGGGAAAAACTCATCTTTGGGTGAAATGATCAGCCATTTATCCAATGCTGGTGTATCGGTACCTGGTGGCTTTGCAACTACTGCTGCTGCCTATCGTGAGTTCTTGGATCAAAGCGGCTTAAACGCTCGTATTCAGGCTGAACTTGTTCAGCTAAATGTAGAAGATGTAAATGCACTTGCTGAAACTGGTGCAAAAATCCGTAACTGGATTGTTGAAACTCCGCTTACTGCGACATTAGAACAAGAAATTCGTGAAGCTTTTGCTGCACTTTCAAACGGCAACCCAGACATTGCTGTTGCGGTACGTTCTTCTGCAACGGCTGAAGACTTACCTGATGCGTCTTTCGCAGGTCAACAAGAAACATTCCTCAACATTCGCGGTATTGATAATATTCTTATCGCGATTAAAGAAGTTTTTGCATCACTTTATAATGACCGTGCGATTGCTTACCGTGTACACCAAGGCTTTGAACATAGTGTTGTTGCCCTTTCTGCTGGTGTACAACGTATGGTTCGCTCTGAAACTGGTGCTGCGGGCGTTATGTTTACGCTTGATACAGAATCAGGTTTCCGTGATGTTGTGTTTATTACTGCATCTTACGGTTTAGGCGAAATGGTCGTTCAAGGTGCTGTAAACCCAGATGAATTCTATTTATCTAAACCGCTTTTAAATGCAGGTAAACACTCTGTTTTACGTCGTAACCTCGGTTCTAAACACCAGAAAATGATTTATGGTGAAGAAGGTTCTGCGGGTAAATCAGTGGTTGTGGTTGACGTTGAAAAACCAGAACGCCAACAATTCGCATTAAATGATCACGAATTACACGAATTAGCAAAGCAAGCTTTAATCATCGAACAACACTACGGCTCGCCGATGGATATCGAATGGGCAAAAGATGGCGATGATGGTCAAATCTATATTGTTCAAGCACGTCCTGAAACAGTAAAAAGCCGTCAAAATGTCGGTACCATGGAACGGTATTTGTTAAAACAACGCGGTACTGTTATCTGTGAAGGTCGTTCAATCGGTCAACGCATTGGTTCAGGTAAAGTGCGTGTTGTAACGTCGATTAAAGAAATGGATAAGGTTCAGGACGGTGACGTACTTGTATCTGACATGACTGACCCAGATTGGGAACCAGTGATGAAGCGTGCTGCTGCAATCGTGACCAACCGTGGTGGTCGTACTTGTCACGCAGCAATTATTGCACGTGAATTAGGTGTTCCAGCAATCGTGGGTTGTGGTAATGCAACAGAAGTACTGACTGATGGTCAAGAAGTAACAGTTTCATGTGCTGAAGGTGATACTGGCTTCATCTATGAAGGTGCATTAGATTTCGAAGTACAACGTAATTCGATTAATTCAATGCCTTCATTACCATTCAAAATCATGATGAACGTTGGTAACCCTGACCGTGCTTTTGACTTCGCTCAAATCCCGAATGAAGGTATTGGTCTTGCACGTCTTGAGTTCATCATTAACCGTATGATCGGTGTGCATCCTAAAGCATTGTTAAACATTGACAGCTTGCCACGCGAAACACGTGCTGCCGTTATGGCGCGTACTTCTGGCTACTCTTCTCCAATCGAATTTTATGTCGAGAAGTTAGTTGAAGGTATTTCAACACTTGCTGCTGCATTTGCAGAAAAGCCAGTGATTGTTCGTATGTCTGATTTTAAATCGAATGAATATGCAAACTTGATTGGCGGTAAGCTATACGAGCCAGAAGAAGAAAACCCAATGTTGGGCTTCCGTGGTGCGAGTCGTTATGTATCTGATAACTTCCGTGACTGTTTTGAACTTGAATGTCGTGCCTTGAAAAAAGCACGTGATGAAATGGGTTTAACCAATATCCAAATCATGATCCCATTCGTGCGTACAGTTTCTGAAGCGAAACGTGTGATCGAACTTCTTGCTCAGAATGGTTTAAAACGTGGTGAGAATGGCCTCAAAGTCATCATGATGTGTGAATTACCAACCAATGCCCTATTGGCTGAGCAATTCCTTGAGCACTTCGATGGTTTCTCTATCGGTTCAAACGACTTAACACAATTAACACTGGGTCTTGACCGTGACTCTGGTATCGTATCTCACTTATTCGATGAGCGTGATCCAGCAGTTAAAGCGCTCCTTTCTATGGCAATTCATGCTTGCCGCAAAGCAGGAAAATACGTTGGTATTTGTGGTCAAGGTCCTTCGGATCACCCTGACCTTGCGAAGTGGCTCATGGAACAAGGTATTGAATCTGTGTCACTTAACCCTGACTCAGTACTTGATACTTGGTTCTTCCTTGCTGAAGAACAAATCAAGAAAGCCTAGTCTTTTTTAGAAAAAGACCCTCTTTCGCAGGGTCTTTTTTCATCGTAGGGTCTGTTGAGATTTCAGAGATACTTGCGACAACGGACATTTTTAGACAATACAAGGCATGGCTTACGCAATTTAGCCATTCTAAATAATGAGCAGCGATTGCAGCTGCGCAAGATAACGCAGTAGTGGCAAAAATGTCCTTGTCCCGTAGGGTTATGGCTAAAACCTCCCCAAACTTCGTTATGAAACTTGACAAGGGAACTGCCATTGTCTACGTTTCATGCCTTGTTTGGGTTGTTTTAGCCTATAACGCCAGACATGTCTGAAATGTCAACACACCCTTGTAATTGAGATTTTAAAATTATGCAAATTTACTTGGCTCGTAATAATCAACAAGCAGGACCTTACAGTTTAGAACAAGTAAACCAAATGCTTGCCAGTCAACAAGTTTTATTGACCGATTTAGCTTGGCATGAAGGTATGGCTGAATGGAAAACACTTGGTGAACTGACACAAGGTAAACTTGTCTACGAACCTGTAGGTTACTCTCCTTTTAGTGCTCAAATTAAAACTGAAACGAACGAACCAACTTACAAAATCAAAGTCGAGCAAAAAGCACCTGAACTCGCACCTTTTCATTCACGTGCGCTAGCGAAAGTTTTTGATCTCATCCTTTGGCTACCGATGGCTTCTATCCCATCTTTCTTTTTTAATGAAAGCCAATACCAAGAGTTGTTTGAAATTCAAAAACAGATGCAAGCCACCCAAATTGCATCTGATAAAGCAGTAGAATTACAGCATCAATTGATGCAGCTAATTCCAAATGAAGCATGGATAATGATCTTTGCTTACCTCATTATCATGCTCATGATTCAGGCGTTCTTTATTGCAAAATCAGGCCAGAGTATTGGTAAAAAAATCGCCAAGATTAAAATTGTGGATGTCGAAACATCAGAAAAAGTCAGCACAATTCGGGCCTTTTGGTTGAGAAGCGTGTTCTTTATCATTCTCAATTTGATCCTTGTCCCAATCATTACCGTGATTGATTATGCTTTATTCGCATTTACCAAAAATCGTCAAACTTTGCACGATAAAATGGCAAAAACTAAGGTCATTAAGCAGTAATCACAAATCGATAAACAAAAGAGGATTTATTCCTCTTTTTTTATGTATTAAGCTGATATCTATATAAAAAACACAGATGCAAATAACAATCCCTACAAAATAAATCGGGTTTTAAAACAAGTATTTCACACGACTTTATGAGTAGCTTAGTTTTTCAATATAAGGCATAATGCCCAACAACGTTGCGGTGTCGCGTGATTGCTAAGCATTTTTTAACCAATCCTTATCAATCACGCGACACTTTAATCGCTATCCCATAATTTTAATTAGGGAATGGGACTCTTCACCGAGGTTGTAAAATGAGACAAACGATTTTAGCTGTATTGTCTTTATCAACGATGGCTGCGCTCTTGACTGGGTGTGGCGGTGATATGGTACTTCTAAACAATAAAGGTCCAGTTGGTCAAGGTCAAAGTAACCTGATGATGACTGCGATCTATTTAATGCTATTGGTGGTGATTCCATCAATCATTATGGCATTATGGTTTGGTTGGAAATATCGCGCATCGAATAAAGATGCAGACTATAAACCTACTTGGGCACACTCAACGACAATTGAGATCGTTGTATGGGGTGTACCTGTCATTATTATTGGTATTTTAGCTTGGTTAACTTGGTGGGGTTCCCACAAGTACGACCCTTACCGTCCGTTAGAATCAGATAAAGCACCATTGACTATTCAAGCTGTCGCTGAACAGTTCAAGTGGATTTTTATCTATCCTGAGCAAAACATTGCAACGGTAAACGAAGTACGCTTCCCAGAACAAACACCAGTAAGCTTTAAGATCACTTCTAACTTCACGATGAACTCGTTCTTCATCCCACAGTTAGGCGGTCAGATTTACGCAATGGCTGGTATGCAAACTCACCTTCACCTATTAGCCGACGAACCAGGTATCTTCCGTGGTTTCTCAGCAAACTATTCAGGTTACGGTTTCTCACAAATGCGCTTTAAAGCACATAGCGTGACTGAACCAGAATTTGCACAATGGGTAGAAGCAGTGAAAGCTGGTAATGGTACAAGTATTAACCCTGAAGCAATTCAAAAAGGCACACTTGACCAAGCTGAGTTAGCAACGCTTAAAGATGGCGATCGTTCTAAGCATCAGATCGAGCATTTAGTGAATCGTGCTAAAGCTGCTGGTGATGAAGAAGCACTTGCAAAAGCTGAAGCGATGAAACCGTTCCCGACTAAGCCACACCCAGTGACTTATTACTCATCAGTTGAGCCAAAATTGTTTGAAACAATCATCAACCACTACATGAGTAACTATCACGGTGCTGACCATTCTGCTGGACATGATGCAACGGCAGAAACTCATGCTGCAGCAGAACACGCTGCTCAAGGGGAATAAGACATGGATATGATTTTTGGTAAATTGGGGTGGGATTCTATCCCGACTGAACCCCTTGTACTTGTCACCATGGTCTTTATGGCACTTGGTGCAATTGCTGTATTAGGCGGTATTACCTATTTCAAGAAATGGGGATATTTGTGGAACGAATGGTTTATCACTGTAGACCATAAAAAGATTGGTATCATGTATATCATCGTATCTGTAGTCATGCTGTTGCGTGGCTTCGCCGATGCGATCATGATGCGTCTACAACTTTTCCTCGCGAAAGGCGGCGGCGAAGGTTACTTACACCCTGACCACTACGACCAGATCTTCACCGCGCACGGTGTCATCATGATCTTCTTCGTAGCAATGGGTCTTGTTGTTGGTATGATGAACATCTCTGTACCTTTACAGATTGGTGCTCGTGACGTTGCCTTCCCATTATTAAACTCTTTAAGCTTCTGGTTATTCGCTGGTGCTGCTGGTTTAATGATGCTTTCACTTGTATTAGGTGAATTTGCTGCGACTGGTTGGATGGCTTACCCTCCTCTATCTGGCATTCAATATTCTCCTGGTGTTGGTGTTGACTACTATATCTGGGCACTTCAGGTTTCTGGTCTAGGTACGCTTTTATCTGGTGTTAACTTCTTTGTTACCATCATCAAAATGCGTGCACCTGGCATGAAATTAATGGACATGCCTATTTTCACGTGGACTTCACTTTGTACGGCTGTATTAATCATTGCATCATTCCCTGTATTAACAGGTACGCTTGCAATGCTTACTTTAGACCGTTACTTCGGCTTCCATTTCTTCACAAATGAGCTTGGCGGTAGCCCAATGCTTTATGTGAACTTGATTTGGACATGGGGTCACCCTGAAGTATATATCTTAGTATTACCAGCATTTGGTTTATACTCAGAAATCGTTGCAACCTTCTCTCGTAAAGCGTTGTTCGGTTATAAGTCAATGGTGTATGCGACGATTGCGATTACTGTACTTGCGTTTGTTGTATGGCTTCACCACTTCTTCACCATGGGTGCTGGTGCGAACGTTAACGCGTTCTTCGGTATCATGACCATGGTTATTGCGATTCCTACAGGTGTGAAAATCTTCTCTTGGTTATTCACAATGTATAAAGGTCGCATCACCTATACTACTCCTATGTTATGGACGCTTGGCTTCCTTGTAACATTCGGTATCGGTGGTTTAACTGGTGTACTTATGGCTGTTCCACCTGCGGACTTCCTTGTACACAACTCATTATTCTTGATCGCTCACTTCCATAACGTAATTATCGGTGGTGTGGTGTTTGGTATGTTTGCCGGCATCATCTTCTACTGGCCGAAAATGTTTGGTTGGAAGCTCAACGAAGCATGGGGTAAAGCTGCGTTCTGGTTCTGGTTCATTGGTTTCTATTTTGCATTCATGCCACTTTATATCCTTGGTTTCATGGGTATGACGCGTCGTTTGAATACATATGACAACCCTGAGTGGGATCCATACTTAGCGATTGCATTGTTTGGTGCTGTCCTTATCGCGATCGGTATTGCATGTTTCTTAATGCAAATCATCGTTGGTTTCTTACAACGTAAGGACAACATGGACCATACAGGCGATCCATGGGATAGCCGTACCCTTGAATGGGCAACGTCATCTCCTGCTCCGTTCTATAACTTTGCGCATGAACCAGATGCTAGCGGCGTTGACCGTTTCTGGACTGACAAAGAAAATGGTGTAGCATACGCACGTAACACTAAATATGAAGACATCCACATGCCGACTGATCGTGCTGCTGGTTTTGTCATTGCAATGTTCATTACAATTCTTGGCTTTGCACTCATCTGGCATATTTGGTGGCTCGCTGTTGTTTCATTCGTTTCAGCTATTGTTAGCTTGATCGTAAGCTCATTCACGAAGAATGTTGATTACTACGTTCCTGCTGCTGAAGTTGAGCGTATTGAAAACGAACGCTATGCATTACTTGAAAAACACTTGAAGAAGGACTAAGGAAATGGCTGAAGTACTTCATCACGACAACCACGGCCACGATGGTCATCATGAACATGATGATACTGACTTAACGGTCTTTGGTTTCTGGACATACTTGATGAGTGACTTGATTCTTTTCGGATCACTCTTCATTGCGTTCGCTGTATTAAGCAGTCAT
>NZ_DBBF01000005.1:0-10212 GCF_002292065.1 Acinetobacter sp. UBA991 | reverse complement strand
CCGTGGTGTCAAAGGTCAAAACTCACGTAAAAGTGGTGGTACTCGTCCAGGCTTTGAAGGCGGCCAAACTGCGTTATATCGTCGTTTGCCTAAATTCGGTTTCACTAGCCAAATCGCTTTGAAAACTGCTGAAGTACGTTTGTCTGAGTTGAATAAAGTTGAAGGTGATGTTGTTAGCCTTGAAACTTTAAAAGCTGCGAATGTTGTTCGTCGTGACCAAATTCGTGCTCGCATCGTTCTTTCTGGTGAAATCACTCGCGCATTCACTGTTAAAGGTGTTGTGTTGACTAAAGGCGCTAAAGCTGCTGTTGAAGCTGCTGGCGGTAAAGTCGAGGAGTAATCTCGAGTGTCTATGACTCCTAGTTCTTCAGGTCATGTAAACATGATGAAAGGCCAACCATTTCATGTGAAATACCGTGAAATTATTCGTCGATTAATGTTTTTGATTGGCGCGTTATTGGTCTTTCGACTAGGAGCGCATATTCCGTTGCCGGGGATTGATAATGTAGCGCTAGCACAGTTTTTTAAAGCTAATGAAGGTACCTTCTTAGGTTTATTTAACATGTTCTCTGGTGGTGCATTAGAACGCATGTCGATTCTGGCGTTGGGGATTATGCCGTACATTTCTGCATCGATTATCGTGCAATTAATGTCTACGGTAGTTCCTTCGCTGGAAGCTTTGAAAAAAGAAGGCGAGCAAGGCAAACGTAAGATCAATCAATATACGCGTTACGGCACCTTATTTCTTGCACTCGTGCAAGGTGTAGGGATGTGTGCTGGCTTGATTAGTCAAGGTATTACCTTAACGTCAGGCCTAGCATTCTACGTTCCAGCACTAACTTCGTTAGTTGCTGGGACGATGTTCTTGATGTGGTTGGGCGAGCAAATTACCGAACGTGGTGTTGGTAATGGTATCTCGATGATCATTTTCGCAGGTATTGTGGCAGGTTTGCCAAATCTTGTGATTCAGTCGTTTACGTCTGTACAGAATGGTCAGGGTAGCTTAATTGGTTTAGCTGTATTCGGTTTACTCTCATTAGCCGTTTTAGCTGCGATCGTGTTTATTGAAAAAGCACAACGTCGTATCCCAGTGAACTACGCACAAAAACAGCAAGGTCGTCGTGTATTTACTGCACAGCAAACACATTTGCCGTTAAAAATTAACATGGCAGGTGTAATTCCAGCGATTTTTGCAAGCTCATTGTTATTATTTCCAGCGAGTTTGGGACAATGGTTAGGAAGTGCTGATCCAAATGCAGGGATTGTGAAGCGCAGCCTACAAGATCTGGCATTGGTGTTATCGCCTGGACAGCCGTTGTATTTAATGCTCTTTGGCGCGTTAATTATCTTCTTCTGTTATTTCTATACGGCGCTAGTTTTCAGCCCGAAAGAAGTTTCAGAGAATTTAAAGCGTAGCGGGGCATATGTGCCTGGTATCCGCCCAGGTGAGCAAACGGCTCGTTATTTAGATCATATTCTTAACCGTTTGACCTTCATTGGTGCAATTTACATTACTGTAGTGTGTTTAATGCCTATGGTATTGCAAAGTTCGTTTGGTATTCCATTCCATTTGGGTGGAACATCTTTATTGATTGTCGTCGTAGTCGTAATGGACTTTATGGCGCAACTCCAAGCGCACCTTACTTCGCATCAATATGATAATCAAACGTTAATGAGAAAAACGACTGCTCATCCTAAGGGATAAGCGCACTTAGAAGGTTTCATCATGAAAGTACAAGCTTCTGTAAAGAAAATTTGTGGTAGCTGTAAAGTTATCCGTCGTAATGGGGTTATTCGCGTAATTTGTAGCGCAGAACCTCGTCATAAGCAGCGTCAAGGTTAATTTAATTAAGACCTGTTGATTTCAGTAGGCTAATTAGGTTATTATCCGCCCCTCAAGATTTTTGTGGGGCGGTTGATTATCTTGACTGCCTTTTTGGAGAAAATTGAATGGCTCGTATTGCCGGTGTAAACATTCCGGATAACAAGCATGCTGTTATCTCTCTCACGTATATTTTTGGTGTAGGTCGCCACACTGCTAAGAATATCTTAGCTTCTGTTGGTATTGCTGAAACTACTAAGATCCGTGAATTAGATGATGCTCAGCTTGATGCGATTCGTGCAGAAGTTGCTAAGGTTCCGACCGAAGGTGATTTACGTCGCGAAATTTCCATGAACATTAAACGTTTAATGGATTTAGGCTGCTACCGCGGTCTTCGTCATCGTCGCAGCTTGCCTGTCCGTGGACAACGCACCAAAACTAACGCACGTACCCGTAAAGGTCCGCGCAAACCGATTAAGAAATAAGATTTCTGGAAGCTAAAAGATGGCTAAAGATACTCGCGCACGCAAGAAGGTCACTCGTACCGTCTCTGAAGGTGTCGCACACATTCACGCTTCTTTTAATAACACCATTGTTACGATTACCGATCGTCAAGGTAATGCATTGGCTTGGGCTACCTCAGGTGGACAAGGCTTCCGTGGATCACGTAAATCAACACCGTTTGCTGCTCAGGTAGCTGCTGAAGTTGCTGGTAAAGCTGCTTTAGATTACGGTTTGAAAAACTTGGACGTCCTTGTAAAAGGTCCTGGTCCTGGTCGTGAATCTGCGGTTCGTGCATTAGGTGCAGTGGGTTATAAAATTAACAGCATTACCGATGTGACTCCAATTCCGCACAACGGTTGCCGTCCACCTAAAAAACGTCGCGTGTAAGGAGAAACATTCATGGCTCGTTATATTGGTCCAAAATGCAAACTCTCTCGCCGCGAAGGGACAGACCTGCAATTAAAATCTGGCGTTAAACCGTTTGACGTTAAGACTAAAAAACATGCTAAAGCTCCTGGCCAACATGGCGGAGCTCGTGGTAGCAAACAATCAGAGTACTCACTACAATTACGTGAAAAACAAAAAGTACGTCGTATGTACGGTGTGTTAGAGCGTCAATTTAGTAACTACTACAAAGAAGCTGCTCGTGTGAAAGGCGCAACAGGTGAAAACTTGTTGAAATTGCTTGAAAGCCGTCTTGATAACGTTGTTTATCGCATGGGTTTTGGTTCTACACGTGCAGAAGCTCGTCAGTTAGTATCTCACCGTAGCATCACTTTGAACGGTCGTCGTGTTAACATTGCATCTATCCAAGTTAAAGCTGGTGATGTAATTGCAGTACACGAAGGCGCTAAACAACAATTACGTATTAAAAACGCAATTGAATTAGCTGCTCAACGTGGTATCCCTGCTTGGATGGAAATTGACCATTCTAAGTTAGAAGGTACGTTTAAAGCTGCACCAGATCGTTCTGATTTACCTGCTGAAATCAACGAAAGCTTGATTGTAGAATTGTATTCTAAATAATCCTTGAGGTAGCAATAAATGACGCGTACTGCAAACGAGTTTCTAACTCCGCAAGCGATCAAGGTCGAAGCGGTGAGCGGGACCTCGGCAAAAGTGATTCTGGAACCTTTAGAGCGTGGCTTTGGTCATACTCTAGGTAATGCTTTACGTCGCATTCTATTGTCTTCTTTACCTGGCGCTGCTGTGGTTGAAGTGGAAATAGAAGGTGTCGAGCACGAGTACAGTACTTTAGAAGGCTTGCAGCAGGACATCGTCGAGCTCTTGCTGAACCTAAAAGGATTGTCTATTAAGCTGTTCGATCAAAACGAAGCATATTTGACATTAGAGAAACAAGGGGCGGGTGACGTAACTGCAGCTGATCTTCGTTTACCTCATAATGTTGAAGTGGTTAACCCTGATCATTTAATCGGTACTTTGAGTTCTACAGGTTCATTGAAAATGCGCCTTAAAGTTTCTCAAGGTCGTGGTTATGAAACATCTGACTCACGTTTCCCTGAAGGTGAAACACGTCCTGTAGGTCGTTTACAGTTAGATGCTTCTTATAGCCCAATTAAGCGTGTTTCATACACAGTAGAAAATGCTCGTGTTGAACAACGTACCGATCTTGATAAGTTAGTGATTGATCTTGAGACTAACGGAACTGTTGATCCAGAAGAAGCAATCCGCAAAGCGGCAACAATCTTGCAACAACAAATTGCAATTTTTGTTGATCTTCAGAAAGATCAAACTCCTGTTGCTCAAGAGCCTCGCGAAGAAGTTGACCCAATCTTGCTTCGTCCAGTAGATGATCTCGAGCTAACTGTTCGTTCTGCTAACTGTTTGAAGGCAGAAAATATTTACTACATTGGTGATCTTGTTCAACGTACTGAAGTTGAGTTGTTAAAAACTCCTAACTTAGGTAAAAAATCGTTAACAGAGATCAAAGATGTTTTGGCTTCGAAAGGTTTACAACTCGGCATGCGTTTAGAGAACTGGCCACCAGCTAGTCTCCGTATGGATGACCGTTTTGCCTATCGTAGCCGTTAATTAAGTAGGACTATCACCATGCGTCATCGTAATAGTGGTGTGAAATTAGGCCGTACCAGCAGCCACCGTAAGGCGTTGTTCCAAAATTTAACAAATGCTTTAGTTGAGCACGAGTTAATTAAAACAACTTTACCTAAAGCGAAAGAACTTCGCCGCGTTGCTGAGCCTTTAATCACTTTGGCAAAAAACGATACAGTAGCAAACCGTCGTTTAGCGTTTGCTCGTACTCGTTCTGCAGCAACTGTTGGTAAATTATTTACCGTTCTTGGCCCTCGTTACAAAGAACGTAACGGCGGCTATCTTCGTGTTCTTAAAGCGGGCTTCCGTGCAGGTGATGCTGCACCGATGGCTTACGTTGAACTCGTTGACCGTGAAGTAAAATAATACTTCTACGTGTAGAACAGTCAGTTGTTCCAAAAAAGGCCGGTGTAATAACCGGCCTTTTTTATTTATCTTTTTAATTAATCTGTGTTTGGCCAACTGGTTGATATGCTAAATTAAGTCGCGTTCTTATAAAAATTCAAATAGACAAGTATGCTAAATATTGAGATTAAAATTCTAAGTGTGAATGAGCTGAATGACTTTAGAACGATCAGGCTTTCAGCTTTAGCAAAAGCCCCTGAAATGTTTGGTTCTACTTATCGTATAGAAGCGGTAAAGCCATTAAGTTTCTTTGAAAATTGCTTATCTAGTTCAACAGTTTTTGGCGTTTACTACAACGATAAAATTATTGGTTCAGCGACTTTAACCCGAGAGGTCGCAACAAAGCTTGCTCATAAGGCTTATTTATCAAGTGTATTTATTGAACCTGAATTTCAAAGACAGGGGGTGGCAGATAGATTACTCAGGACTGTTATTGAACATAGCAAAGAATATCTAGAACAAATTTTACTTATTGTCGCTGATGATAATCAGCCAGCAATTAAGCTATATCAAAAGTTTGGTTTTCAAACTTATGGAGTGGAATCAAAAGCCTTGAAAAATAACGCAGAATATATAGATGAGCTTTTGATGAAGCTATTTTTATTCTAGGATATAAATGGCATTTTCTATTTGAAATTAAAGCTATGATCTAAAATTGCTAATACATCTATTTCTACATCATCTCTTATCCTGAGCTTTTTCCTTAAAAGTTGTCTCCCTGTAGATATTGAATAAAGCATGTTTATAAGTATTCAGTGAGTACAGATAATTTTATTCATCTACGAAAGCAAACCCTCTACTGAACGAAATCCAAGCAGAAATCTCAGGATTTTTTAGCACTCTTTTTTCTAAAATTGTCCCGAAGTGATATGAAAAAACCGATGAATGACCAAACTTGACATTGCGTATTGTCAAATTTGTGCTTTAATAAAGTCATGGTTTATACAGGGTATAAAAAAAATGGAAAAGCAAGTTGATGTATTAATTATTGGTGCAGGTATCTCTGGGATTGGGTTAGCTGTGCATCTCTCGAAAAACTGTCCACAACGTAAATTCGAAATCTTAGAACGTCGTGATAGCTTTGGTGGGACTTGGGATTTATTCCGTTACCCTGGTATTCGTTCTGACTCGGATATGTCAACGTTTGGTTTTAATTTTAAACCATGGGCAAAAGATAAAGTATTGGCAAGCGGTGCTGAGATCAAGGGCTATTTAAGCGATGTGATCAGTGAAAATCAGTTAAAAGATAAAATTCATTTTGGTCATCGTGTCCTTTCTGCAAACTACGATTCTGCAAAGAAAAAATGGGCTGTTGAAATTGAAGACAGTAACAAGAAAAAGCAAACTTGGTCTGCAAATTTTGTGATGGGTTGCACAGGCTACTACAACTATGATCAAGGTTATGCACCGAAATTTCCAAAACAAGAAGATTTCAAAGGCCAATTGATCCACCCACAACACTGGCCTGAAAACCTAGATTATACAGGTAAGAAAGTCGTTATTATTGGTAGTGGTGCAACAGCAATTACCCTTGTTCCTTCAATGGTGAAAGGCGGTGCAGGGCATGTAACCATGTTACAGCGTTCTCCTTCTTATATTGCGACGATTCCTTCAATTGACTTCATTTATGAAAAAACGCGTAAATTTATGTCTGAGGAAACCGCTTATAAATTTACCCGTGCACGTAATATTGGTATGCAACGTGGTATTTATGCATTAGCACAAAAATATCCAAAAACAGTACGTCGCTTATTGTTGAAAGGTATTGAGTTGCAGTTGAAAGGTAAGGTGGATATGAAACACTTTACACCAAGCTATAACCCTTGGGATCAACGTTTATGTGTCGTACCAGATGGTGATTTATTCAAGGCATTACGTGAAGGCCAAGCCAATGTTGAAACAGATCAAATTGAAAAATTCACGGCAAATGGTATTCAATTGAAGTCTGGTAAACACCTTGAAGCAGATATTGTGATTTCAGCAACAGGTTTAGAAATCCAAATCTTGGGTGGCGTGAAAGGCACAATTGATGGTAAGCCAATGGATACCTCTCAACACATGCTATATCAAGGTGTGATGGTCAGTGATGTACCAAATATGGCAATGATCATTGGCTATATCAATGCATCTTGGACCTTAAAGGTTGATATTGCAGCGGATTATATCTGTCGTTTGCTGAATCATATGGACAAAAATGGCTATGATGAAGTCATTGCCCATGCGGATCCAGCATTGCGTGAACAAGATACCATTATGGGTAAAATGTCTTCTGGTTATATTGCACGTGCAGCAGATGTAATGCCGAAGCAAGGTAAAAAAGCACCGTGGAAAATCACCAATAACTATCTTGCGGATCGTAAAGAATTGAAAGATGCATCATTCAATGACGTGGTCCTGCAATTCCATAAACGTGGTGAGCAAGTCGATCGTAAGCCAAAGCTAGTGTCGTAATTATTTATTGAATTTATTAAAAAACCCTATGCATAAGCATGGGGTTTTTTATTTGCAATCGGGCTTTAAATTCGATCAATATCGCGTATATTGAGCACATTAGAAAATTTTGATTAGGGATAATACGATGAAAAAAATCATCATCTTAGGGACATTATTATTCAGTACATTGGTGTTTGCCGATGATGCAAAACAAAAAGAAGTCATTGCGCAAAAGCTGGTATCTGTTGACGGGACTGAACAAGGTTTGCAAAACACCGATAAAATGATTTTAGAGCAAATTCGTATGCGTTTGCCAAAAGACTTACCTGAAAGTTTTTATACCGATTTGAGCAAAAATCTGAATAGTGAACAGCGTAAGCAATTTATCGTGCAACGTTATGTGGAAAGTTTTAGCCAGAAAGAGTTACAAGCTGCATTGACCTTTTATCAATCTGTAGAAGGTAAGGCTTGGGCAAAGAAAGCCAGTGATGTTGGCAGTGAAGTCGCACATTTCACCACACAAAATGCACGTACTGCACTGAATACCACCATGCAACAATATATTGAGAATCCAAAAGTTAAGCAGCTAATGGCAAGAATGAATCCGCAGCCCGTTCAAACGACTGAAAAACCTGAATCGAAATAAATAAAAAAGCGATCGTGCATCGGGCACGATCCCTTTGTTGTATTGCTATTTAGAGGGTACGAGAAATGAGTTCTTTCATAATTTCATTGGTACCTGCATAAATACGATTGGCACGGTTGTCGATATAAGCACGGGCAATTGGATATTCCAGCATATAACCATAACCACCATGTAGTTGTAAGCAGTCATCTACAACTTTTGAGAACATGTCGGAAATTTTGTATTTCGCAGCTGCGGCCGCATCCACACCTAAGTTTTCTTCAAGCTGTAGTTCCATACAGCGATCGAGATAGGTACGACAGAAATCAATTTCAGTGCGCAATTCCGCCAGTTTAAAGCGAGTATTCTGGAAGGTACTAATGGCTTTGCCGAATGCTTTACGATCTTTGGTGTATTGCACGGTATGTGCAAAGGCTGCTTCAGCACCTGCTTGACAGATAATTGCGACCAGCATACGTTCCCAAGCGAGTTCTTTCATCAACATGATAAATCCCATGCCTTCCATACCTAATAGGTTTTCTTTCGGCACACGGACATTATCAAAGAACAATTCACAGGTATCTTGGCCTTTCATCCCAATTTTGTTCAAAGGTTTACCTTTGCTGAAACCAGCACGATCCGCTTCTACAATCAGTAAGGATAAATTGGCTGAGCCTTTTTCATTGTTGCCTGTTTTACACACCACAATCGCCATGTCGCAAAGATAGCCATTGGTAATAAAGATTTTAGAACCATTGATGACATATTCATCGCCATCCAATACGGCAGTCGTGCGAACTGCTTGTAGGTCGGAACCTGTACCAGGTTCAGTCATCGCAATCGCTGTGACGGCTTCGCCTGTTGCCATTTTTGGTAACCAGTGTTGCTTTTGCGCTTCATTGCCGAAGTTGTTGATATAGTTGGCAACAATATCTGAATGCAAAGAGAAGCCCGTGCTTGAATCCATGGCATAGGCTTGTTCTTCGATCAGAATCATACTGTAGAGACGATCGACACCTGAGCCACCATATTGTTCTGGCATGGTCGTGCAAAGTAAGCCAAGTGCACCTGCCTTATTCCATAAGTCACGATCTACATGTTGTTGTGTTTCATATTTTTCAATATTAGGAACAACTTCTTTCTCATAGAATTTACGCACGGTTTCACGGAATGCTTCATGGTCTGAAGTAAACAGTTTGCGTGGCAGCATGTTTGGAATTGGACGAATAGCACCTGATTGCATTTGTTATTTTTCCCTAGTGTGTTGGATTTAAATCATCTTCATCACCATACAAGAAATTGAAAATAGTGAACAATGTGATCAATGCTCAATTTGATTGATGTATTTGGTCACTTGAGAAAAATCTCTCAGAACTTCATCGGGGAGATCGGGTACACTATGGAAAAATTGTTGCATTGCGGAGCCAATAATGTCTGATGAAATGACACTGGAAGAGCGTAAGGTTGTGTATCGTGCGCGTCGCGGTTTAAAAGAAATCGATGTGTATTTTGATCCTTATGTTAAAAACCACTACCTGACAGCTGATATTGCTGAAAAGGCATTATTTGCCGAGTTGGTTGATCAAGAAGATCCAGATTTATTGGATTGGTTTATGGAGGTAGGGGAACCACCTCGTGCAGAATTAAAAGATTTTATTTTAAAATTAAAACACTATGTCCATGGCTAATGGTGTTTTCGAGCTGCAACGCAGTCGTTTTGCGATGATATTGCAGCTCTTGATTTTCATTGCCATCCTTAGTTTAACCTATTCCTTACTTACCTTATGGATTTGGCTACTGTGCTTTGGCATGATGGGCTTTGCTTGGTTTTTATTTTTGAAACGACCTCAAATTAGACGTTTTGAATACTTGGATCATCAAGAATGTTCGTTCGAATTTTATGACCCCAAATTAAAGATCCAGCGTAGACAGATCATCAAAATATTAGATCACCAACTTTATATCGCGCTCTATTTTTCTCAGGAAAAGCATAAAAATTGCATTATTTGGTGGGATCAATTGTCATATTCGCAATGGAAAAAGCTAAAATTACGCGCAAAACTGGGATGATTGTTCGACAATTCTACAACTGTATAAAATTAATAAGAATATAAATTTCAATAATTTAATTAAAATTAAGGTTTGTCTTGTTTAAATTGTTAGATTAAATACTCTAAAAAATAGTGAAAATTATGATTGTCAGACAATCTGACGATCAAGTCCGATTTATTTTCGTTAAAGTACAAACACCAACGTAAAGGGTGGTGGAGGTCCTAAATGGAAATTCCAACATGGTCGTTTCTGGTGGTCGCAATCATTTTTGCGATTGTAGTAGGAAGAGCAGGAACTTTAC
>NZ_DBBF01000022.1:0-55962 GCF_002292065.1 Acinetobacter sp. UBA991 | reverse complement strand
TTTCACATCCAACACAACCCCCTTTTTTATTATTTTCTTTTGCATGTTTCTTTTTTCTACAAAATCAGTGTTTTCGTTGTTTTTATCAGCTATTTACGTATAAAAAGCAGGCTCATGGCCTGCTTTTTATTATTTTCATTTCGATTTAGTCAGTGAAAGTCACTCGTGCAATGGCTTTTTTACCTGATTGAATGATTAAAGTGACATTCTCTTTTACAGAGTAGCTCATATCAACCACATTCCAGTCAACTTTTACTGCACCACGACCCACGGCGTCTTTCGCTGCTGCTGCATTCGGGTTTAAGCCTGCAACACGAAGAATGGTTGCAATAAATAACTCACCACCAAACTCGCCACGAGAAATGGTCACTTCTGGGGTATCTTCTGGTACTTCGCCTTCAGTTACACGGTTACCTGCACTCTTATGTGCATTTTCCGCTGCTTCTGCATCATGGAAACGTTCAACCAACTCAAGCGCCAAGATACGTTTGATTTCCTGTGGGTTACGACCCGCTGCCATTTCATCAAGCAGTACTTTGATTTCATCAAGTGACTTGAAGCTCAATAGATCAAAATAACGTTCAATCAAGCTATCTGGCATCGACAAGATTTTTTGGTACATCGCACCGGGAGTGTCAAATACACCAATATAGTTGCCCAAAGATTTAGACATCTTATTCACGCCATCAAGACCTTCAAGAATCGGCACAGTAATACACACTTGCGATTCTTGACCGTAACGACCTTGTAGGGTACGACCCATTAACAAGTTAAAGGTCTGGTCTGTCCCACCTAACTCGACATCTGCCTCAAGTGCAATCGAGTCATAGCCTTGTACCAATGGATACAAGAACTCATGAATTGCAATCGGTTGATGGTTATTATAGCGCTTAGTAAAGTCATCACGTTCTAACATACGTGATACAGTTTGCTGGCTCGCCAATTGAATTAAATCAGCTGCTGTTCTTTGATTAAACCATTCCGAGTTAAAACGAATTTTGGTTTTATTTGGATCTAAGATTTTAAAAACTTGTTCTTGATAGGTTTTCGCGTTGGCTTCAACTTGCTCACGAGACAACGGCGGACGTGTTGCGCTTTTCCCAGACGGGTCACCAATCATGGCCGTATAGTCACCAATCAAGAAAGTAACTTCATGTCCCAAATCTTGGAAGGTTTTTAATTTATTAATTAGAACCGTATGTCCTAAGTGTAAATCAGGAGCCGTAGGGTCAAAGCCTGCTTTTACACGGAGTGGACGATTCTCTTTCAATTTTTTCAGTAAATCTTCGTCAGAGATAATCTCGTGCGTGCCTCGTTGAATGAGAGCAAGCTGTTCTTCGGCTGGCAAGAAATTTGACATCACAAAACCTAAACACATCAGTTATTCAATTTGTGCGATATACTAACATTTTTTCAGCATCTTGCAGGATAAGTTGTATATGAGCGCGATCTATATTGGTGTAATGACAGGCACGAGCATGGATGGTGTTGATATTGTTGCAACTTCATTCGACCCTTTAACGCTGCATGCCACGCTGACTGTGCCTTTTGAACTTGAATTACGCGATGAGTTGATGGCATTGACACTGCCTGATGACAATGAAATTGATCGTATGGGTAAAGCTGATGTTGCTTTAGCGCAAATGATTGGGCACGGCATTAATGAACTGATTGAAAAGAATAATTTAGATCGCACTCAAATTAAAGCCATCGGTTCACATGGACAAACCATTCGCCATCGTCCTGAGCATGGTTTTACCTTACAAATTGGTGATCCCAATATCATTACCGAAATCACGCAACTGCCTGTAGTGTCTGATTTCCGTCGTCGTGATATGGCAGCAGGTGGCCAAGGTGCGCCTTTGGTACCCGCCTTCCATCAAGCCTTATTCCTACATGACAGTATCCACCGTGTCATTTTAAATTTAGGCGGTATTGCAAACGTCAGTATGCTGCCTGCAAATAATTTAAACGGCGTATATGGCTTTGATACAGGCCCTGCCAATATTTTGATGGATGCTTGGTGTCATCGCCACACTGGACATCCTTATGATGAAAATGGCGACTGGGCGGCATATGGCAATCCAATTCGTTCTTTATTGGATCGTCTACAGAATCATGAATTTTTTGCCAAAGAACCACCGAAGAGCACAGGTCGCGAAGACTTTAATTTAGAATGGTTGGATGAGCAGCTCAGCGATTGGCGCAATGATCTGGAATATGATGAACTGGAAGATACGCCAGAGAATGTTCAAGCGACCTTAATGAAACTCACCACACGTGCGATTAAAAAAGCAATTTATCGTAGCAAGGAATGGATGCCGACAGGTGAAATCTATGTCTGTGGTGGCGGTGCCTATAACTCACATTTACTTGAACAACTCCGTTGGCGCCTACGTAAACATAATTGGTCAGTGCAAACCACGGATGCGCTTGGTCTAGCACCAACTTGGGTAGAGGCAACTGCTTTTGCGTGGTTGGCTATGCGCTTTGTACAACAACTGAGTGGCAATTTACCTGCGGTGACGGGTGCAGCAGGTGATCGTATCCTCGGAACAATAACCACGGTATAAAACAAAAAAGCTTCTCAATTGGAGAAGCTTTTTTTACATCAAAAATCGGTTAGATCGAGAACGATGAACCACAACCGCAAGTGGTGGTCGCATTCGGGTTTTGAACTACAAAACGAGAGCCTTCAAGTCCTTCCAAATAATCGACCACTGACCCAACAAGATATTGATAACTGAGGGAGTCAACCAGCATTTTAACGTCGCCATTCATAAATTCAGCATCATCTTCATTGATGCTTTCAGCGAAATTAAAGCCATAAGAGAAGCCTGAACAACCACCGCCTGTTACATAAACACGTAACATAAGATCGTTATTGCCTTCACTTTCGCGTAGTTGGCGAACTTTGTTAGCAGCACTATCTGACAATTCTAGAGCTTGGGCGTTCATGATGGATATTCCTCAGACTTCAATACGTCTTTAATAAATAAAAGACCTGATATTCAGTATAGCATACTCAATATCGGGTCTGTATTTGAAGTTTAAAGTGCTGTTAAAGACTTTTTATATGATTATTTGTAGTTCTCATCCTGTAAACCGCACTCAAAGTTTTTGGCATCTTCACGGCAACGGAATTGCCATAACAATTTCATCATGCGCTTGTCATAAATTCCTTTAGCGGTCAGATTAATACGTGCTTCACGCATTAATTTTTGATAGCCTGGTTTGTCAGAAGCAGGAACTTCCATCCAATATTTTTGTGGAATGTCTGCTTTCATTTTTCCAAGAATGGTAAATGCCCGTGGTAATTGTGCTTTCACCCATTCTCTTGACTTTTGGCCAAAACCAGCAGGGAATTTATCCGGATGAATGATTAAATTACCAGTTACTTGTAAAATTGGGTAATTCACAATCGCGCCTTTGGTTCCCAAGCCCTTATACAGTTCTAAAGGTTTGAACGCTGCCGCTGGCGCACCAATAATATCCACCTGACCATTGTTAAACTTCGCACCAAAGTTGGTGATATCTGAACTGACCGCTTGTGCACCGACTTGTGACGCCATAATTTTTTGGGCTTCGTCATAATCTAAAACGGCGATTTTCTTACCTGCCGCCTTGGCAACTGTATTGATATTACGGTCATTCACCAATAAATAGGCATCACCCACAGGAATAACACCAACCACCTCATATTTTCCATTCACCATCGCTTTGGCAAAGGTTGGGCTGGCTAAACCCTGCATCACTTTAACGGCCAATTTAAGGTCGGTAATCGCCCCGATTGCATCCAATGAACCCGTAAATTGGTTAAACTGACGACCACGCATTCCTGTGATACTCACGCCATCACATTTTCCTGCTTTAAAGTCTTCTGCAATGACCGCTTCATTGGTTCCAACTTTAAGCTCAATATCAGCGCCCCAAGTTTTTGCAGCGAGTTGATAATCCTTCATTAATGCATAAACATCGCCACTTTTGCCCACGATATCAAATACACAAATTGTTTGTTTTGCCTGAGTGCCTGCAGAGACCGCGGCGATCCCAGTCGCAAGTAATAAAGTTTTAAACCATTGCATGTTATTTTTCCTTTGCATCTATGCTGATTGTTGTTGCATCCCATCCAAAATCAAAAGACTGGCGGTATATCTCTAAATAGGGTTTACCAATGAATCATTGTTTTTAATACAGTCATGTTTAATCGTCCTGATTGAAACATCTTTTAAATCTTCAAGATTCCATTTGGTTTTTATATCTTTATATAATTACGATCTTTGCACATCAAGACAATGGCTTAAATGACATCTGCAAAAAAACAAAAAGCCTAGATAAATCTAGGCTTTAGGTCTTGATTATGGCGATTCAGGATTATTCACCTGGTAATGCACATTCAAAGTTTGCTTTGTCTACTGAACAACGTGCTTTCTTCAATACAGACATCATGCTTGCATCGTAAATACCACGTTTAGTCAGATCCATACGACCATCACGTAATAATTTTTGATATTTCAAGTTGTCTTCAGCACTCAAGTTCATTTTGTATTTAGCTGGAATTTCAGCTTCATAACGTTTGATCATAGCGAATGCTTTTGGAAGTTGCTTCACAAAGTAATCACGAGATTTTTGACCAAAGCCAGCAGGGAATTTCTCTGGACGAAGAACAAGATCCGCAGTCACTTGAAGTACTGGGAAGTTAAACATTGCACCATTTGAACCTAAGCCTTTGCTTAATTCTAATGGTTTGTAAGCATAAGCAGGTGCACCGACCATATCGACTTGGCCATTATTAAATTTAGCAGCAAAGTTAGAAATATCAGAAAGTACCGCTTGCGCGCCTACACGTTGAACCATGATTTTTTGTGCATCGTCATAACCCAATACCGCGAATTTTTTACCCGCTGCCTTTTCAATTGAGTTAATGCTCTTGTCACGTACGAAAATGTAAGCAGCGCCTAATGGTGCAATACCGCCGATTTCATATTTGTTACCACCCAAATTAGTGGTCATTTTGGCTGCATTACGTGCATCCAATACATAAGTAATCGCACGTTGTGCAACTTCATTGCTCGGTGCACCGCCCAATGAATCGACTGAACCTGCAAATTTGTTATATGGACGAGCACGCATTGCTGTCATCGCAACAGCAGCACATTTGCCCGCTTTAAAGTTATTGTCTGCAACCTGTTCATCCGTGATTGCAAGTAAGTTGACATCAGCGCCCCAGCCTTTCGCTGCGAGTGCCCAGTCTTGCATCATTTTGTATGATTCACCTGACTTTCCTAATAAGTCGAATACACACACATCTATTGCTGCTTGAGTAGAAGCAGACACACCAAAGATCGAAGTTGCTGCAAGAGCAAGTGCAATTTTTTTCATATTTTTCATCCTTTCACAAACTTTATGTTTGTCTCCTTGTTCGAAGCAAATATTAATCATGTTTTTTGAAAAAAAATAGAGCTTATACTCTATTTTTATGACTAGATTGTTTACTTTTTACCCTCTTTTATCTATTTCTATTATTTTCATAGGCAATTTTGTTATATATACCTAATTTTATGTATAGATTTAGATCTATTCAGTTATTCTCCTTTTTTATTCACCACTCAAAGTACACTCAAAGTTGGTCCGTTCAACCGTACAACGGGCACGCTTCAGCACATTCATCATACTCGCATCATATACGCCTTGCTTGGTTAAATTCATGCGTCCATCCCGTAACATTTTTTGATACCGGGTTTTATCTTCATTGGTCAAAGTAATCTTTTTGGCATTCATCCCTGCTTCTAAACGTTGCACCATGGCAAAGTTACTTGGCAGTTTATTCACGAACCATTGTCTAGACTGGGTTCCAAAACCACTTGGGAATTGTGCAGGACGAATAATCAGGTCACCGGTAATATTCACCACAGGGAAATTAAACAATGCCCCATTGGCCAAGCCTTTACTGATTTCTAAAGGTTTATAGGCATAGGCAGGCGCTGCAATCACATCCACCTGTCCGCTATTAAATTTTTTCACAAAATCAGAAATATCCGATGGTACCGCTACCAAATCGATGCTTTCTACAATGGCCTTCTGCGCTTGGTCATAATGTAAATAAGCGAATTTTTTGCCTTTGGCTTTTTCAATGGTATCGATCTTTTTGTCACGTACAAAAATATAAGCCAACCCAACTTGAATAATACCAGCAACTTCAAATTTCTCGCCGTTCATCGTTGCCGTTAAACGATGCTGATTACGTTTATCCAGTACATAGGTAATCGCCTTTTGCGCAATGGCATTGCTGGTCACAGCCCCAACTGCATCAACTGAACCTGCAAATTTATTATATTTACGGGCACGCATCGACGTCATATAGACCCCATCACACTTGCCTGCATCAAAATCTTTTTCCGCTTTTTCTTCGTCTTGATAAGGAATCAGTTCAACATCGCCCTGCCATGTTTTAGAAGCCAGCTTCCATTCCTCAATCAGTTTATAAGACTCCCCAGCCTTACCCAATAAATCAAAAACACAAATTTGTTGTTTTGCCTGTACAGGAGTGCTCATGACAAATAGAGCTGTAGCACTCAATGCCCAAAGTCCTTTTTTCATCTTGTTTTCCCTTACTTTGCTATTTTTGCACAATTTTCCATCAGCGCTTATTCAATATAGTCAGATTTTGACCAAAAGAATAGCGCTTTTATATACATATGTCGGGTTTTCATCTGTTTTACCCATCTGCATCACAGAATCAAATTCAGAGAGGGCTAGACATGAGTCAACGAGAAAACATGCTCTGTTATCCCGATTTACTCTCCGCCCAAACTACATTCAAAATTGGTTCGGTCGACCGTACAGCGCGCGCGTTTCAGTACACTCATCATGCTGGCATCGTAAATACCACGTTTGGTCAATCCCATACGTGCTTCACGCAAGATTTGCTGATAACGGGTTTTATCCTCGTTACTGAGGTTGATTTTATATTTGGCAGGTAATTCTGATTCAAGACGCTGGATCAGTGCGAAATTGGTATTCAGACGGCTTAGAAACCACGCTCGAGAGTTCTGTCCAAAATTGCTGGAGAATTTTTCAGGACGGATAATTAAGTCCATGGTCATGTTCACCGCCGGGAACGTAATAATCGCGCCCTCATTTCCCAATCCCTTTGACAATTCTAAAGGCTTATAGGCATAGGCAGGTGCCGCCATAATATCGGCCTGACCAGTATTAAACTTTTTGGCGATATCAGAGATATCTGCAAGTACGGCTTGTCCACCTAGGCTTTTCACCACGATCTTTTGTGCTTCGTCATAGCCAAGCACTGCAAATTTTTTCCCTTTGATTTGCTCAATAGTATTCATCTTCTTGTCTTTGACAAAGATATAGGCCAAGCCAATTTGTGAAATCCCTGCAACTTCATAGTTTTCATTATCAACGGTACTGAGCAAACGGCGTTGATTACGCTTATCCAAAGCAAAACTAATCGCTTTCTGTGCAATCGCATAGCTTGGTACCGCCCCAATCGCATCAATCGAACCTGCAAATTTGTTATAACGGCGCGCACGCATCGAAGTCATATAGACGCCATCACATTTGCCTTGTTCAAAGTCATTTTCTGCCAGCGCTTCATTCTGATAGCTGATCAGAAAGGTATCACCACGCCATGCTTTAGCAGCCAAGGCCCACTCTTCCATGGCCTTATAGGCTTCTCCTGATTTCCCCAACAAATCAAAAACACAAATTTTGGTCGCTGCATGTGTTTCTGTATAGCTCCCCAACACCAGCATTGCCCCCAATGCAAGAATTCCCTTGTTCATCCTTAAATCCTATGCTGCTACTTTTAATCTTGTTGCTTATTTTTCATATAATTTAAATAATAATCTGATTCGCGTCACAAAAATAGAGCTTTTACTCTATTTTATCATTGGTTGATCAGCTCAATTCGAACAACTTGATCTTAAATATAAAAATTTGCATTCATGGGCGATCACCTTAAAATGCAGCTATCTATTCGCTATTTTGCATGCTCATGATCCAATTTGACCAAGTTTCATTACGCCGTGGTGGGCGAGTTTTATTCCAAAAAGCTTCAATGCAGCTTCATCCAGGCTGGAAAATTGGTCTTACAGGCGTGAATGGTGCAGGTAAATCGACTCTATTCGCTGCATTCTTAGGAGACTTGGTTGCAGATGAGGGCAATCTGACCCGCCCCGCGGTCTGGACTGTGGCGCATATGGCGCAAGAAATTAAAGCCTTGGAAATGCCAGCAATTGATTTTGTTTTGTCTGGTGATGAAGAATATTGGGACATTCAAGAAAAATTAGCGCATCCTGATCAACTCAGTAATGATGATTTAGCTCGACTGCATGGCCGTTTCGATGAGATCCATGGTTATGCAGCGCCTGCCAAAGCAGCACAATTGATGGCAGGTCTGGGCTTTCTCGATCATCAATTAAAATTAAATGTCGCCAGCTTCTCGGGCGGGTGGCGCATGCGTTTGAACTTGGCGCGTACCCTTATGAGCCGTTCAGACCTGCTATTACTGGATGAACCGACTAACCATTTGGACTTGGATGCGATCTTGTGGTTAGAAGACTGGCTCAAAGCTTATGAAGGCACATTGGTCTTGATTTCACATGATCGTGATTTCCTCGATGCCATTACCGATCATATTCTGCATATCGAAAATCAAGAATTAACTTTATATACTGGTAACTATTCAACCTTTGAAACGACCCGTAGTGAACGCTTAGCGCAACAACAACAAGCCTTTGAAAAGCAGCAAGAAACGCGTGCGCATCTACAAAAGTTTATTGACCGCTTTAAAGCCAAGGCCACCAAAGCCCGCCAAGCACAAAGCCGAATTAAGCAGCTTGAGCGTATGCAACAATTGGCACCTGCACATATTGATACCCCATTTACCTTTAGCTTCCGTGAACCGACCAAAATGAGTTCGCCTTTGCTTAGCTTAGATGCAGCCACAATTGGTTACGGCGATAAAATCATTGCTGAAAAGATTCGTCTGCAAATCACTCCAAGTTCACGTATCGGCTTATTGGGGATGAATGGTGCAGGTAAATCAACGCTGATCAAAACTTTGGTCGGAGATCTGCCACTACTGGCGGGTGAACGTAAAGCCTCTGAACTACTCAATATTGGGTACTTTGCTCAGCATCAAATGGATGCTTTGGATGCCCATGCCAGCCCAATGCTGCAATTGGGACGTATTGCCGACAAGCACATCAGTGAAGCTGCTCTACGTGCCTTTTTAGGCAGTTTTGGCTTTAGTGGCGAACGTATGGATACGCCATGTGAGAGCTTCTCTGGTGGTGAACGTGCACGTCTGGCGCTGGCACTGATCGTATGGCAACGTCCCAATGTCTTGATTCTGGACGAACCAACCAACCATTTAGACTTGGATATGCGTCTGGCACTGACCATGGCGCTACAAGACTTTGATGGTGCAGTGGTACTGGTTTCACATGAACGCCAATTGATTGCCAGTGTCTGTGATGACTTGTTATTAGTGCATGCAGGTCAATGCACAGAATTTGCAGGTGATCTACAAGACTACGCCAAATGGTTACGTGAAGCGCGCCAACAACAGATCAATGCACAAAATGCATCACAACAGCAAAGTACAACCACCCAAGCCCCTGCCGTAAAAGTAGATAAGGAAGCACAACGTAAAGAAGCAGCTCGTCGCCGTGAAATGACGCGTCCAATTCGTAAAAACATCGAAAAAGTCGAAGCTCAAATTGAAAAGGTTCAACCACGCTTAGCTGAGATTGAACATGCTTTAGCGGATAGTGCCTTGTATGAGGCTGAGCGCAAAAATGATTTGATCAAGCTAATGAATGAGCAAAATGAGCTCAAAGCGAAATTAGAACAGCATGAAGAACAGCTTTTAGAGCTGATGATGGAACTTGAAGAGCTGGAAAGCTCTTTTGCAGATTAAGCTGCCAGCTGATTCATACACAGCTCTGTTTGAGTGTGTATGAATCACAACGTTTAAGGTCATTTATTTAAACAGAAGCATCCCATTTATGGCCTTAAAAGATGCTTTGGATACTTAAAAACACTATGAATAGCATGAAAAATGTCATGAATTTGTCGAGAATTTAAGATAAGGTAAAAATTGGAATTTTCTGAGAAAATTGAGCTTTAGGCTCAGGCTCGATATACTCAGCTGCCACTGTTGTAAATTTATAAGTGACGAATGAATCCTGAGGGTTAAATTCATTTCACATTTTTTGTACTTTAATTTGGTGAGTACTCTATTTTGGATCATACAAACTGAATGAATTCTTTAGATTTTATTTTTAATTTTGAACATATTCTACCAGTCTTAGTTCAAGAATATGGCTTATGGATTTATTTTATCCTTTTTCTGATTATTTTTTCAGAAACCGCTTTTGTTTTTATGTTCTTCTTACCCGGAGACAGTCTGTTACTCACTGTTGGTGCATTATGCTCTGTGGTTGAAATCATGCATCTTGGTTATATGATCAGCTTACTGTTCTTTGCAGCAGCACTGGGCTATATGGTGAATTACCATATAGGCCGTCATTTTGGCGATCGTATTTTCAATGTTAAATCACGCTTTATTAAGCAAGAATATTTGCAAAAAACCAATGTGTTTTTCTTAAAGCACGGGGGGAAAACCATCCTATTGGCTCGTTTTATTCCGTTTGCCCGTTCATTTGCGCCCTTAGCAGCAGGTTCAAGCAACATGAATTATAGCCATTTCGTTGTGTATAACATCTTGGGTGCATTACTGTGGATCAGCGTGTTGGTGACTGCTGGATACTTGTTTGGTCATGCGTTGATTCAAGTGAGTGACTTTGTCGAAAATTAACAAGCTCTTTTGCTGACAGCAATCTGATTATTCATTCATTTCAAGCTTAAATAGATCATTGATAGGTAGGCGATTTCATCGACTACCTTTTTTTAATCATTTTATTCAGTCTAAGGTTTCACGTGGAACGTAAAAAACAATAGTAAATAATAATGAAAATAATTATCAATAAAAATAAAATCAGCTTATAAAAAATCTAATCACCAAGGAATCCATGTGCAAAGCCGCATGGGAAAATCAGTTATGAAGCAAACAGCAACTGCCATTAAAAAAACCAACTCGCGCTGGTTTCGCATTAACTTATGGATTCATCGCTGGGTCAGCTTGGTGATTGTAGTGCCCTTTGCAATTTTATCCATCACTGGGGTTATTCTGATTTTCCATGAAGAGATTGATCATGCACTTGGGGTCGAGCCTACGGCTCTACATTCTTCTTTACAACAGCAACGACCGCTAGCGGACTCAATCGCGACCGCACAGAGAACCTACCCTACCGAGCAGATTATCAGTACAGGCTATGACCCCGAGCATCATCCTGGTGTACTCCTTATCGGGATGGCGAAACCTGAACAAAGCTTTGAACAAGCACGTTGGCTGTTTGCAGATATTGGTTCTGCAACGCTGATTGATCGACCAAATGAACGAGATACTTTGACTGGCTTCTTACTGGAACTGCATGCCAACTGGTTTCTAGGTTTTATTGGACAATTGATTGGGGCACTGATTGCTTTGTTAGTGTTCTTATCTTTGGTTTCTGGCTTGGTGGTCTATGCGCCTTATGTGAAAAAATTCTTTTTGGGCATTCTTCGTTTTAACAAGGGACAACGTCTATTACAGCTCGACCTACATAATTTAATTGGCTCTGCAATCCTCGGTTGGGCCTTGGTAGTGACCTTAACTGGATTTCTACTGGGTTTTGGTACGGTTGCAATTGGAGTTTGGCAAATGACTGAACTGAAAGCCCTGCAAGACAAATATCAGCATGCCCGTGTGATTCATCCAAATTTAAGCATTGATCAGGTCTATGCGGCCGCTCAGAAAGGTCAAACAGATTGGCACCCCACCAGTGTGTTCTACCCAAAAACAGAATACGCCACCCAAGGTCACTATATGGTGTTACTGCAAGGCAATGAGGGCTTAAAAGAGAAGATGCTAAAAGTCGCCTTGGTCAATGCAGAAACAGGACAAGTGGATACGGTTGAAGAATTACCCACCTATCTGAAAGCCATCTTACTGTCACAACCACTGCATTTTGGCAATTACGGTGGTATGCCCCTCAAGATCTTATGGAGTCTATGTACCTTACTCACCTTATTTATCACTTTAAATGGCGCATGGTTATGGTGGGCAAAACGCCAACAAAAAGGCTTAAAAGGAATCAACAATGCAACTGTGGAATAAGTTAAGTATCGTATGGCTGTTGGCTTTATGCAGTATTTTAGGAATTGTTGGCATGCTGCTGATGGATGGTATTGCAGATGTTATTTTTTTGATCATCACCCTGCTGCCCTTGTTAGTTGCAGGATGGAGAGCTTATCTTTTACAGCGCGGTAAAAGATAAGCTCTTTTATTGGGTATTAATGCCTAAACTAATTAAGCATCAATATCTGCATTTAAGGCATTTTCTTCAATGAAGGCACGACGCGGTTCTACATCATCACCCATCAAGCATGAGAACATACGATCAGCTTCAATCGCATCATCAATGGTCACTTGCAACATATTACGGTTTTCAGGATCCATCGTGGTTTCCCAAAGCTGCTCTGCGTTCATCTCACCCAAACCTTTATAGCGTTGGATCATCATACCGCGACGTGAGTCTTGTAAAATGTGCTGCCATACTTGATGGAAGCTCGTGACCTGAATACGGCGATCACCTTTTTGCAGATAAGCCCCGTCTTCCAGCAACTTGAACCAGCTCTTCGAGTTCTTCAGTAAACGCGCATACTCAGCAGAATTTAACAGACCAGCATCTAATAGATACGAATGCGGTAAGTTATGCACGTAGACGGTGACGCGTGGCCAATAATGTGCTGATTTCTCGCCCTGCGCATTTTCACGCTCAAACGCTTCTAATGTAATCTCGGGACGTAGGCTTGGTTGTAATTTTTCAATTGCAGCACGTAATTGCTCTGCCCATGTTTCAACATAGTCGCGTTCATGGTTGTGATCTGTTTTAAATGCATCAAGCTCAAGTAAACCATCCAACAAACTTGCAGGATAACGTTGAGTCAGGCGTTGTAAGCTTTTTTGTGACACTTGATAGTCGGCAATAACACTGGCTAATGCAGCCCCATTAATCGCAGGTGCCTCAGCGCTGACATGTAATGCAAGTTCATCAATCGCATTGGAAATCAAGAAGGTTTCCAGTGCATCATTGTCTTTCATGTACTGCTCATGCTTACCTTTCTTCAACTTATACAATGGCGGCTGTGCAATATAGATATAGCCACGCTCAACCAATTCTGGCATTTGACGGAAGAAGAAGGTCAATAACAAAGTACGAATATGTGAACCATCCACGTCCGCATCGGTCATGATGATGATTTTGTGATAACGTAATTTGTCTGGATTATATTCTTCCCGACCAATACCACAGCCCAAAGCGGTAATTAAAGTACCGACTTCTTGGCTTGAAATCATCTTGTCAAAACGCGCACGTTCTACGTTTAGAATTTTACCTTTCAACGGTAAAATTGCCTGCATTTTACGGTTACGACCTTGTTTGGCACTACCGCCCGCAGAGTCACCCTCGACCAGATACAGTTCAGACAATGCAGGATCTTTTTCCTGACAGTCTGCCAATTTACCCGGTAAACCGGCGATGTCTAGAGCACTCTTACGACGGGTCATTTCACGTGCTTTACGTGCTGCGTCACGCGCACGTGCTGCATCAATAATCTTGCCTGCAATCGATTTTGCGGCTTGTGGATTTTCCAGCAAATAAGCTGAAAACTCTTTGTTCATTGCCTGCTCTACTGCAGGTTTCACTTCACTCGACACCAATTTTTCTTTGGTTTGTGATGAGAATTTTGGATCTGGCACTTTCACTGAAATAATTGCAGTTAAGCCTTCACGCGCATCATCACCTGTGACAGCAACTTTTTCTTTCTTAAGAATATTTTCACTTTCAAGATACTGGTTTAAACCACGAGTTAACGCAGCACGGAAACCTGCAAGGTGTGTACCACCATCTTTTTGTGGAATATTATTGGTAAAGCAACGAACGTTTTCTTGGTAACTCTCATTCCATTGCAATGCAACTTCAACGGCAATACCACTATCCGTATCAGCGGTGAAATGGAAAATCTCATTTAAATGGGTTTTACCTTCGTTAATGTATTTAACGAATTCAGATAAACCGCCTTCATAATCATAAACATGTTCGAAGTTTACACGTTCATCACGCAATACAATTCGCACGCCTGCGTTTAGAAAAGACAGTTCTCTTAAACGGCGAGCCAAAATATCGACATTAAAAATGGTTTGGCTAAAGGTGAGTTCACTCGGCCAGAAACGAACCGTTGTACCCGATGTATCGGTTTCACCTACAACTTTTAATGAATATTGCGGATCACCATGCGCGTATTCTTGTTCATGGATTTGGCCAGCACGGTGAATGGTCAAATGCAATTTTTTAGATAGGGCATTTACAACTGAGACACCTACACCGTGTAAACCACCCGACACCTTATAACTGTTGTCATCGAATTTACCACCTGCATGCAGAATCGTCAGAATCACCTCTGCCGCTGACACCCCTTCTTCTGGGTGAATATCGGTTGGAATTCCACGACCATTATCCGAGACACTCACCGATTCATCTTCATGAATCGTCACGATAATCTCGTCACAGTGTCCTGCTAAAGCTTCATCGATGGCGTTATCCACCACCTCAAACACCATATGGTGTAAACCTGTACCGTCATCGGTGTCACCGATATACATGCCAGGGCGTTTACGAACCGCGTCTAATCCACGTAATACTTTAATACTAGAGGAATCATAAGCCTTTTCATTTGTTTGTTCTGTTTGAGAGACTGATTGAGACTCTGAACTCATGGTTACTCCCTAGTAATATTGATCTATTGAAAGATGAAAAATAAAATTATGGTGCAGCAAGACTGACTTGACCGTGAACAACGTGGAATAATTGAAAAGAAATCGACAAATCCTGTAAGTGTTTTAATACCGACACATGGTCCAAGGTGGTCATAAAAACTTGACTTCCCAACTGACTCAATCGCTCAATTAAACGTTGTTGTGCAGTCTCATCTAACTCTGCTGTCAGATCATCTAATAATACCACAGTTTCCTTGTTACTCGCATGCAGCATTGCAATTTGTGACAGTTTTAATGCCATGATTAACAACTTTTTTTGCCCGCGAGAGAGCACATCATCGGCATTACCAAACGGCGTTTTTAAACGTAAATCAGCGCGATGCGGACCGTACTCGGTATAACGTCGATCGAGGTCTTTTTGATGCTGCTGAACCAAGTCCTGCAATAGACCTTGCTCAGGATGAAAACCCGGATTGTATTCCAGTTCAATCTCAAGATTAGGTAGAAGTTGCTTTAAATCCTCATGGAAAAACTGGTTCCATTGCTCAACAATACTGACCCGTTGCGAATGCAGCATTTCACCATAATCACTGAGCATTTTATTCCAAGGCTCTAAATCAGCCAAAGTCAGATTGCGCCGTGTCTTGAGCAAACTATTGCGTTGTTTGAGTGCCCGAGAATAATATTGCCATGCAAAATAAAACTCAGGTTCCACGTGGAACATTAACCAATCTAATAACTGTCGCCGAGGCTTTGCACCATGGTCAATAATATCAGTACTCTGTGGATCGATATGCTGTAAAGGCAATAATTTTGCCAGTTGACCTTGAGTCGCAATAGTATCGCCATTGACCTTAATCACCTGTTCGCCCGAAGCCAACTTTTGCATACCAATACGCTCACTGGCAGATTGTGCAAATACAATTGCATCCCCTGCATCATATTGGATGTAATGTTTTGGAATATGGGTACGAAATGAACGACCTGTTGCCAGTAAATGTATGGACTCGAGAACTGAAGTTTTTCCAGAACCATTTGCGCCGTAAAAAATATTAAACGGTTGCAACTCATGGAGTGCAACCGTCTTTAAATTACGTACACGTTCGATATTTAAACGCGTGATTTGCATGCTTTAAAACTCAAATCTCGCCATTAAACTCGCATTGGCATCACGACATAGGTTTGATCAGGATGCGCTGGATCTTGAACAAGCACCGATTGATTGGCTTCACTCATGCTCATTTTCACATCATCACCATCCAGTACACCCAACACTTCAAGAATATATTGTGCATTAAATGACATTTCTAGAGGGGCATCTTGATATTGAATTGCAATATCTTCTACCGCTTCATCCTGTTCTGGGTTATTGGCACGCAACTGCAATGAATCTTGATTAAAATTCAAGAAAACACCACGAAGTTTTTCATTACTTAAAATAGCAACACGCTGCAACGACTGTTTAAACACATCATGTGCAATAAACACATGCTTATCCCCATTTTTTGGAATGACACGGCGATAATCAGGGAATTTCCCATCAATTAACTTCGTCGTGAAACGAACCGTAATATCACCCTGCTCTTTATCACGGCTTGGCGTATTAATGGTGACGTTCAACAATTCACGTCCAATCAATAAGGTCAATTGTTCATCTTCAAGACTCAGTAAACGTTGTAATTCACCTACGGCTTTACGCGGAACAATGGCCTGCATCGGCGCTGCTGCTGTTGAAGAAGCCAACACCTCACACAAGGCTAAACGATGTCCATCAGTGGTTACTGTACGTAATTGATTTTGATCAATTTCCAACAATGTACCCGTCAGATAAAAACGGACATCTTGTACAGCCATAGCAAAAGCTGTTTTTTCAAATAATCGCTTCAATTCGCGCTGCGTGACCTGAACTTGTGTACCCTGACTATTTTCAGTAGTTAACAATGGATAATCTTCCGCAGGAAGTGTACCCAAAACGAAACGGCTATTGCCCGATTTTAAAATACAACGTTGATCTTCAGTAATTTGCAGATCAATCAAGGCTGCTGTCGGAAGAGATTTACAAATTTCGACCAGTTTACGCGCAGGAACCGTGGTTTCACCCGCTTCCAAGCAAGCACCTTCTGCTAACGTAGTGCTGGCAACCAATTCAACTTCCAAGTCAGAACCTGTAATGGTTAAAGCCTGTTGTGTGGTTTGAATTTTAACGTTTGAAAGAATATTCAAGGTATGACGGCGTTCAACAGCCCCCACCACATGGGATAAAACATTGACTAAACTTTCTTTAGCGATTTTCAAACGCACGATTTTATTCCTCTTACAACAGAAGCCGATATGAATGTTAGCAGTGTACTATGCTGCACTTAAAAATAGTTTGCAACTCTGAAAAATAGATTAACTTTGTAACAAGCGCAGTAAATTTTTATAGTCTTCATTAAAAATAGGGTCTTCTTCACGCAAGCTGACCACTTTTTCACAGGCATGCATCACTGTACTGTGGTCACGACCACCAAAAGCCATGCCAATTTCCGGGAAACTATCCCCAGTTAATTCACGTGCCAAACCCATGGCCAATTGACGTGGGCGTGCATAAATACGGGTACGTTTTGGACCAATCAACTCTTTTAATGGAATTCGGAAGTATTCACTCACCACCCGCTGGATATTTTCCACGCTAATGGTACGTGCACGAATCGCCAAAACATCTTTTAACGACTCGCGTACGACATCTAGGTCAATGACAGTACCTTTGAAACGTGAAATCGCCACCACTTTATTCAGAGCACCTTCAAGCTCTCGCACATTGGCAACCACTTGTTGTGCAATAAACAAAGCACAGTTTCTAGGTAAATCAACACCACTATTTTCAGCTTTTTTCAGCAAAATCTCGATACGGGTTTCGATATCTGGTGGTTCAACCCCCACAGATAAACCCCATGAAAAGCGAGAAACTAAACGTGGATCAAGTTCAGTCAATTCTTTTGGATAACGATCTGAGGTTAAAATAATTTGTTTAGATTCATCCAATAAAGCATTGAATGTATAGAAGAATTCAACAAGACTTGCTTCTTTTCCTGCGAGCAAATGAATATCATCCACCAACAATAAATCTAAAGAACGACAATTTTTCTTAAACTCTTCAACCTTACCTTTTTGTAATGAACTGACAAAGTCCTGTACAAAACTTTCCGAAGTCATATACATCACACGTGCATTTGGCTTGGCTTGTAATAGCGCATTGCCCACGGCCTGCATTAAATGGGTTTTACCCAGACCTGTTGGACCATACAAAAATAAAGGGTTGTGTTGCGAAGCGCCTAACTGCGTTAAAACTTTACGGCAGGTTTCAGCAGCCATTTGGTTAGAACGGCCTTCAACAAACAAAGAGAAGGTAAATAATGGATTGAGTTGTCTTTTCTTCGGTATTTTAGTGACATTTTGACTGGGTTGAACCAAGTCAGATTCTTTTTTTACTTTTGTTGGAACAGCAACAGGCGCACTACTCAACGCTGCTGTTGTGGTTGCAGGTTGCTCATTAGAAGACAAAATTGTCCCAGGACGTGAATCAACCAGAATTTCAACCTGACGAACTCGGCCTTCCGACAATTGTTCCGCAAGAATAGAGATCAGTTCTAAATGGTTATCTTGAATATAACGCGTCCAATAGGGGTTCGGTGCGTATAAACGCATCACACCATCAACCTCTTCAGCAACCAAAGGACGAATCCACATCGCAAAGACGTTATCAGATAGCTCTTGTCGCAAGCGAGTTAAGCAGTCTGTCCAGAGCATGTGCATCCCCTATATATCCATTTTTTAAATTCAAAAATAAAAAACCGTCACCCCTCATCTTTCAAAGGGGTCGCCATTCTAACCAAGTTATCCACATCTGTCAGGACAATTTATGGGACTTTTGCTGAAAAAGACAGCATTCGTTTATAAATTTAAATTTAAAACCACATGTGCATAACTTTTTGCACAAGCTGTGGATAGTTTTAAGCTCAAAGTTATCCACAAACTATAAAATTGATAAAAACATGCTTATCCACAGCATAACTTTATGTTTATTCATGAAAAAACATCACTTTCCACAGAATAAATGCGCCCTAATAAGAATAAATTTAAATTTTAAAATTTGAATTTACTTATAGGGTTCACTCGAATTGTGGATAACTGAGCATATCGAAATTTAAATTCAAAATCCAAGAATTAAATTTAAATCAGAAGATGGATTGTTGATAAGCTTGTTTGTAAGCTGTGAATATAGACGAATACTGATATTATTTAAATAGATAGCTTGTGTATATTTTTTGTTTTCAATAAAAGCATATAACTTCGAGCAGTTTTATTGCTTCAAAACAGAACAAAGAAAATGTAAAGTTTTTGATTTTTCATTGACAGCGTAAACATTGCGCAATAAAATCGCGGACCTTTATAGAAAGATCATTTTGGAGTTTCGAAATGAAACGTACTTTCCAACCATCTGAATTAAAGCGTAAACGCGTTCATGGTTTCCGCGCTCGTATGGCTACTAAAGCAGGTCGTCAAGTTTTAGCTCGTCGTCGTGCAAAAGGTCGTCATAGCTTAACTGTTTAATACTGTTAAGCTGACCAGACTTGGGTGATGACACTTTACAGTTTCGGCACTGAATCTCGTATTCGTTGTGCCGCTGATTATAAAAGTGTATTTGATGGTGCGCTTTTTAAAGTGCATCAGCCCCATTTCCTTTTTTTAGCAAAATTAACCGAACAGCCGAAAAGCCGTTTGGGTATTGTCGTTGCTAAAAAAAAGGTGCGTCGTGCACATGAACGAAATCGAATAAAACGTCTTGCTCGGGAGAGCTTTCGTTTACATCAAGCGCAATTTAATGCTGATATCGATATTGTGGTGATGCCTAAAGTAGGTATAGAAGCAATCGCAAATCAAGAATTACATCAACAATTAGATTTTGCTTGGCAAAAATTACAACGCTTAGCAAAGAAGCATTCCAAAGTCGTTGTGACATCCCTCCAAAATTAGAGATCTCCAATGGTACGTTTACTGCATTGGTTGATAAGATGTTACCAAATCGCAATTAGTCCATTATTGGGTCCTCGTTGTCGCTATATTCCCACTTGTTCGCAATATGCAATCGAAGCCTTGCAGACACATGGCGCGGTCAAAGGTGTATGGTTATCGACTAAGCGAATTTGCCGTTGTCATCCTTGGGGTGGGTCAGGCTATGATCCTGTGCCTCGTAAAGCACTTCGTTTTATTTCGTTTCATCAAATAGATTCTCAAATGCATCACGTTGCTGTACCCTTTCGTGATCGTTTATTCAAGCAAAATCTCTCTAACCATTTGGGATTATAGATATGCAACAATGGGCCAGATTTGCAATTCTTGGAGCCATGTTTGTTACCGCATATTTGCTTATTTTGGCTTGGCAAAAAGATTATGGTCATGCTGCACCAGCACCGCAACAACAAGCGGCTGCTGTGACTGCACATGAAGTATCTGCAGATTTGCCAAATGCTCAAAATGCAACAGCGGCTTCAGACTTGCCACAAGCAAATGTGACTGCATCACAAGCCACAGAACATAATACATCTGTGAGTCAGCAACTGATTTCAGTACAAACTGATCTTTATCACCTGTGGATCAATCCTAAAGGTGGTGATATCGTCCGTATTGAATTGTTAAGCCATGATGAAAGCAAAGACAGCGACAAACCGTTTGTCATGCTGGAAAGCGATGCGAAACGTACTTACGTCGCTCAATCTGGTTTAATTGGTTTAAATGGACCAGATAGCAGCCGTGGCGGTCGTCCAATGTATGATGTTGAAAAAACAGCATACACATTGGCAGATGCGAAAAGCGTTGCGTCGAAAGATGGTAAAACACAGCAAGTGTTGACTGTGCCGTTGGTATTTAAAACACCTGAAGGTGTGGAAGTGATCAAATCGTTCACCTTCACGCAAGGCGATTACCCAATTACCGTTAAACATCAAGTCATTAACCGCAGTCAGCAAAGCTGGCAAGGTCAAATGTTTGGTCAATTAAAGCGTGATAATTCGGATGACCCAGGTAAGTCTTCACAAGGTATTTTCACCCTGGGTACTTATCTTGGTGGCGCTTGGGGTACACCAGATGCGCATTATAACAAGTTAAAATTTACCAACTTTAATGACGAAAAATTAAATGTTGAAGCCAAAGGCGGCTGGGTTGCCATGGTTCAGCATTATTTTGTGAGCGCATGGATTCCTGGGAACTTAAAACTCACTCAGGCCGATGGTCAGCCATATAATGCAAAATTAGAGTCACGTCAGTCTACGGACGGCATGAATATCATGGGCTTCACTTCTCCAGTGATCAATGTACCTGCAGGTACATCAATGGAAGTGGATGCTAAACTGTATTCAGGTCCAAAAATCCAATCTGAACTCAAAGACTTAGCTGCTGGTTTAAACCAAACTGTTGATTATGGTTGGTTATGGCCAATTGCGAAATTATTGTTCTTGGGCTTGCAATTCTTCCATAACATTATTGGTAACTGGGGCTGGTCAATTATCTTATTGACGATCTTGGTGAAGTTGATTTTATGGCCACTTTCTTCAAAAAGTTATCGTTCGATGGCGAAAATGCGTGTGATTGCACCAGAAATGCAACGCATGAAAGAAGAATTTGGTGAAGACCGCATGCGTTTCTCGCAAGAAATGATGGCATTATACAAGCGTGAACAAGTCAACCCATTGTCTGGTTGCTTACCGTTGCTATTACAAATGCCGATTTTCTTAGCCTTGTATTGGGTATTGATGGAATCAGTTGAACTCCGTCATGCACCGTGGTTAGGCTGGATTCAAGATTTATCTGCGATGGATCCATGGTTTATCTTGCCGTTGATCATGGGTGTGACCATGTTCGTTCAGCAAATGTTGAACCCACAACCGACTGATCCAATGCAGGCAAAAGTGTTCCGTATCATGCCAATCATGTTTACGGTATTCATGTTGTTCTTCCCTGCGGGCTTAGTGCTTTACTGGATCGTCAACAACAGTATTACCATTTTGCAACAATGGTTTATTAACAAAGGTGTCGAAAAAGACCGTCTCAACAAGGTTGAGCCGAGCGCTTAAGTTCGAACTTTTACTGAATAAATCCGCTTAAGATGGTAATCTTAGGCGGATTTTTCTTTGTCTGTATTGAGTGGTTGAACCCAACAACCCTTGCGTTTTTTAGGTGAATTTAACATGCAACATCAAACCACAATTGCTGCGATTGCTACCCCATTAGGTCGTGGTGGTGTGGGGGTGATTCGACTCTCTGGACCAAAAGCTTATGCCATAGCAGAGCAACTGACCCAGAAAAAGCTCCCTGCGGCACGCATGGCAGGTTTCCGTCAGTTTTGTGATGCCGATGGCTCGGTGATGGATGAAGGCATTGTATTGTGTTTTCCAAACCCGCACTCCTTTACTGGGGAAGATGTGGTGGAGTTACAAGGTCATGGTGGTCCAGTCATTCAGAATGCGCTATTAGCACGTTTACTGGATTTGGGCGCAACTGCTGCAAAGGCGGGTGAGTTTTCCATGCGTGCCTTTGAAAATGGCAAAATGGATCTGGTGCAAGCAGAAGCAATTGCCGATTTGATTGATGCGACATCACAGGCAGCAGCACGTTCGGCGGTTCGTTCTTTACAAGGTGCATTTTCAACCAAAATTAATACGGTTTTAGAAAAGCTGATTCACTTACGTTTGCATGTTGAAGCCGCGATTGATTTCCCAGAAGAAGAGATTGATTTCTTGGCTGACGGTAAGATTTTGGCTTTGTTGGACGATGTACAAGACTCGGTTCAAGCGGTACAGCAATCTGCGCGCCAAGGCCAATTGCTACGTGAAGGTTTACAGGTGGTGATTGCTGGTAAGCCGAACGCGGGTAAATCCAGCCTGTTAAACGCACTCGCAGGCCATGAGCGTGCCATTGTGACTGATATTGCAGGTACTACTCGTGATGTACTACATGAAAAGATCAGTTTAAATGGCTTGCCGATTACCCTAACTGATACTGCAGGTTTACGTGAAACCGGTGATATCGTTGAGCAAGAGGGGATTCGTCGTGCGATTAAGGAAATCGAGCAGGCAGATTTATTGCTGTTGGTTTATGACTTAAATCAGGGTGATGAACCTTTGCAATTGGCGCATGAATATTTTGCAGAGCATTTAGAGCCAAAACGTTTGCTATTGATTGGCAATAAATGCGATTTAACAGGTCAAGATGCCACGTTAAGCGATTATCAGGGCTTTCGTCATATCAGCGTTTCTGCAAAACAAGATATGGGGGTTCAAGCGCTCATAGATGCGATTACAGCGCATGCTGGCTTTCAGCCTGAAGAAGATACCTTTATTGCCAGAACACGCCATTTAGACGCAATGAAGCGTACTCAGCGCTATCTTGCAGAAGCACGTGAGCAACTCGTTGTGTTTAATGCAGGTGAACTGGTGGCTGAATCATTGCGTCTAGCACAAAATGCACTGGGTGAAATCACAGGTGATTTCAGTGCCGATGACTTACTTGGTAAGATTTTTGGTTCGTTCTGTATTGGTAAATAATGAATTAAATCAAACATTAATGGCTTGGGTTGTGTTGCAATCCAAGCCATTTTTTCTATCACTGATCTTCAGTTTGTTGCTCTTCTTCAGGCTTTTCTTCTTGTACCACATTTAACGCAGTCATCATTGCAACGGGTGCGCCTTCTTGGCGAGTACTTTTCAGCTTGATCTGTAAACGCAATTCATTGACTGAATCGGCATTGCGTAAGGCTTCATCATAGCTAATCGCGCCTTCGTTATACAGCTCAAATAAGGCTTGGTCGAAGGTTTGCATCCCCAGCTCACGCGATTTGCTCATAATCTCTTTCAGTGCATGGAATTGCCCTTTGAGAATGTTGTCGGCAATCAATGGGGTATTCAATAAAATTTCAATTGCAGCACGACGACCTTTGCCATCTTGGGTACGAACCAGACGTTGCGAAATAATCCCTTTCATGTTGGATGATAGATCCATCAGCAACTGATTGCGACGTTCTTCTGGGAAAAAGTTAATAATTCGATCCAGTGCTTGGTTGGCATTATTGGCGTGTAGGGTACCTAAGCAAAGATGACCTGTTTCCGCAAAGGCAATTGCATGTTCCATGGTTTCAGTATCACGGATTTCACCAATCAGAATCACATCAGGTGCCTGACGTAGTGTGTTTTTCAAGGCGTGGTGCCATGAATGACAATCAACCCCCACTTCACGATGGGTAATCATCGATTTTTTGTGTTTATGCACGTATTCCACTGGGTCTTCAACGGTAATGATATGTCCCGCTGAGTTTTCATTACGATGGTCAATCATGGCAGCCAAAGAGGTGGATTTACCTGAACCGGTCCCCCCAACAACCAACACCAGACCACGCTTTTCCATAATCACATTTTTCAAAGATTCTGGCAGTTTCAGCTTTTGAAAGGTTGGAATTTCTGAGGTAATGGTACGAATCACCATACCAATTTGCAGCTGTTGTTTAAACACATTGACACGGAAACGGGAAACATTGGGCACATTGATTGCGAAATTACATTCCCATTCTGTTTCAAATTCTTGGCGCTGTTTTTCATTCATCAAACTATAGGCAAATAGCTTGGTTTTATCTGCGGTGAGTGCCTGTTGCCCCAATGGACGCATCAGGCCTTGCAATTTAATGCTCGGTGGAAAATCAGCGGTGATAAATAAATCGGATCCCCCATATTCCACTACTTTACTAAGCATATGAAACATAAAGGTTTTGGCTTCTTCTAATAGTTCCGCGTTATACATTGAGCTACCTAAATTTTTACAATGAAGCGAAGTTCATTGCTGTAATACGATGACAATCATCCCGATAGGGAAACATTTTTTTGTTTCTTGAAAATGAATAATGATAGATCAAGGCGACTCGATTTAGGCCATTTTATTCCATCATCTTCACGGTGTTGCTGAATGATGCGAATTATTCCAAAAAGCGAGGTGCTGATCTATGTACTTTTTAAAATTATTAAATAATTATCAATGTGATGGACCTAAATTGTCAGTTTTTTACTGAATCGATCGCTTGCAGCGCGTGTATGGGTGGATATGAACAGAATAAACGGATGTTCCACGTGAAACATCGCATGAATTGGTGGAGTTTTGGTTGTTACTGAGTAAGCTGGGCTGTTGAGCGGCTTGAGACTGATTACAATAGCCGCTGATTTTTGAATTGAGTGTCAGACATGTTAAAAAAAATTGGGATGTTCTCATTATTGAGCTGTGTGTCAGCGATGAGTTTTGCCAACGTAGACAGCTTAAAAAGCAATTTAAATAAGCAATATCCCAATATCCAAGTCAGCAACATCCAACCTACAGAAATGACTGGTTTATATAGTGCCAGTCTGGATAATCAGATTATTTATTTGGATGAAAGTGCACAACATATGTTTGTAGGTTCAATGGTGCGCCTAAAAGATCAAAAGAACCTCACCAAGGATTTAGTGATCCAACAAAATTCGATTGACTGGAAACAACTGCCTTTTAAGGATGCGATTAAAACGGTTAAAGGCAATGGTAAGCGTGAGTTAGCGGTGTTTTCGGACCCAAATTGTTCATATTGTAAAAAATTAGAAGCTGAACTGGACAAGCTGACCGATGTGACGATTTATACCTTTATCTATGCTTTAAAGCCACAATCGATTGCAGTGTCAAAATCGGTTTGGTGTGATGCCAATCCAGCTTATGCATGGAAAAATTTGCTCCAAAAGAATCTGCAACCGAAAGAAAAAAGTTGTGCCAACCCGATTGAGCGTAACCTTGAACTCGGTCGTAAACTTGCTGTGGATGCCACGCCAACCTTGATTTTCTCAAATGGTTTGAAAATGGTCGGTGGACGCAGTGCTGAAGAAATTCAGATGATTTGGAAAGAGCTCGGACTCTAAATGAAAAAGCTCCCCAATCATCGTTTAAAATGAATGGGGAGCCTTCTGAAGGGATTTAACTTTTTTTGGTGATGAGTTTATAAAGGAATAAAATAATCACCGCACCCAAGACAGACGCAATAAAACCAGCTGCCGAATTTTCAGCATATAAGCCAAGTAAACGTCCACCGTAAGTAGCGAGTAATGAACCTGCGATACCCAATAAGGTCGTGACAATAAAGCCAGCTTTGTCATCACCTGGATGTATTGCACGTGCAATTAAACCAGCAAAAAAACCAACAACAATGGCTACAATCAGAGACCACATTATCTTTTCTCCTTGTTTTAAAAGCGGTATTTCTTATTATCCTGCTTGATTCGAGCGTACTTTGTCTGTAGTGGATTGCCTATTTATGTCGTATTTTTGTGCACTCTTTAGCAGGCTTTGTTTAATCACACAGCATAAAAAAGGTGCCCTAAGGCACCTGAGTCGGCATTATGATCAGCCCATGACAGTTGTCATCGGTATTGATGCAATGCCAGTAAGGTTGAGTCATTAAAGACCGATTTCACCAATAAATGGCAGGTGGCGGTACTTTTGATCGAAATCTAAACCATAACCGACAATAAAGCGATCTTCGACTTCAAAACCGAGAAATTTAACTTCTAACGGAATTTCACGGCGTGATGGTTTACTGACCAGAGTACACAGTTCAATCGAGTTCGGGTTACGTGTTTTCAGCATTTCAACCACTTTGCTTAAAGTGTTGCCAGAGTCGATAATGTCTTCCACCACCAGTACATCTTTACCGTGAATTTCACCATCCAGATCTTTTAGGATCTTGACGTCTCTTGATGAAACAGTGGTGCCATTGACGTAGCTAGAAACAGTCATAAAATCGAGTTCGTGTGGCTTTTCAATGGCACGGCATAGGTCGGCCATAAAAATAACTGAACCACGTAACAGGCCAATCAATACCAGTTCTTTATCACTTTGAGCATAGTGTGCATTGATCTTTTCGCCCAGTTCTTTGACTTTGGCTTGAATCTCTTCACTTGAAATCATAATGCGCATTGCAATGGTCATCGGTAGATTCCTAAAACTTAAAAACGGGAAAATAAAAAAGGTGTTGACCTGCAACACCTCGAAATCTTGAGCTAATCCGCCAATTTTAAAACAAAATCACCTTTCATGCACCTTTTGATGATGAAGAATATGTTTCATTTTGAGCAGATGCACGGTCACGTTTTAACAGAACAGCGCATCCAACGGCGAATATGATCCAACCAAGTTTTTGTTTATTTAAACGTTTCGCTTTGGCTGTAGGCTTTTTGTCCATAGATATAGGTTGCCTCAATATTTCGGTCATCGCCCATGGTGAATAAGGCGAATAGGCTGTCATCAACCGATTTTGAACGGGACTGACGCAGTTGCTGCAATGCGGTCGGTTTCAGGTTCAGTACCACAAAATCAGCTTCTTTGCCGAGATTGAAATTACCGAGCTTGTCATCCAGATGCAAGGCTTTTGCTCCACCTAAGGTTGCATGATAGAGCGACTCAAACGCAGAAAGTTTATCACCTTGTAGCTGTTGAACCTTGTACGCTTCATTGACGGTTTGCAATAAGCTAAACGAGGTCCCTGCCCCAACGTCGGTGCCAAGGCCGACTTTAACCTGCTGTTGCCAAGTTTTGTTCAATGGGAATAAACCGCTACCCAAGAATAGGTTTGAGGTTGGACAGAAGGCAATTGCAGAATCAGTCTCATGCATGCATTTCCATTCAGCATCTTCTAAGTGGACACAGTGTGCGAATACCGAGCGCTGGCCAGTTAAACCATAGTGATGATAGACATCCAGATAGCTCTTTTGCTCAGGGAACAAATCTTTGACCCAAGCAATCTCATCTTTATTTTCACTCAAATGGGTATGCACATAGACATCTGGGAATTGTGCTTTGAGTTGGCCTGCTTTTTCGAGTTGTTCTGGGGTGGAGGTCGGCGCAAAACGTGGGGTAATTGCATACAGTGCACGACCTTGGCCATGCCACTTCTCAATTAATGCTTTAGAATCGTTATAGCCGCTGTCTGCGGTGTCACACAAGGCTTCGGGTGCATGACGATCCATCATGACTTTACCCGCGATTAAGCGCATTTGGTGCTGTGCTGCGGCCTCGAATAAGGCATCCACCGATTCAGGATGTACCGTACAGAATACCAATGCTGTGGTGGTGCCATTTTTGAGTAGTTCATTGACAAAGAATTGCGCAATTTCTTTCGCATAGGCTTGGTCTTTGAACTGGATTTCAGTTGGGAAGGTATAGGTGTTTAACCAGCTTAAAAGTTGCTCGCCGTAGGCCCCGACCATTTCGGTTTGTGGAAAGTGAATATGGGTATCGATCATGCCCGGAATGATCAACTGTTCTGGATAATGCTGAATTTCAACGTTTGCAGGAAGATGGGCTTGAGCGTCGTTCCACGTGCCAAACCAGCGAATTTTGCCTTGTTCAGTGATCATGACACCATCTTCGAGATAACGCACTTGATCGGCAATTTCAGCAGCTTGGGAAACGGTTTTTTGAATATCTAAGAAGCGACCACGAATCACCGTGATTGGAGTAGCCAAAGTCATAACAACCTACAATTTTACTTTTTTCGGTTGATTGTACCTGATTTTGCCAAAGTTACTGGATTATTCGTCTAATTCATCGGCTTAAAAGGTATATAAATGTGACTCATAATTTAAAGCAACTCAGTTTGGGGAAATCGAAATGTATGCCTTATCTGGGGGAAACGCAGAGACAGAGCAAAGCAATCGAAGCAGACTGTTTGATCTGATTATGCAGTCCCCTGCCTTGTATGGGATGTTGCAGCAATTGGCTCGATTACATCCTGCAGCTTATTTAAGTGCGGGTGTGCTTCGGAATACCGTATGGGCACATTTACATGGTCAAAGCTTTGACTTGAACAATTGCGATATAGATGTGATTTATCATGATGCAATGCAAACAGATGAGCGTTTGCAAAAACAATTGCAGCAAGATTTAGAGCGTATCTTTCCTGAACAACAATGGGATGTGGTGAATCAGGCCTTGGTACATACTTGGTATCGTCAGGACAATGCAGCAAACATTCAACCTCTAGTATCGCTTGAACATGCCTTGTCGCTATGGCCAGACACAGCAACGGCGATTGCGGTCAGGTTAAACTGCGTTGGAGAACTGGAACTGATCGCACCCTTTGGCCTGCATGATTTATTTGCATTGAGATTGCGTTGGAATTCAGCATTGGTCAGCTATGACACATTTAAACAACGGCTTGAGTCCAAACAGTGGTTACAGCAATGGCCTAAATTGCAATTAGTTGATGATGCTCAAATAAAAAAGGGCCTTCATTGAAGACCCTTTTGATATGCTTTGCGTTTATTGTTCTTGGTGTTTGTTATGACGTAACGAGAGATAAGCCGTGATGCTCAACACCAGTACGATAAAGCCTAACGAGATCCAGATTGGCATGTGGAATACATCGAGCAATAACATTTTTGCACCAATGAACAATAAGATGATGCCCAAACCATACGGTAAGTAGTGCATTTTGCTTGCAGCGCCTGCCAATAAGAAGAACATCGCACGTAAGCCCAAAATCGCCATTAAGTTTGCGGTTAACACAATGAACGGGTCACTGGTCACAGCGAAAATCGCAGGAATAGAATCCACTGCAAAAATCACATCAGATGCTTCTACCAAGATTAACACCAAGAACAAAGGCGTTGCCCATAACACACCGTTCTGACGAACGAAGAACTTATTTCCTTCTAACTGTGGGGTAATCCGCATGTGTTTGCGTAACCATTTCAGGATTTTGATATCTTCAATATTGGTGTCTTCTTCATCCTGCCCTTTCAGGAACTTAAAGCCTGTGTAGACGAGGAACGCACCGAAGATATACAGCACCCAAGAGAACTCTTGTACGAACCAAGCACCAATAAAGATAAAGATGGTTCTTAAAATGATTGCACCGAGTACGCCGTAAAGCAGGATTTTACGCTGGAATGCAGGAGGGATTGCAAAAGCCGCAAAAATCATCAGCCAGACAAAGACGTTATCAATTGCCAGCGATTTTTCCAGTAAATAACCCGCAAAGTATTCCATGGTTTTTTGGTTGGCGATGGTTGCGCCAACGGTTTGTTGTAGGTACAACCACAAACCACCACCAAAGATCATGGCAACGGTGACCCACGCAATACTCCAGTAAGCCGCTTGTCTGATGGGTACATCTTGGTTTTGTTTTTGTTTAAAGCCTAAAAAGTCGACCAGTAGCATGACCGTTACGATTCCGAAGAACGCAACGTACAGCCATAAATTACCGATAGTTTCCATCACAACTCCCTATCTGGCAAATGGACATAAAAAAACCTTGACCAGTTGCCAGATGAATTAAATAAAACATCTGTTTCAACATGATCAAGGTCTTGCCTACATCACGATCGTTTGTGATGCTCAGAGTCCGACTTTTTGCAAAGTGTAATGACGAAACTCTGACACCTAAATTGTTCAGTTTCACAACCTAGGCTTGGAGGAGGCTACTCCCCTTGTCAAATTCTGTTATGGATGATGACATCCAAAGATAGGCATAGAATTACATAAATAATCGATTTAAGCAAACTTTGCATGCATAAATTTTAAACATTATTTTTATCTGGGTGAGATAGGAAAATTCCTCAACTTGGATTAATTTAAACTCGAATTGCTTAGTAACGTGATGAGAATAAAAACAGATGAGTCCTGCAAAAATTCAAGATAAATCCCGAAAGGTATTAGCACCGCGTGATCCAACCGAAGCCCACCGAGCCGCGACACCCCTAGAATTGTTATTTGACCTGATTTTTGTGGTTGCGATTGCAACCGCAGGACAACAACTCCACCATGCGATCATTGAAGCTCATTTATGGCATGCTTTACCGACCTATGTGATGGTGTTTTTTGCCTTGTGGTGGGCATGGATGAATTTCACCTGGTTTGCCTCCGCCTATGACAATGATGACACGCTGTATCGCTGCTTGACCTTTGTGCAAATCGTCGGCTCATTGGTGATGGCGGCGGGCATCCCTGCAGTGTTTCAAGAACATAATTTCGATGTGATTATCATTGGTTATGTGATTATGCGTTTGGCTTTAGTGACTCAATGGATCCGTGTCGCCAAGCATGATCCTGAACGGAGGGTAACGGCTTATCGCTATGCTATTGGCATTGTCTTGGTGCAGTTGGGATGGTTAATTGGAAATTTCAGCGCCATTCATATGACGCCTTTGCTATTCCTTATTCTGGTTTTGGCTGAACTCGCTGTACCGCTGTATGCTGAAAAGTATGCGGTAACGCCTTGGCATCCACATCATATTGTTGAGCGTTATGCATTACTCACTATCATCGTGTTGGGAGAGTCGATTATTGGCAGTTTTGCCGCAACGCAGGAAGCTTTTTCCAATCATGATGTCAATTTCAAAGAAATCTTTTTGGTGATTGGCGGACTGTTGATGATGTTTGCCATGTGGTGGGTCTATTTTGACCGCAGTCATCATCACCATCAACGTCGTGGAGTACAGCCCTTTTTATGGGGCTATGGTCATTTTTTTATCTTTATCAGTATTGCGGTCTTAGGCGCTGCTTTAGCCGCAGCGGTTGATGTTTCAACTCAACATGCCCACATTTCCAGCCAAATGATGGGATGGCTGATCGCTGCCTGTCTGGCGATTTATAGCACCTATATTTGGTTGTTTTACGAGGCCTTTGATTTATCTGGATGGCGACGTTGGCTCTATCCAATCACCATTTTGATCCTTTTCACGATTCCTTTATTTTTTGCCGATATTGGTTATATCGTTTTTGTGATGGCAGTGGTTTATATCCTGCGTCTTGTCATTGCTAAACTGTATTTGAACAATTGTAATGATAAGCGCATGGCTGCAAGCACATAATCAAAGCACTGCTATCGCGTAGATTGCGAGAACAAGCGAGAAACGAGATATACGCGCTTGTTTTAAGCAAAGATTTTTAGAATTTCTGTGCGTAAGAATTGATGGCGTGAATTATGTTTCACCTGCTCATGCCAATACATGCCCATATTGATTTTAGGGAGCTCTATGGGCAGTGCATGAATCTTCAGATTCTCCGCATAATGCAGATGTTTGAGAATACTTTGCGGAATGGTCAAGATCGCCTTCGGATATTGAGCCAAGACTTGCAGTGCCGTTGCATAATGTTGGCAACGCAGAAAAATCTGCCGTGACAGTTGCTGCCGATTAAGATAAATATCTTCCAGTAATAAGCCTGTGCGCCGTGACGATACCCCAATGTGCGGTGAAGATAAATACAGCGATAAATCCATGTCTTGCTGTTGGGTACAGACTACAAAATGGTCTTCCATCAGGTTTTCAAACTGTAAATGATCCTGATGTGGTTGCACCAGATCAATGACAAAATCAATTTGTTGGGCGGAGAGATCTGCCAACATGTTTTTACGATCCAGCTTGGAACTCAAAAATTGGATATCCAGATTCAATTGGGCAAAATGATGAACCAGTTGCGGAAAAATAATCGGTTCGATTTCATCGTGAATGGCAATTTTCAGGCTTTGCAGCATGCTCGGCATAAAGTCCTGCTGGGGCACTGCAATCTGTTGAATCGCCAGTAATGCCGTTTGAATCGGCTGATAAATTTGCTCGGCATAGGGCGTTGGCAGCATCTTTTGCCCGCTACGCACAAATAGATCATCTCTGAGTTGTGTGCGTAAGCGCTGTAAAGCATGGCTGACCGCAGATTGGCTGATACAGAGCAGTTGTGCGGCTTTGGAAATGCTTTTTTGCTCAAAAATGGCAATAAACAGTGGATACAGATTGATATCGATGCGATGAAAATGCGCCACTTCCAGTGGGTTAGTATTATGAATCTGATTCATAGTTTTGCATAAAATTAAATCATTTCATTCATAATAAATTTTCACTTATGGTGATGTAAAGCTGCGAATCAATATTCGCCACATTTTACATTGAGGGAAATGATGATGTTTGCATTGTCTGAACGCGCACAGGATTTTATTGCACGAACTAAAGCCTTTATCCAACAAGAAATTGAACCGATTGAAAAGACATTCTGGGATGAAGTACATCATCGCAATGTTGATGGCGATTGGACCAAATGGCAATGGCCCGCCCAACTAGAACAATTGAAAAGCAAAGCCAAAGCTGTGGGCTTATGGAATATGTTCTTACCTGATACCGAACTCGGTGCAGGGCTATCGGTTCAGGAATATGCGCATATTGCTGAACTCACAGGACGTAGCTTACTTGCACCCACGGTATTTAACTGTAACGCGCCTGATAGCGGCAATATGGAAGTGTTATGGCGCTATGGTAGCGATGAGCAAAAACAACAATGGCTACAGCCCTTGCTTGCTGGTGAAATTCGTTCCGTATTTTGTATGACAGAACCTGCAGTGGCGTCCAGTGATGCCACCAATATGCAGGCCACGGCAGTGATTGAGGGCGATGAGATCGTTTTGAATGGCCGTAAATGGTGGTCATCTGGTTTGGGAGATCCCAATGCCAAAGTGATTATCTTTATGGCTTATACCCCTGACCCAAGCAAAGACCGTCATCATCAACATTCAATGGTATTGGTGCCGATTGACACGCAAGGCGTGACGATTGAAAGGATGTTGCCTGTGTTTGGTGATTACGATGCACCGCATGGGCATGGACAGGTCAGTTTTGACCATGTGCGTGTACCCGTCAGCAGCTTTATTGGCGGCGCAGGACAAGGTTTTGAAATTGCCCAAGGCCGTTTAGGGCCAGGACGCATTCATCACTGTATGCGTTGTATTGGTGCGGCAGAGAAAGCGCTGGAGCTGATGATTGATCGTGGTATGTCACGCAAAGCTTTTGGCAAAGAAATCCTGAAATTGGGCGGTAATTTAGAGCGTGTTGCAGATGCACGTGTGCAGATTGATCAAGCGCGATTATTAACGCTATATGCCGCTTATAAGATGGACACCTTAGGCAATATGGCGGCACTGACAGAGATTTCTGCAATCAAAGTGGTGGCACCGACGGTATTGCAGCATGTGGTGGATATGGCAATCCAGATTCACGGCGGCGAAGGCGTTTCACGTGATACGCCACTGACCGCTTTTTTCAATCAAGCGCGTAGTTTACGTTTGGCCGATGGACCTGATGAAGTCCATAAAGGCATGATTGCCAAATTAGAACTGAAAAAACGTGGCTATGGTCGTTCATAAGGATAAAACAAATGGCAGTGATTGATGTCGGTGGTCAGGTTCGTCATGGTGAAGAACTGGACATTGTAGCGGTTGAAACATGGTTAAAAAACCAAGGTGTGGATCTGCAAGGACAGGCGCAAGTGACCCAATATTCGGGTGGTGCATCGAATTGGACCTATCGGGTGCAGTATGACAATGCAGACCTGATCTTGCGTCGCCCACCTAAAGGCACCAAAGCCAAATCTGCGCATGATATGGCGCGTGAATACAATGTGCAGAAGCATCTTGCGCCGTTCTACCCTGTCCTGCCTGAAATGATTGCGTTGTGTCAAGATGAGAGCGTGATCGGTTGCGATTTCTATGTGATGAAGCGGATTGAAGGCATTATTCCGCGCGCTAATTTACCCAAAGAATTACAGTTGGATGAGCCACAGGTACGGCAGCTGTGTCTAAATGTGCTGGATAAATTGATTGAACTGCATCAAGTACCTTATCAAGGTACAGCACTGGAACAATTGGGCAAAGGTGAAGGCTATTGCCGCCGTCAGGTCGAAGGTTGGGATGCGCGTTACAGTAAAGCACTGACGCCGAATGTGCCTGATTTTGCTTTTGTGCGTGAGTGGTTACGAGAACATATCCCTGCCGATGCTAAAACTTGTGTGATTCATAATGATTGGCGTTTTGATAATGTTATTTTAGATCCACAACAACCGACTCAAGTGATTGGGGTACTGGACTGGGAAATGGCGACACTGGGTGATCCATTGATGGATTTGGGCAGTGCACTCGCCTACTGGATTCAAGAGGATGATGATGCCTTGATGAAATCCAGCCGCCGCCAACCCACCAATTTAAAAGGCATGCTGACACGACAACAAGTAGTCGATTATTATCTGGAAAAAACAGGTTTACAGCCTGATAACTGGGCATTTTATGAAGTGTTTGGTTTGTTCCGCTTAGCGGTGATTGCTCAACAGATCTATTATCGTTATTACCATCAGCAAACCGATAATCCAGCCTTTAAAGATTTTTGGATCATGATTCATGCCTTACATATTCGGGCTTTAAAACTGATTGCGCAAAACAATCCGCAAGCACGGCCATTGATTGCTGAATATGGTTCAAAACTACAGGATATTTTAAAACGATGACCACAATTTATTTGGTGCGACATGGGCAGGCGTCATTTGGTGCGGCAAGTTATGACCAGCTTTCTGCTAAAGGTGAACAGCAGGCGCAGGTCGTCGGTGATTTTTTTAAACAGACCCTAAAGCAAACACCGTTGATTGTGGCAGGTTCGATGCAACGTCATCAGCAAACAGCACAATTGGCCTTATCCCAAAGTTTTCAGGATGCAGCGATTCAAACAGAGTCAGTATGGAATGAGTTTGATCATCAACAGGTGTTTGCACAATACGAACCACGTTTTAATCAACCTGAATTGCTGAAACAGGATGTTGAGCTGGTCGCCAATCCACGTGCTTATCTCGCCAAAATCTTTGATGGCGCGATTGATCGTTGGATTGGAGAGCAATATGACCATGAATATCATGAGACATGGTTAGGCTTTCAATCGCGTGTAGAAAGTGCATTGCACAGTTTGTGTCAGCAGATTGATGCCACGCAACCGCGTCAGGCGGTGGTATTTAGTTCTGGTGGAGTCATTTCTGTGGCGGTCGGTCAGGTATTAGGTCTGAATGCTAAACAGATTTTTGCACTGAATTGGTCGATTGCCAATGCCAGTATTACCACGTTGCGTTGGGCGGATGGTCGTTTGCAATTACTCAGTTTCAATGAGCATCATTATTTGAAAGCACATGATGCGGAACTTCTCACATGGATTTAAAAAATAGGTGGCAGGCATGGCAAAGACGATTTTAATTACAGGGGCAAGTTCGGGCTTGGGCGCAGGTATGGCACGTGAATTTGCTGCCAAAGGCTACAATCTTGCACTGTGTGCACGACGTTTAGAGCGTTTAGAAGCCTTACAACAACAGTTGCAAAGCCAGTTTTCGATTCAGGTCAAGATTAAAACCCTTGATGTGACCCATTATGATGATGTGTTTACGGTATTCCATGCTTTTCAGCAAGAATTTGGAACGATTGACCGAATTATTGTCAATGCTGGTGTGGGCGATGGCCGCCGTATCGGTAAGGGGCATTTTGAGGTGAATCGTGCTACCGCTGAAACCAATTTTATTTCGGCACTGGCGCAGTGTGAAGCCGCGGTTGAAATCTTTAGAGCACAAAATAAAGGGCATTTGGTGGTGATTTCTTCGATGAGTGCGATGCGTGGTTTACCGAAGCATTTGTCGACTTATGCGGCCAGTAAAGCCGCAGTGGCGCATTTGGCAGAGGGTATTCGTGCCGAGTTGTTGAATACGCCAATTAAAGTCTCAACGATTTTCCCGGGTTATATTCGTACCGAGTTGAATGAGGGTGCGAAGAAATTACCGTTTGAAGTGGATGAGAAAACGGGAAGTAAGGCTTTGGTGAAAGCGATTGAGAAGGAACCTGTGAAGGCTTATGTGCCGCAGTGGCCGTGGTTGCCAATGGGAATTGCAATGAAGATTTTGCCGTTGAAATTGGTAAATAAATTGAGTTGATTGCCATTAAAATGAATCGGAGATATCTCTATTTGGCAAGTTTTCACAGCCTCATATAGGCTGAATAGTCGAGTTGTTTGGGTATAGGCGTTTCCTTACTTTTCAAAGATGAAAAGTAACAAAAATCTTTTGTTGGACTGATGGTATATCCCTATACCACAGTCCAACGGGCGGCATCCATGCCGCCTGTCACGATAGTGAATACTGTAACAAGATTAGATTATGAAAGTAGGCTATGAGCTAGATTACGACAAAGCTGTAATTAACTTTTGGTGTAAACCACCAAAACCACCATTGGACATGATCACCACAGCATCGCCCTCACCTGCTTCATTAACCACACGGGCAATGATGTCATCTAAAGAGCGACTGACTTCAGCTTTGTTTGATGATGCTGAGATCACAGGTTGTAGATCCCAATCCAAGCCTTCTGGCTGATACCAAATCACTTCATCAGCTAAACGTGCTGAATGTGCCAAACCATCTTTGTGGCTGCCCATACGCATGGTGTTAGAACGTGGTTCAATGATCGCCCACAGCTTACGTTCGCCTAGACGTTTACGTGCGCCGTCGAGTGTGGTTTCAATCGCAGTTGGGTGGTGGGCAAAGTCATCATAGACTTCGATGCCACGCACAGTGCCTAACAGCTCCATACGGCGTTTAACACCACCAAAGTTGGATAATGCTTCACACGCCTGTTCAAGGCTGACACCCACATGTTGTGCAGCCGCAATGGTTGCTAAAGCATTGGCAACACTGTGTTGCCCTGTCATGTTCCATTTCACTTCACCAATCACTTTGCCGTGTTCAAGCACTTTAAAGTGACTGCCATCGGCACTGATCAACTCAGCAGATAAAGCTGCTTGATCATTTGGCTCTAGACTGGTACGAATCACTGGTGTCCAGCAACCCTGCTGCAAGACTTCATCAATATTGGTTTCAGTAATGGGCGCAATAATACGACCTTCACTCGGAATGGTACGGACTAAATGATGGAACTGTTTTTGAATCGCAGCAAGATCATCGAAAATGTCGGCGTGATCAAATTCAAGGTTGTTTAAAATCGCGGTTTTAGGGTGATAGTGAACAAACTTAGAACGTTTATCGAAGAACGCAGAATCATATTCATCTGCTTCTACACAGAAATATTTGCCACCACCTAAACGTGCGCTTTCACTAAAACCAAGCGGTACACCACCGATCAAAAAGCCAGGATTTAAGCCTGCTTGATCAAGTACCCAAGCCAGCATGGTGGTAGTGGTGGTTTTACCATGTGTACCCGCGACACCAAGCACATGTTTGCCTTGTAACACATGGTCTGCCAAAAACTGTGGACCAGAAATATAAGGAAGGCCTTCATTCAGCATGTATTCAATCGCATCAATACCACGTTTCATGGCATTGCCGACAATCACAAGATCAGGATGCGGTTGCAAGTGGCTACGGTCATAGCCCTGCATTAATTCAATACCTGCATTTTCCAGTTGAGTCGACATTGGTGGATAAACATTGGCATCTGAACCTGTGACTTTATGTCCTAAATCTCGTGCTAATAGAGCCAAAGACCCCATAAATGTGCCACAAATACCCAAAATATGCAGATGCATAACGCGCCTTCTCCACTGCTTTTCATACAGCACTGATATCGTGTGTATGATTGTCGTTATCAATAAAAATCAAACGCAACGATAGCAAGGCTTGCATGGAAAAGATAGTCAAAATTCGTTGTTGTTGTTTAGTTCTAATTGCACAGATGAATGCTAAAATTTCAGCGTTTTTACAAGCATTTCACCTCTGCTGTTCAACCTTTATCTGGATAAAAGTACATTATGTTGAGCCCTACTCTTTTAGCGTTATGTTTGTTGATTATTTCCAACTGTTTTATGACTTTGGCGTGGTATGGGCATCTGAAAATTCTGCATGATGCGCCCATTTGGCAGGCGATCTTATTTAGCTGGTGTATTGCCTTGCTGGAATACAGTTTTATGATTCCTGCCACCAAGTTGTTCAACCAGCATGGCTGGAGTCTGGGTGAAATGAAAATTACCCAGGAAGTGGTGACCTTAATGGTGTTTGTGCCCTTTATGATTTTTGTGTTTAAACAACCCTTCAAACTCGATTACATCTGGGCGATGCTGTGTTTAATGGGCTGTGTCTACTTTGTTTTTAGAAATCAAAGCTAATTTTTCGAGGCGTCAGTTAACGCGTTCTTTTGTTGGGGATGCCTGAAAAAACCGCTATAATATTTGCCAATTTATTCCCTCGTGCTTGGCGTAAGTCGAGATATTTGTCTATTTTTATCATGTTTTGGAAAAGCCAATGAATGCGGTCGCAACAGATAGCCAACCTTTAGTCGGAATTATCATGGGTTCTCAATCAGATTGGGCAACACTTGAACATACCGCTAACATGCTCAAACAGTTGGGTGTTCCTTTTGAAGCTGAAGTGGTTTCTGCGCATCGTACGCCAGATCGTTTATTTGAATATGCTGAAACAGCTCGTGAACGTGGTATTCAGGTAATTATTGCAGGTGCTGGTGGTGCTGCACATTTACCAGGTATGTGTGCTGCTAAAACTGATTTACCTGTATTGGGTGTACCAGTTAAATCATCGATTTTGAATGGCGTTGATTCATTGCTTTCGATTGTACAAATGCCAGCAGGTATCGCCGTAGGTACTTTGGCAATTGGTCAGGCAGGTGCGACGAATGCTGCAATTTTGGCGGCACAGATTTTAGGTTTAACTCGTCCAGACATCGCTAAAAATGTGGCTGACTTCCGTACTGCACAAACCGAAAAAGTGTCGAATAATAATATCCCTGGTCAAGTGTAACGGGGCTGAACATGAATAAAACGATTGGCATTTTTGGTGGTGGGCAGCTAGGCCGGATGATGGCACAAGCAGCGTTACCACTTAATATTCAATGCACCTTCTTTGAAGCAGAAACAGATTGCCCTGCTGCGATTTTGGGTCCAGTTTTTTCGAGCCAAACGGTACAGGGATTACAGGATTTTATTGCAAGCGCGGATGTATTTAGTCTTGAGTTCGAAAATACGCCTGTTGCAGATGTGGATGTTTTAACACAAAGCAAAACCCTGCACCCTCCTCGCCTTGCTTTGGCAACTGCACAAAATCGTTTGGCTGAAAAACGGTTGTTTGATGAGCTGAGCATTCCTGTTGCGCCGTATCGTGCTGTGGATAGCTTAGAGAGCTTAAAACAAGCGGTATCGGATCTTGGATTACCCATCGTATTGAAAACCGTAACGGGTGGTTATGATGGTAAAGGTCAATTCGTTTTACGCACTGAAGATCAAATTGAGACCGCTTGGGCTGAATTAGGTCCTGCAAAAAGCTTGGTTGCAGAAAGTTTTGTCAAATTTAGCCGCGAAGTATCGATTATTGCGGTACGTGGGCAAAATGGTGATGTGAAAACTTGGGCTTTGGCTGAGAATCACCATCATAATGGTATCTTGTCACACTCAATCGTACCTGCACCAAATAGCGCTGATTTACAGCCTGTTGCGCAAGACTATATTACCCGTTTACTGAAGCACTTAGATTATGTGGGTGTTCTCACACTTGAACTATTTGTCACAGAACAAGGTTTATGTGCTAATGAAATGGCGTGTCGTGTGCATAACTCAGGTCACTGGTCGATTGAAGGTGCGATTTGCTCGCAATTTGAAAACCATATCCGTGCCGTTGCAGGCTTACCATTGGGTGCAACTGAAGTCATTCGCCCAAGTGTGATGATCAATATTATTGGTCAGCATCCCAACTCAGAAGATGTTTTGGCACTGAATGGCGCACATTTACACCTCTATAATAAGTCTGAGCGTACTGGCCGTAAGTTGGGACATATTACTTTAATGCCAAATCATTCAGATGATTTAACCGATTTATGCCGCCAATTGGCGAAAATATTACCTGTTCCATTGGCATTAACCGATGATATGAGCATCTAAACTTATCCACAATTCCTAAAAAAGGCGATCTTTGGATCGCTTTTTTAATTCTAGAATACTTTTAAATTTAAAAAAATAAACATTAGGGTGCTGTGGATAAATTATTTCAGGTATTTTGAATTTAAAATTGCGTTGTTTATTTGAATTTAAATGAAAGTGGATAAGTCGTTTTGCGTTTTTAAATTCAAAATAGACATCCCGTTTTAAATTTAAAAATAAGGTGATAATAGGTTTTTAAATTTAAATGATAAGATGTGGATATCTATTGCTTCTATAATAATATAAGAAATAAAAGCTTATTGTTTTCTTGGCGTTCTGTTTGAATCACGTACCGTTTAACTCGAAGAAATGAATTTAAAGGTGGATAAGTTTTTTAAATTTAAAAGATCGAGTTATCCAGTATTGTATTTTTGAATTTAAATTAGGTTTGTTGATAACTTTTAAATTTAAAATAAAGTCTGAATTATGAATTTAAAAGCAGTGTTTTAAATTTAAAACTCGCCAAATGAATTCAAAGTTACGTTTCCAAACTATACATCTTCATATAGCGTGTTAAGGTGGAGAGGAAATTTAAATTCAAAAGTTTTGGTTCAGTCATGAAACGTCATTTTTCTTTTTTTCTAGGCACTGCCTTATTTACTTTTTTCAATCAGGCGCATGCCGAGCTTGTGATTAACGGTGCAACAGTTTCGACACCCGCCACAACAGCGACTGTTGTCAGTAGTAATTATACGCCAAATTCCAATTTTCAGGGCTGTATTGCCAATTTGCGTTCGCAGGCAATCGCATCGGGTGTATCAGCCGCCACCTATGATCGCTATACGCAAAATTTAACGCCTGATTATTCCGTGATTGATAAATTAAATTATCAGCCTGAATTTTCGACACCGATCTGGGATTATTTGTCTGGCCTTGTGGATAACGAGCGTGTACAAGCAGGGCAGCAAAAACTTACTCAACATCGTGCCGTTTTGAACCGAGTTGAGCAGGCCTATGGTGTACCTGCTGAAACCGTTGTAGCCGTATGGGGCGTCGAAAGTAACTATGGCGATATTTCAGGTAAATATCCTTTATTACAGGCATTGGGTACTTTGAGCTGTGAAGGTCGCCGTCAAAGTTATTTCCGTGGCGAGTTTTTTGCCACCATGCGTATTTTACAACGTGGTGATTTAACCCAAGACCAACTTTATGGTTCATGGGCTGGTGCATTTGGCCATACTCAGTTTATGCCATCAACATATGAGCGCTTAGCCGTAGATTTTGATGGTGATGGTCGTCGTGATTTGGTTTCAAGTACCACCGATGCCTTAGCTTCAACCGCTAACTTCTTAAAACGGGCAGGGTGGCAAACTGGCATGCCATGGGGTTTTGAAGTCAAAATTCCACAAGGGATGTCGATCTCTGGTGAAAGTCGTCGTAATAAGAAAGCACTAAATAGCTGGATTGCACAAGGGGTAACCCGTGCTGATGGTACTGCATTGATTCAAGGCAATTTATCGGGTAGTACGCCAGCGGGACTGATTTCACCAGCGGGTGCTAATGGTCCATTATTCCTGGTATTTAAAAACTTCGATGCCATTTATAGTTATAACGCGGCTGAAAGCTATGGTTTAGCCATTGCACATTTATCCGATCGTTTACGTGGTGGTACGCCATTTTTAACCGCTTGGCCAACCGATGATGCAGGGACATCGCGTGCAGAACGTCGTGAAATTCAACAGTTTTTAGTGCAGCGTGGTTATGATATTGGTGCAGTCGATGGATTGATTGGCGATAAAAGCCGTCAGGCCATTCGCCAAGAACAGAGCCGTCTCGGTTTAAACCAGACTGGACGTGCAGGGCAGCAGATTTTACGTGCGTTCCGTCAGGAACAGGCCAAGCAAATGATGAAATAAATTTGAACTCGATAATTAAAAAAGGTCTGCCCATGGGCAGACCTTTTTTAATTAAGGGGCAGCATCTAATTTAACGGCTTCTAAAATATCAAAAATTACCGCTGTGACATCTTGGCTTAAATCACGATCATTAAAGATTTCATAAGCGGTGATAGTGACATCGGTATCACTTGGTAATTGTTTTTGTTCTTCTTCAATCAAGTGCTCGATAGGCAATAGCGTTTGTTTGATTTCAAGATGCAACACTTCATCATAAGCAAGATTTTCATCTTCAAGCTCTAACTCTTGCTCATTGAAATAAGGAATTAAGATGGCATGGAGATAAGGGCTAATATCTTGAATATTCAAGAGTTCGATATCACGAGTCTGTTCAATCGTACTGATGTGGTCGTTCACTTCAATTAAGATATGATAATAACTCATGCTGATCTCCATTAAGGCTAAGATGATGTTTTATCATCACAATAACATGAATAAATCAAAACAATCGACCCATTCTTGTTATTGCTTAGCAGATCATCTTATATCGACCTATTATGTTCGATTAATCCGCTAAACCTAATAGCTTTAGATCAGTCTCAGTCAGTTGAAAATCTTTTGCATCCTGATCTTTAATCCGTGGATACATCAAAGATCTTGGATCACGGGTATGTTTTAGACCCAAAGCATGACCAAATTCGTGTGCTAAGGTTAAACGTAAGTCATCAGTTGATGAAAATTCATAAATAAAAATCTGTTTTCCATCAAATTGACCTTTGTGTAGCACTTCAGGCTTAAAAGTCTCATTAAACTCGTTTACAGAAGCACTTAACTGTTGATGGACTTGTTTCGATTTTTCAGCCTTTTCCTGAGTTTGCTGGACTTTATGGTTGTATTCAGTGATCTTTGCCTGCAATTTCTGGGCTTGTTGCTGCAACTGTTGTTGCTGTTTTTGCAGTGCAGTGAACAATGCTTTATTGCTGCTGTCTGCCTTATATTGCGCTAAGCCTTGCTGATATTGTTGGGCCTGATTTTCGTAGGCTTTCTTTTGTAGTTCAAGTTGAGCATTGCTTTCTGCTAAATCAGCATTGGTTCTCTGCAATTTCTCATTTCTATTCAACCAATTCTGTTGTTCTTGCTCAAGTTGACTCAAACTTTCAGCACGTTTCATGCTACGAATTTGACGTTGGTCAAAAACCAGATTAATCACAAAATCTGCGTCAGGATCATACACAAAATATTTTTGCCCCGTGTTCTTTTCCCAAATTGCAGCAGCCTGTTGGCTTAATTCGATCATTTGTTGTTGATCGATGTTCAAACGCGGGTCAAGTTCAGCAATACGATAGCGTAAAGGTTGTTCTGTGTTATAGCGAACTTGCGACTGTGCTGGAGCAGTCGAGCTAATTTTAGCAAAAGTCGACACTGGGGCTAGCAAGGTAAAACATGCAGCCATAAGGAGAGATAAAAGACGCATAATAGGAGATAAAGCTTGAAAGAGGTCACATTTTAGTCAAAAAAAACCAGTAGTCAAATTGATAGAAGATCGTTCAATTTATGAGTTTTAACGATATTTCTGGAAAATGAATAAAAATACATTTGTAGACATATTGGTAAAAAATCGTGCAAAAAAAACAAGATTTGTTTATTAAATGATCTAAAACCAATGCGAGAACAACTGTTTATTTTTTATTTTTAATGCATTAAATCTTTAATAGATGATCAGAGTAAGCTGCAAAAATATTTTTTACATCTTAAAAAAATACATTCTATTTCACATAAAATATTTATTTATTTGTACAAAAACTATACTTAGAGTCTAGTCAATGTTAATTCTTGTAAAGAAAAACCTGCTGTTGCTATCAATAAATGGCTTTTACCAAATCCTTATCAGAATCAGTGAGTGCAAATTGCTGGAAGTTTTGTTTTTGAATTACAGGGTACATCAGTGAGCGTGGATCATTTGTATGCTCTAAACCGAGTGCATGACCAAATTCATGTGCTAAGGTCAAGCGCAGATCATTGGTAGAAGAAAATTCATAGATCAGAATTTGTTTACCGTTGAAGTGTCCTTTATGGAATAAATGTGGTTGAAAAACCTGATTAAATTGGCTTGCCGATGCAACCAGTTGTTGATTGGTTTGATTTAGATTCTGAATGCGTTGATTGAGCTGCTGTGTACGTTGATTATGTTCTTGAACTTCACGTTGCAACATTAAAGACTGTTGTTCTAAAGCCTTCTGCCTTTGTGAAAATTGTTGAGCTAAATCTTTAGAAGTAGAACGGGTTTGGTTGAAACGCAAAACCTCAGTATTGTATTGCTGGAATTGGAGGTTGAGTTGTGCCTGTTTGCTGGCGATTAAAGCAGTCATTCTTTGAATTTCCTCTTTGACTTGCTGTAATTGTAGATTTTGATTTTCCCACTGTTGTTGTTGTTGCTTCAGTTGATCTAGGTCTTGTAAACGATCTGTGCTACGTTGTTGACGTTCATCAAAGATTAAATTAATGCTGAATTCAGCTTGTGGATCATAAATAAAGTTTTGTTGTCCTGTTTCTTGTTCCCAAAGCTTGGCTGCTTGCTGGGTGAGTTCGAGGACTTGTTGTTGACTTAAATTAAAACGTGGATCAATGTCGGCAATACGATAATGCACTATTTTTTTTGTGGCTTGGTGCTGATGTCCATCCGTATGATTGATATTTGCTTGAGCACTGCTGAACTGAGGTAGGCCCACACTCAAACAAGCAATAAAGAATGCTAGATAATGAACTCGCATGCTGAAATCCCCCCAAATAAAACTTATTTTTCATCATTATTTTGTGGGCGTCAAAATGCTATGTATTTAATAAATAAAACTAAAAAATGTGATTTTGTTCTAATAAATAAAAAATTGAATCGAGTGATTTGCACAATAAAAAAATGAAGAACATGTGTGTTTTTTGATCGTAAGTTAAAAAATATCAACGGATTAAATTGATAATGGCAAAAAATCCTTGAGCAGAGAGCGAAAAAATGGCCAATTGTTAACTTTTGTAAAATTTATCCAAAGTTGAAAAGTTTTTTACTTTATAGTTAAAAATTGCTGGATTGTGACATTTATAGTCCATCCAATTTGAGTCGTTTTTTCGAGAGATCAGACCATAACAATGTGTTGGGACTATCTTGCTAATAAAAGAGAGAGGTCTGCTTGGGTCAAACGGAAATGCGCGGTATCTTGATCTTTCATAATAGGATGCATGAGTGCTTGTGGATCATCAGCATGTTGTAGCCCCAATGCATGGCCAAACTCATGTGCGATGGTTAAACGTAAGTCATCTGTTGATTCAAATTCGTAAATTAATATTTGTTTGCCATTAAATAAGCCCTTATGAAATAAATGGGGTTTAAAGCGTTGCTTATATTGACTGACGGAGGCATTGAGCTGCTGGTCTAAAGCATTGAGTTCATCAACCTGCTGATTTAACTGCATGATTCTCTGATTATATTGAGCAATTTCTTGTTGTAATGTTTGCACATTCTGCTCTAAATCCCGCTGCCGTTGCTGAAAATATTCTGGGTTGGCAAAAGAACTGGGATGCTGTCGTGCATTTTGTTGTTCTTGATTATAGTGCTGTATTTGCTGATTCAGTTGTTGCTGTTTTAAGTCGAGAAGATGTTTACTGCTCAGGATTTCCTGTTCAATCTGATCAAGCTGCCGCTTTTTTTCTACCCAGTGTTGTTGATTGGATTCAAGTTGGTTGAGGTGTTCTCTGCGTTGTTCGCTTTCCATTTGACGCTCATCATAAATCAGGTGAATCGCGAGCTGCGCATGAGGATCGTAAACAAAATAATCTTGCCCAGTGCCATCTTTCCAGATTTGTGTCGCTTGTTTGCTAATGGTTTTGACTTGCTCGATACTGAGTTTAAAACGAGGGTCAACTTCGGCAATACGATAGCGTAGGCGTGTATCCAGTGGACTGGCGATACGGTCTGTCAGCGAGTTAAATTTAAGCTGAGGGTGTTGGCGGGTTTGATAGCCTGACCAAAGTAAAAAGAGTACCAATACAAGAAGGAGGAAGAATTTCATTCGTTATTTTTGGAAAATAGAGGTTGATATAGGCTTGGCACCACTAAGAATCCCCATATGAGGGTGGTGAAGATATTACCTAGCTCATAAAAAATGGCGCCAAAACCAGATATGAATGTCGAAGCATAGCTTGGTAAAAGATAAATAAGTAACAGTGGGAAAAAACTATAGACGTAAAGCTTTCTTGCCCATTGTTTAAATAAAAGTAAGCCGATGAATACAATAACAAAACCAAGCATAAGTATGCCTGAGATGACAAGTTCCCAGTTCTGAGGATCTCTTGATACGAGTTCGCTTATTGCAATGGATGTTTCATTGTAAGCATCAAATATTGAGCTTATGAGAAAACTAAGCAGTGAAAATATAAGCATTAATCTAAATCTAGTTTTGCTAATGACAGGATCTATTTTCATCTTTAATCTAAGTATCATTTTTTTAATACTTGGGATTATACCGAAAATAATTTCATGTGTATCAAGCCAATATTATTGTATTAAACTCGATTTGCTTAAGGTTTAGGTTTAGTATTTTATGTGGGGTTAACTCATACACGGGTTATATGGTGGGTAAGACAATTCATTCTGACAATTAGAATAAAATGCAAAGGAATATGCATGCTGAAATATCTACTCAAAGCGCCTGAGGCTGCATGGGCGGTGGTTTCGCCCGCACCAGCAAAGGCAGAAAATCTAAAAATTAAATATTTGGGGACTGCAGGGTTTATTCTGTCTGATAATAATCGAACCTTAGTGCTTGATCCTTTTATTAGCCGTCCAAGTCTTTGGCAGACCTTTACTCAACCTTTATCTAGCGATCCAGCATTGGTCAAACACTATATCCCTGATGCAGATGAGGTACTGATTGGCCATGCACATTATGACCATATTCTGGATGCTGCAGAAGTGTGTAAACAAACAGGCGCTCGCTTGATTGGTTCACAAGCCAGTGTGATGTATGGACGTTCTGCAGGCTTGCCTGAGCAACAGATGCAAGCCACACAGGGCAGGGAGGTGATTCACTGCGGTTCTTGGCAAGTGATTGGCTTGCCTTCAATCCATGGCAAAGCCTTGTTTGGTCGTGTTCCATTGCCAGGAGATATGACCGTACCACCACCGTATCCACCAAAATTTCATCAGTTACGACATGGTTTGGTGTTGAACTGGTGGATTGATACAGGCCAGCTGCGCGTTGTTCACATTGATTCCGCCGATTTTATCGAGCAAGAGTTGCAGGGCAAACAAGCTGATATCGTGTGTCTGTGTGCGATTGGGCGTAAATATCGTCCAAACTATGTCAAAGATGTGGTGCGACTACTGAAACCGAAATACATTATTCCATGTCACTGGGATAGCATGGTGACGCCGATTGATGACGTTCCTCAGTTGTTGCCAGGAGTGAATATTCCTGAGTTTATTGAAGAAATAAAAGCCTGTGGTGTAATACCTTTGTTTATGCCGATTTTGGGTGAGCTGTATTTTGAGCAATCTAAATAGCCACTTTCTATACATTGGTTTTAATTCATTGTTCGCAGTCCAACAGGGGGGTCTCCATGCCGCCTCTATAATAGTGAAAACTAATTTGAGTTTAAGTATTGATTATAAAAATTTAATGCAAAAAAAACCGCGCTTTCGCGCGGTCTTTTCTAAAGAGACAAATTATTTTTTGTCATCTTTAACTTCTGTGAACTCAGCATCTACAACGCCATCGTCCGCTTTTTGTTGTTGACCCGCATCACCACCTTGGAATGCATTTGGATCAAAACCTTCTGCGCCGCCAGCACCTTGTGCTTGTTCATAAGCACGTTGAGTGATTGGCATCAAGATGTTTTGTAAAGCTTCAGTTTTCGCTTTGATGTCTTCAACATCATTTTCTTTCGTTGCTGCTTCAAGCTCAGAAACCGCAGTTGTGATCGCAGTTTTTTCATCTTCAGTGACTTTATCACCAAGATCTTTAACTGCTTTCGTCGAGCTAGAAACAAGCGCATCTGCTTCGTTACGTGCTTTTGCTAACTCTTCAAACTTACGATCTTCTTCAGCATTCGCTTCAGCATCTTTAATCATTGCTTCGATTTCAGCATCAGACAAACCTGAGTTTGCTTTAATCTGGATCGATTGCTCTTTACCCGTGCTCTTATCTTTAGCCGATACTTTCAAGATACCGTCAGCATTGATGTCGAACGATACTTCAATTTGCGGTACACCACGTGGAGCAGGTGGGATATCGCCTAATTGGAAGTTACCCAACAATTTGTTTTGTTGAGCCATTTTACGTTCGCCTTGGAACACTGAAATGTCTACAGCAGGTTGGTTATCAGCAGCAGTCGAGAATACTTGAGATTTCTTCGCAGGAATCGTCGTGTTTTTCTCAATAATCGCTGTTAATACGCCACCCATGGTTTCGATACCAAGTGTTAACGGTGTTACGTCTAATAAAAGTACGTCAGTTTTGTCACCAGACAATACCGCACCTTGAATCGCAGCACCAATCGCAACCGCTTCGTCCGGGTTCACGTCTTTACGTGGTTCTTTACCGAAGAATTCTTGTACTTTTTGTTGTACAAGTGGCATACGAGACTGACCGCCTACCAAGATCACGTCAGAGATGTCAGACGTCGAAAGACCCGCATCTTTAAGTGCAATACGGCAAGGCTCAATCGTACGAGCAACTAAGTCAGCAACCAAACCTTCAAGTTTTGCACGTGTTACGTTGATCACTAAGTGTTTAGGACCAGTCGCATCAGCAGTGATGTATGGAAGGTTGATTTCAGTTGCATTCGAAGAAGAAAGCTCGATTTTTGCTTTTTCAGCAGCTTCTTTCAAACGTTGTAACGCAAGTGGATCATTTTTCAAGTTCACACTTTGTTCTTTCTTGAACTCTTCAACCAAGAATTCAATTAATGCATTATCAAAGTCTTCACCACCAAGGAAAGTATCACCATTTGTTGATAACACTTCGATTTGTTGGTCGCCATCAAGGTCAGCGATTTCAATGATTGATACGTCGAATGTACCACCACCTAAGTCATACACCGCAACTTTACGGTCGCCTTCTTTTTTGTCCATACCGAACGCAAGTGCCGCAGCAGTTGGTTCGTTAATGATACGTTTAACATCAAGACCTGCAATTTTACCCGCATCTTTAGTTGCTTGACGTTGCGCATCGTTAAAGTAAGCAGGAACAGTAATCACTGCTTCAGTTACGGTTTCACCTAAATAGTCTTCTGCAGTTTTTTTCATCTTTTTCAAGATTTCAGCAGAGATCTGTTGAGGTGCTAATTTTTTATCGTTTACTTCAACCCAAGCATCGCCATTGTCTGCTTTGATGATTTTGTAAGGCACAAGACCGATGTCTTTTTGTACCGCTTGATCTTCGTAGCGACGACCGATTAAACGCTTGATTGCGAATAATGTATTTTTCGGGTTAGTTACCGCTTGACGTTTCGCACTTTGACCAACAAGGATCTCGCCATCTTTATATGCAATGATCGATGGAGTTGTACGCGCGCCTTCAGCGTTTTCAATTACTTTTACTTTATCGCCTTCAAGTACAGCAACACATGAGTTGGTAGTACCTAAGTCAATACCAATAATTTTTGCCATTGTTTGTGTTCCTCTAAAATTTTGTTGCAATGTTTTGCTTGTTATTCGATATGAGAGTCAATTGGTATTTTTCAAGCATTTTTATGAAAAAAAATCAAAAAACTCTCAGATTCGTACCCTTTTGAGCAAATAAACGCTTTGCTCACGTAGATTATTGACCTACCATCACCATCGCTGGGCGAAGTAAACGACCATTTAAGGTATAGCCTTTCTGTAAAACAGTACCAATTTGATTGGCTTTGGCATTCGGGTCGATACCTACGGCTTGGTGTAAATCCGCATTGAAACCATTTTGGGTATCTGCTTCGACTACGCCAAACTTCTCAAGCGTGGTGAGTAGTGATTTCAAAGTCAGCTTAATCCCTTCAAGTACAGGTGTTTCTTCTTCACCCGCAGCCTGAATTGCACGTTCTAGGTTATCGACAGAATCCAATAATTCTTTCGCAAATTTTTCCAGCACAGTCTCTTTATGCTTTTCAGACTCACGTTGAATACGTTCAACACTCTTTTGTGCTTCATAAACAGCATTGGCTGTACGTGCTTTTTCGAGTTTTAAGCTTTCTTCGAGTTTGGTGATTTGAGCTTGTAAATCTTCAACGCTAAGCTCGTTTGCTTGCTCTACACCTTCAGCTTGAGTTTGTTCAGTTTGTTGCTCATTTTGAATGTCTTGAGCTTGCTCATTGTGCTCATTAGCCATTGATGATCTCCGTTGAAAAAAGTTCTTAAACATGTACAGTCCTTCTGGCGTGAATGCTCATAGGGTTAAACCCGAACTGCCACATCTTGGTCATTCATAGATAGGGATGAAGTATGGGCAACGCGACAAAATTCAAGCGTTCAGGTCGATTTAAATCTTTTAATTTTGCTGATTTAAGTAAAAATTTAAGTTTTCAATCACAAAAGCAATAAATTCTTGGGTGATTTTCGGTAAATGTTGTCTGGATGCATAAACCAAAGATAAGGTGAGATCAGGTGCCGAAAAATCGGTAAACACCTGTTGCAAACGTTGTTGAGCAATATCTTTACGTACCAGCAACGTTGGCAGCATCGCAATCCCTTGGGCTTTAAGGCACATTTGATAAAGTGCAATCACATCATTGCTTTTAAACGTAACATTTAATGGATAGTTCTGGGGTTGCTGATCTGTATCAAATAAGGTCCAGTATTGGTTATGTGTGTGATGGGCGATGCATTCATGTTGAATGAGTTGACTGGGATGTAACAGGGGAGTGTGGTCTTGTAAGTAATGTGGGTGTGCGCAAAAGGTGGATTCAATTTGACAGACTGGGCGGGCAATTAGTCCATCTGCAACTTTCTGGGTAATCCTCAAAGCAAGATCAACATGAGCATCCATTAAGTCAACAGTATTCTCTGTGAGATACACATCAAAATGAATCTGTGGATAGCGTTTTTTAAATTGCTTAATACATTCATTCACACCAAGTTGAAATAAAAATAAGCCACAGGTAAAGCGGATGGTGCCACTGTGCTGTTCTGGCGCGGCTAAGCCTTCTAATAGTTGTTGCTGTTGTAAAATATTCTCGCAATAGACCAGCGCTTTCTCACCAGCAGGGGTGAGTGAAACTTTACGCGTATTGCGTTGAAACAGACGCGTTGAAAAAGTTTGTTCGAGATGGTCTAAGTAACGGGAGACCATCGCTTTAGAATAATCGAGATGTTCAGCAGCTTTGCTGAGATTGCCTTGATGTGCAATACAAACAAAGACTTGAATGGCTTTTAATGTGTCCATCGTTATTATCATTGTTGCAAGATATGCAACATTTTATCTTAGTTTAGAGTGTTTATTCAGCAATAATTGCAATTTAAAGTGTCTCTTATCAGATTGGAGACGATAAGATGAATACCAAACCTTATATTATTGCTTTATCAACTTTGGCAGCAACATCTGCTGCTTTTGCACAAGACTTAAAAATCCAGAACTTTTTGGCTCAACCTGAACACTTTGGTGTGACTTCAACCTTGATTGAAGGTGATAAAGAAGTGTTATTGGTGAATGCGCAATTTTCTAAATCGGAAGCATTGCGTATTGCCGCTGATATTTTAGATAGCGGTAAAACCTTAAAAACCATTTTTGTCAGCTATGGCGATCCAGACTTCTATTTTGGTTTAGATGTGTTTAAGCAATACTTCCCGAACATGCAGGTGATTGCGACCCCTGAAACGGTGAAGCATATTCAGGATACGCAAGCACTGAAAGTACAGTACTGGGGACCAAAAATGGGTGCCAATGCACCGAGCAAAATTATTGTTCCGCAAGCGTATACGGCTAAAACCTTAAAATTAGAAAATGAAAATATCGAAATCAAAGGTAAGAAAGAACTGACTTATTTATGGATTCCGAGTGCCAAAGCAGTTGTCGGTGGTATTCCAGTATCATCGGGTATTCATCTGTGGACTGCGGATACTCCAACAGCCAAAGATCGTGCAGAAGTGGTACAGACTTTAGAGAGTATCAAAGCCTTAAATCCACAAGTGGTGGTGCCTGCACATATGAAAGTAGGCGCAGCGGAAGGTCTTGATGCGGTGAATTTCTCAATTGACTATTTAAAGCAGTATGAAAAAGCGGTAAAAGCCAGCAAAAATTCAGCTGAATTAATTGGAATTATGCAAAAACAGTATCCAACTTTAGGCGAGTCAAGCAGTTTAGAGTTGGGCGCCAAAGTGGTGAAAGGCGAGATGCAATGGCCTTAAACCAAGCTAAATAAATGGAAAAACCGTGATCAGGAGTCACGGTTTTTTTATGGCTGCTACATTTATTTTTAATCAAAATTACGCAATTGTAATCTTTTAAGCAGATTGTACGGTGTTTCTATGAATTATAAAAAAATAAGATAATCGCTTTTTCACTAAAAAAATAAAAATAAAACCCGTGAAATTACTTTAACTCTAATGCTTTAGCGATTTTGAATGTTTTTTTAATATGTGAAATATGAAAAGAGTTGATTTAAGAAAAATTGCAAAATAGAGCGGCTTACATAACAAACTGCAACTAATCCGCATCACGACCGAGAAAAAAATTGTGAATCATAGGCATCGCAAAGACAACTTTGCTTTTTGTCATAATGAAAGGAAATACGAAATGAAAAAGTTAGCATTGATTTCTGCGGTTGTAGCCGGTGTTGCATTAACAGCTGTAGGTTGCTCAACTCAAGGTGGTTTAGACGCGTCTGGCTCAGCTCAAACAACAGGTGCAAGCCCAGCAGGCGTACAAGGTGGTGTTGGCGTACAAGGTGGTTCATCAGTTGATGTTCAATCTGGTGGTGCTTCTGCTGATGTATCTGGCTCAGTTTCTGGTTCAGCAGGTACGACCGCTCAATAATTTTTTAGTATGAAGTTAGCTTCGCATGAGATTAAACACACGATGCCGCATGCAATCTTACTAATGTACTGCTATACATTGCGCGAAGTTAACTTAATTCATAAAACTGACACTTTTAGAGTGCTATAAACTAGAACGAATTCATTCGTTCTAGTTTTATCGTTTTAACAATCTCATGTTAAAACAGCATTTAATTGACATAAAAAATAGCTGTGAATAAGCACTATGGATAATGACTTTTTGATAGTGGCCCTTTAGCGTACGACATATTTTTCAAATCTTGAACTTGATCTAAGACTTTAGAAAAGCATATAGTCGAAGACAACAAGAATTATGGACAGAGCGAAGAAGGGGACAGAAGTGACAGCATTACCTCAAAAAATTCAAACAATTTTAGACAAAGGGCAAGGCCCTGCTGCACGAGCGCTAGATAAGCTCCCTAAAATTGTTCAAGAGTCTCTCGCTAAGCTTCTCGCTTATCCACACCAATATCCAGATTTAGATTCTTTTACTAAATGTTTGATGGCCGTCCAAATTAAGCAAGGGCGCATTGGCTTTATTGGTGATGATCCAATTGAGTCTCGCCGTCAGTTTGATGCGCAAATGTTGGCAATTATTAATAAACCAACATCGATTGAATCTGTTGAGGATATTCGTCTCCCTTTACAAAGTGGTACGGTCTTTGCCAGACATTATCATCCTGCACCGAATAAGAAATTGCCGATCATTGTGTTCTATCATGGTGGTGGTTTTGTGGTGGGCGGTTTGGATACCCATGATGAAGCCTGCCGTCTGATTGCCAAATATGCAAAAGTACAGGTCTTAAGTATTGATTATCCACTTGCACCAGAAGCATCACCACAACTGCTGATCAAATCATGTGAAGATGCACTGGCGTGGGTATATCAAAATCGCCGTCAATTGAAAATCTATAAGAATCGTATTGCGGTTGCAGGTGATAGTGCAGGGGGCAATATTAGTACTGTGGTTGCACAGCACTCTGTTGGTAAAGCCTATGCACCACAAGCACAATTATTGATTTATCCCGTGGTTGACTTCAAAAGCCGCCATCCTTCGTTCTATGCCTATGGAGAGGGCTTGGTGCTGACCAGTAAAGATGTGGATTATGTGACTGACTATTATGCAACACAGCATGATGTTGCATTAGATGATCCGTTGATCTCACCAACCTATGGCAGTCTTAGAAAGTTGGCGCCTGCTTATGTGATTACAGCAGGGCATGATCTATTGCATGATGAAGGTGCAATCTATAGTCATAAGCTCAGACAAAACGGGGTAAAAGTACAATACGTGGATTACCCTGATCAAACCCATGGCTTTATTAACCTCACGCCAGTCTCAAGCAAGGCAAAACGCAATACCATTGAAGTTGCCAAAAACTTTAGAAAATTTTGGGACAAACATTGTTAATAAAGTCCGAGCCGATGTTTCACGTGAAACATCGGTTTTTTGTTTTAAAGATAACAAATAGAAATAGCAAAATAGAATCAGCAAAACTAAGATGAGCGTTCACAACAAATTAATGATCAAGCCGAGAAAAGCAATGATGAAAAAGTTGTTCATGACAACAGGTTTAATTTTGGCAAGCAGCCATTTATTTGCAAATACCATGGTTGATATGAAAACCAGTATGGGCAACATCGAAATTGAACTTTTTGATGATAAAGCACCTGTGTCGGCAAAAAACTTTGAAAGCTATGTAAAAAGCAACTTCTATACAGGCACGATCTTCCATCGTGTGATTCCTGGCTTTATGGTGCAGGGCGGTGGTTTAGATGCCAATATGATTGAGAAGACAACTAAAGCACCAATCGTGAATGAGTCTGGGAACGGTTTGAAGAACACCCGCGGTACTTTAGCCATGGCACGTACCAGTAACCCGAACTCTGCAAGCAGCCAATTCTTTATTAATGTCGCAGATAATAACTTCTTAAATAAGTCACCGATGGATGCAGGTTACGCCGTATTTGGTAAAGTAACTAAAGGCATGGATATTGTCGATAAGATTGTAAATGTACCAACGGCAAACTATGGGATGCATCAAAATGTACCGAAACAACCCATTAAAATTATCAGCGTACAGATAAAGAACAGTAAGTAAAAAACAAAGCAGAAATATGTATAGAATATTTCTGCTTTAATTTTATATGCTTACGAGAATTGTGCTGCTTTGTTGAACATGTTTGTGTGTAAAAAAAGAACACTTGATAAAACAAGGGTTTAAAAAGACTTGCACACTAAAAAAAATCTCCTATAATGCACTCATCCCGACGCGATGAAGCAAAAATAACTTAGCTTTAACTGGTTAAGTTGTTAAATATTTATTGCGTTAATTTACCGCTGACGAGGTGGTAAAGAGATCATTAAGAGAATAGAAG
>NZ_DBBF01000023.1:77853-128623 GCF_002292065.1 Acinetobacter sp. UBA991 | reverse complement strand
CTTTTAAATTAGAACACCCCCAACCAACCGTTGGGGGTGTTTTTTATTGGGCGGACGAAAATAGGTAGTGGAGGGAATCAGTCGTAAAATCTGAGCTAGGGCTTTTATAGAAGGTGTAAAGAAAAGTCCTTTCTGACAATTTTAGATTGTTTTTTATAAAAGATTGTACATGTGCTAGTTTTTTGAACAGATTAGTCAGTTGAAAAGCTTTTTCCTTGTATGCGGAAACATTGCTTTATGTTATAAATATTTTTATAGGCATGTTTTTTGCTTATTTTAATAAAAGGAAAGACTATGAAATTATCTGTTGGATTGAAAGTTGCGAACAGCTTATCGTTAACTCCTCAATTGCAGCAGGCCATACGTCTTTTACAGTTATCCAGTTTAGAACTTGAACAAGAAATTCAAATCCAGTTAGACAGTAATCCATTACTTGAAAAAATAGAAGACATGGGGACCATGGAAAGTCTTTCTTCACTAGAAGAAAAAGAGAATGGAGACTTAACCACTGAACTGAATGCGGATCATCTTCCAAATGATTTACCCGTTGATACTGAATGGGATGATATTTATACCCATCAATCTACAGCGTTGGCCTCACCAGAATATGAAGAAAGAGAAGACAATCGTCAGGTACATTTAAGCCTCAAAGAGCATATTTTAGATCAAGTCAATCTCTTGCATTTTTCAACGGTAGATAAATTGATTGCATATTGCATCGTAGACTCCCTTGATGATAAAGGATTCCTCGACGCAGAGTTGGATGACATTTTACTTGCTGTTTCCCGTCTTTTACAGGAAATGGAGAGTGAGGAAGAAGTTGAGCAAGATGAAATTATTGTTGTTTTAAAACATATTCAACGTCTTGATCCTATTGGTGTCGGTTCCAGAAATTTAGCAGAATGCTTGAAAATCCAACTTGAAACTTTTAATGAAAAAGTTCCTTATCTAGCGGAAGCTAGAAATTTATTGAAATATTATGAGTTATTGATTTCGAATGATTTGAATAAGTTGTTAAAGCAAACAGGGTTATCTAAAGAGCAATTAAAAAGTGCCGTTGATTTGTTAAAGACTTTGAAGCCTTATCCTGGGTTAGAGTTCAATCAACAAGAATCTGAATACCAAGTCCCTGATGTAGTCGTGTCGAAGAAAGATCAACATTGGCAAGTTCAGCTTAACCCTGATGTATTGCCTAAGTTACGCATTAATTCTTTTTATTCAGGCATGATTCGTAGAGCTGATCAAAGTGATGATAATGTCTATTTGCGCAATCAAATGCTGGAAGCGAAGAATTTTATCAAGAGTATCGATGAGCGTCATAAGACATTGTTGAAAGTAGCAACCTGCATTGTTGAGCATCAGAGAGCTTTTTTGGAGCAAGGCCCAGAAGCGATGAAGCCTTTAGTACTTCGTGATGTGGCAGAAGAGGTTGAATTACATGAGTCGACCGTATCTCGTGTGACAACCAATAAATATATGCTGACACCACGTGGTTTATTTGAATTGAAATACTTCTTTTCTAGTCATGTTGGAACAACAACAGGTGGTGAGGCTTCATCGACGGCAATTCGAGCCATGATTAAAAAACTCGTTTCAAGCGAGAATCCACGTAAGCCTTTGTCGGATAATGCAATTGCTGAAATGTTGAAGAATGAAGGGATTGAGGTGGCTCGACGCACGGTAGCAAAATATCGTGAATCGTTACATATTGCCTCATCTTCTGAAAGAAAAGTCTTGATCTAAATTTCAAGGTGTGACTATTCTAGGGGTTCATTATTACGGAATAATGAATTTTTTTAATGATCACTAGAGGAATCGCTGAAATGATTTAATGGATATTGAACCACTGATAATGTGCATTAAATTTGCTGAAGCGATTTTCTTGTATCCTGAGAAAAAGGTGAGGGATAGAATTATGCAAATAACGATTCGTGGGCACCATTTAACCATTACACCAGCCATTGAAGAAAATATAAAAGAAAAGTTTAGTCAAATGACCAAGCATCTAGATCAGGTCAATAGTATGCAAATCAAGCTGGCTAAAGATCATCAAATTGACAAACGTTCACACAAAGGTAGTGCAAATCATATCGCTGAAGCGATTATACGTTTGCCGGGGGTAGAACTGTTTGCACAGGCGACAGCCGATGATATGTATACTTCAATTCGAAAACTGACAGACAAATTAAAACGCCAGCTAGCAAAACATCGAAAAATTCAATGTTCGTATCAGCATGAACTGGCACTTTTGAGTTAATTTTTTATTTTGTATAAGAGGCTTTTTGTGAAGCCTCTTTTTTTATTGATAAAAAAAGAAACTGCTTACTGAATTATGTGAAAAAGTTATAGTAAAATAGCTGGTTTTACACCAATGGTTGTATAAGAGGCCTTGTAATGAATAGTGAGCAGCTCACGCAAATTTTAAAAGAAGCTTTCCCTGAAGCAGAAGTAGCAGTGAGCGGTCAAGCTGGGAAATTTGACCTTCGTATTGTGGATGATCAGTTTGAAGGTAAGCGTACCGTTGCTCGTCAACAAGCCGTTTATGCACCTCTAAATTCTTATATTGCGAGTGGCGCAGTTCACGCTGTTACGATTCGCGCAATGACAAAAGACGAATGGCGCAAAGCAAGCCTTTTCGGAGCTTAAATATTAATGGATAAATTTTTAATTACGGGCGGTGTTAAGCTCGAAGGTGAAGTACGCATTTCTGGTGCTAAAAATGCTGCTTTACCTTTACTTGCAGCAATGATCCTTGCTGACTCTCCGATTAAGCTAACCAATGTACCTAATCTAAAAGATGTAAACACATTGGTTAAGTTGATTGCTGGTCTTGGTGTGACCATGAGCTATGAAGGTGAAACGGTTTGTGCTGACGCATCAACATTAGATAACCAGTTTGCACCATATGAACTTGTACGCACCATGCGTGCATCTATTTTGGTGCTCGGTCCTTTGTTAGCACGCTATGGTAATGCAAAAGTATCATTACCAGGCGGCTGTGCGATTGGCTCACGTCCAGTCGATCAACACTTAAAAGCTTTAGAAGCTTTAGGTGCGCAGATTGAAGTTGAAAATGGCTATGTCCATGCTTCAGTTGATGGTCGTTTGAAAGGCGGTGAAGTTGTTTTTGATATGGTGACCGTTGGTGGTACCGAGAATATCTTGATGGCTGCTGCACTTGCTGAAGGTGTGACCACGATTCGTAATGCTGCTCGTGAACCAGAAATCACCGATCTTGCGCAAATGTTGATTAAGATGGGCGCTAAAATTGAAGGTTTAGATACAGATACTTTAGTTGTTACGGGTGTTGAAAGTTTGCATGGTTGTGAATATGCCGTAGTTGCAGACCGTATTGAAACAGGTTCATATTTAGCTGCCGCTGCCATTACTGGTGGACGAGTGAAGACTACCCATACTGATCCTTCATTATTAGAAGCAGTATTGGATAAGTTCGAAGAAATGGGTGCGGAAGTCACGCGTGGTGATGATTGGATTGAGTTGGATATGCAGGGCAAACGTCCTAAAGCTGTGAGCTTTAGAACACTGCCACATCCAGAATTTCCAACAGACATGCAAGCACAAATTATGGCTGTCAATGTGATTGGTCGTGGTTTTGCAACGATTTCTGAAACCATTTTCGAAAACCGTTTTATGCATGTACCAGAGCTTTCACGTATGGGTGCGAATATCCAAGTGGAGGGACATGATGCGGTGGTAACAGGTGTGGAAACACTTCAGGCTGCACCTGTAATGGCAACCGATCTACGTGCTTCATTCTCACTTGTTTTAGCTGCTTTGGTTGCTGAAGGTGAAACACTGGTTGATCGTATCTACCATATCGATCGTGGCTACGAACATGTAGAAGAAAAATTGCAAAGTTTAGGTGCTCAGATTAAGCGAGTAAAAGGATGAATGACTTAAGAAACGATGATCCAAATTTTGACGTAATGGGCAATTTTGATCATGGTTTAACTTTAGCACTCAGTAAAGGTCGTATCTTAAAGGAAACATTACCGTTGCTTGAAAAGGCGGGTATTAATTTACTTGAAGATCCAGATAAATCACGCAAATTGATTTTTCCAACTACGCACAAAAAAGTTCGTATTTTGATTCTACGGGCGTCTGATGTTCCGACTTATGTTGAGAATGGTGCAGCAGACTTTGGTGTAGCGGGTAAAGATGTATTGATGGAACATGGTGCGCAACATGTTTATGAGTTGCTTGACCTAAAAATTGCCAATTGTAAGTTGATGACGGCGGGTAAAGTCGGCATGGAACGACCAAAAGGCCGTTTAAAGATCGCGACTAAATACGTCAATTTGACTCGTCAATACTATGCAAGCCTTGGTGAGCAGGTGGATGTCATTAAGCTATACGGATCAATGGAACTTGCACCTTTGGTTGGCTTGGGTGATTACATTGTCGACGTGGTCGATACAGGTAATACTTTACGTGCTAATGGCTTAGAGCCATTAGAAGAAATTTGCAAAGTTTCTTCACGCTTAATCGTCAATAAGGCAAGCTTTAAGCGTAAGCAAGCGGTGTTAAATCCGATTTTGACGCAACTCGAACAAGCCATTAAAGCACGTCAAAACTAAGTTTTAGATTGAATTGAATAAAAAGGTCAGCTTCGGTTGGCCTTTTTATTTGAGTTTATCTGGATTACGTAAAGAATAAATGCTTTGCAGTTGTTGCTGATCATTGAAAGCAAAAGTAAGTACCATGACACAACAATGGTCTGAGTCATAGAGTTTAAAACCGACACTGCCATTGATATGGCCCATTTCCCAAGAGAGCTCTGTCCACGCTTGAAAAAGCAAGCGTTCAAAGAAACGTAATATAGGTGGTTGGCCAATGAAAGGCTGTCGAATAGCTGAGACTTTACCACCGCCATCCGCTGCAAATTGGATATCGTCACTAAGTAACTGTGTGAGTTGATTCAGGTCATGTGAATGAATGGCGACCTTGAAGGCATTGAGTAAGTTGATTTGCTGCTGAGTCGGATGATTCGAGAGAACATTCGGTTCATCTGCAATACGTTTTCTGCTGCGGGCCACCAATTGTCGACAATTACTTTGTTGTTCCCGAAGGATTTCCGAAATTTCAACATAGTCAAGATTAAAGATGTCATGTAGTAAATATGCCGCACGCTCTTTAACTGAAAGTTTTTCAAGAATCAAAAGGAAAGCTGTGGAGAGGGTATAGTCGGATTCGACCGAGAATGTTTCTGTATGATGATAGGGTTCAGGTAACCATGTTCCCGTATATTCAGTTCTAGACCTGTGGTGAGCACGGAGTAGATCAATGCAATGGCGTGTGCATACAGAGGTCAGCCAAGCTTGAGGATTGAGAATATCTTGCTTAGGTTGCTGTTGCCATTTTATAAAAATATCCTGTAAGACGTCTTCAGCATCACTTGTTGTCCCTAATAGTCGATAAGCAAGACCGAACAGGAATGTTCGGCTTGTCTCAAAAATAGTTAAATCTTGTTGGCTAATCATGCCTGATGCTTTCATGGATGTTAATGCTGTGAAATTGCAATTCGATTCCACAAATTAATCATGCCAATCAGTAAAGTTAAAGCTGAAATTTGTGGCTCACTGAAATATTTTAATAGTGTTATACGTAACGGCTCATAATCAGTGAGCGGGTGTAAAGTCGTGAGTGCTTCAACCCAAGCAAAGGCAGCTTTTTCCTGATCCGTATAATCATTGCAATGTCGCCATACAACCAAACGGTCCAAACGTGATTGTATTTCACCATCTGCCAAAGCTTCAGCAATATGCATCTTCACACAAAAAGCACAGCCATTGATTTGTGAGGCGCGTAATAGAACAAGATGATAAAGCGAGCGATCTATCAAAGCTGAATCAAGAATATTTTGATGGACTTGATAGAGGTGATGAATTGACTCTGGTAAGTGTTTTTTAGGATGAATATTGAGTGTCGTCATTATAGTGTTCCTGATTAAAATCAACGTAGGTATTCATTTGACGACTCAGCCTTTTGTTTTGTGACAAATGGAATAAAAAAAATTTAACTTTTGTTTTTGATAGCTAAATGTTTTGATTAAAAAGATAAAAGTAGAGATTGTGGATTGATCGAAGAACCTTCTCTTTCTGATTGATTTTTTTAGCCTATATTGTGCCCACAAGCACACTGAAAAAGAGTAAACTTAGTGCTCTCTTATTCGCCTTGTGGGTAAATTGATGCGACGTTTATCGACTCAGGATCAAAATTTTAAACAGACATTTGCTGAACTTTTAGCATTTGAAACGGTTAATGATCCTCAATTAATTCAAACTGTAGATCAAATTATTGCTGATGTACGTCAGCATGGTGATGATCATGTGCTTAAATTAACGCAACAGTTCGATCGACATCCAGCGCATCAATTCTCTGATTTAGAACTGACTCAAGCACAGCTCAAAACCGCATTTGATGGTTTAAGTGTTGAAATCCGTGAAGCATTAGAGCTTGCTGCAAAACGCATTCGTTCGTTCCATCAAGCACAAAAGCAGGAAGGTTGGACCTATATCGATGAGTTGGGTAATACCTTAGGTCAAAAAGTCACACCTTTGGATCGTGTAGGGATTTATGTGCCTGGCGGATTAGCCTCTTATCCATCATCGGTACTTATGAATGCTTTGCCTGCACATGTTGCAGGGGTTCCTGAAATTATTATGGTGGTTCCGGCACCAAATGGTGAGTTGAATCCATTGGTATTAGCAGCTGCCTATTTAGCTGGGGTGAGCCGAGTGTTTACCATTGGTGGTGCACAGGCCGTTGCAGCATTGGCTTATGGAACACAAACCATTCCAGCAGTAGACAAAATTACCGGACCAGGCAATCGATTTGTAGCAGCCGCAAAACGTGCGGTCTTTGGTCAAGTTGGTATCGATATGATTGCAGGGCCTTCGGAAATTTTGGTCTATGCCGAAGGTGAAAATAATGCTGAATGGTTAGCCATGGACGTATTGTCTCAAGCTGAGCACGATACGGTTGCACAAGCGATTTTCATTACTCCAGATGAAACGCTGTTAAATGCAGTTGAAGCCGCGATTGAAAAGCATTTAACTGAATTACCAAAAGCAGAAATTGCCAAAACTTCGATTCAAAATCGTGGTGCATTGGTGTTGGTAAAAGATCGTGCAGAAGCAGTTGAATTGATTAATCAGGTCGCACCTGAGCATTTAGAACTTTGTCTTGATGATGCTGAATTGATGAGTCAGGAGATTCGTCATGCGGGTGCAATCTTTATGGGACGTTATACCCCAGAAGCCATTGGTGATTATTGTGCTGGTCCAAACCATGTCTTGCCGACATCGGGTACGGCACGTTTTTCTTCACCGCTCGGTGTTTATGATTTTCAGAAACGCTCTAGCTTAATTATGTGCTCTGAAGAGGGGGTGAAAAGCTTGGCAAAAGCAGCCGATGTTCTGGCAGTGCAAGAAAATCTTGATGCCCATGCGCGCTCAGCCCGTTATCGTTACCAATAACCGATTCAAAGATTGATAGGGGCTGGTTAGCCCCTTTTTTAGGATACATGAGAGTAGAATAATGACGTTTACAGCAGAACAAATGCGTTTTTGGAGCCCCGAGGTTCGTGAATTAGAGCCGTATGTACCCGGTGAGCAGCCTAAAATTCAAAACTTACTCAAACTCAATACCAATGAAAACCCATATCCGCCATCACCAAAAGTGGTAGAAGCAGTGCAAGCTGTTTTAGCAGATCATGCTGATGCCTTACGTCTATACCCTGACCCAGACGCGACGGTGTTAAAACAGGCGATTGCCAAGCAGCAGCATGTTGATGTGGCACAAGTCTTTGTCGGTAATGGGTCGGATGAAGTATTGGCACATATCTTCAAAGCTTTTTTTATCCAGAAACAACCGATTCTCTATCCAGATATTACCTATAGTTTTTATCCTGTTTATAGCCAGTTTTTTGCAACACAAACCAAACAGATTCCTTTGAATGAAAAATTCGAAATAGATGTATCGGATTATGAACAGGAAAATGGCGGTATTATCATCACCAATCCAAATGCGCCAACCAGTATCGCGCTCGGTTTAGATAAGATTGAGCAGGTACTCAAGGCAAATCCAGATCGCGTGGTCGTAATTGATGAAGCCTATGTTGATTTTGGTGCTGAGTCAGCAGTGCAATTGGTTAATCGCTATGAAAATTTAGTGGTTTGCCAAACGACCTCTAAGTCACGTTCATTGGCAGGCTTACGCGTTGGTTTTGCCATTGCACAAGCACATTTGATTGCGGGACTTGAAGCCGTAAAAAATAGTTTTAACTCCTATCCAATTGATCGTTTTGCAATAGCAGCAGCCGTGGCATCATTCGAAGATCAAGCTTATTTTGAAGCGCAATGTGCCAAAGTGATTGAGAGTCGAGAAAAATTAGTGAGTGATCTCATAGCTTTAGGCTTTGAGGTATTGCCTTCGAAAGCCAATTTTATCTTTGCCACACATCCGCAACATGATGCTGCCCAGTTGTCTCAACAATTGCGTGAACAGGGGATTATTGTGCGTTATTTCAATAAGCCGCGTATTAATCAATTCTTGCGTATCACGATTGGTACAGATGAACAAAACCAGCGTTTAGTCGATACGCTTAAAACGCAAATTTTATAAATTTGTATTGACGCTTATTGTTCAGAAGTCTGCCATGTATTGAGTAAATCAAGCATGGCAGAAATTTTATCAAAGCATTCTTGATATTCTGCTTCTGCATCAGAGGCAATGGTGATGCCGCCACCCGCCCACATCGATAATTGATCCTGATATTTTTGAATACTACGAATCAAGATATTCCAGCAACCTGTACCATCGAAATTAAAATAACCTAAGCTGCCACAATAAGCGCCACGCGGTGCACCTTCTAATTCTTCAATGATTTGCATAGCACGAATCTTTGGTGCACCTGTGATTGAACCGCCAGGCAGGGCAGACAGTAGCATTTGCATTGGATTGATGTCTGCTTTTAAAGTTGCCGTAATTTCGCTGACCATATGATGGACTTGATTAAAGCTTTCAATTTCAAATAATTTGGTTGTTTCAACAGAGCCTGTTTCAGCATAGACACTCAAGTCATTGCGGAGCAAATCGACAATCATGACATTCTCAGCCTGATCTTTTTCAGAGTGGCTGAGTTTATCCTTTGAGATCTGATCTTGTTGTGGATCGTTAAAACGTGGCATGGTGCCTTTGATTGGACGTGTTTTAATTTCTCGGTTGTGCTTGAATTCAATAAACAGTTCAGGAGAGCAACTGAGCAATTCAAAATCATTGATTTTGAGATAACCAGCATAAGGTGCTTGGGTGAGTTCCCATAAATCATTGGCGCGGCTTAATAATGAACCTTGTACATGCGCTGTAAATTCTTGAGTCAAGTTAATTTGATAACAATCACCCGCTTTGATGTACTCCTGAACTTGGTTGAATGCAGTGAAGTACTGCTGTTTCGTCCAACGAGGGTGGCATTGCTGATTTAAAGATAGTGCATTGAGTTGTTTTGGTGTATTGATCAAATCGGAAATGTGTTGATAGATACTTTCGGCCTGAGCTTCATCACTATAAAAGTACCATTCACCTTGCTGAAACTTTAAAAAGCTGGTGTATTGACCCAAGAAAAAACTTGGCTGTGGGCATGCATCAATTGTTGTAAATTGATCTGCACTATAGTCATAACTAAAGAAGCCAATATATCCACCATAAAATCCATCAGGATGATCAGAAGAGGAGGTGCCATCAAACTGAGAGAAGTCGAGGAGAGAGCGTACTTCTGATTTGATTTGATATTGATTGAATTGTATTTGTTGAAATTGTTGAAGCTTAGATTGCTGAAAAATTAGAAACTCTTTGGGTAAAAATGCAATAACAGGTGCACCTTGGTCATGCAAATAAACTAAGCCAGTCAAATCAAACAGTCGGGACAGAAGCTCAAATGCAGAAGTGAGTTGCGTGTTAAGCTTTTGCTGAAAATAAGACATAAAACGGAAATACTGGCTATACATTTGAAGAGAGAAATTGTACTACATCCAAAAATATCAAACTGATGTTTATCCTACTGTTTGATGAAAAAACGGATGCTTTTGCTCGAAGATTGCTTAGATCAAATAAATGATGTATTTATCAGATTAGAATGAATAAAGCACTTTTGTTAACACTTCTTATCTGATTTTTGACGATGATAAATGGTTAACAGATTTAAGTTTAGATTTGGTGTTCAAAAAAATATAATAAAAATCATGAATAATTACATGTTGTTGTCACAATTTTTTAAAAAAATTATTGTCGATTGTTTTATATGCCGTTTGTCGGTTTGTGGATAAAAAGCAGTTAACAGGAGTTGAACATAAAATAACAAACAGGTAATTTAGTAATTGCTAAGCGAACTACTCAAGGATTGGAAGTTCAAGTTGTCATTTAAGAATAAAACGACCGTGGACAGTTTAGAGTAGTGTAAGTCAAAAAATAAATGCTCTTGGGAGAGTGCTCAATGAAAATGTTTACTAAACTAGCTTTAGTTTCTTCAATGGCGATTAGCGCAAATGCAATGGCTATGCAGTCAATGGATGATGCTGCACTAAGCGCTGCAACAGGTCAAGATGGGATTAATATTGGTCTTGGTATTAGCTCTGTTACGATCGATAAATTATTAATTCATGATACTGATGGTTATGCGAACAACAGCGGCGCAGCAGGTACAATTGGTTCTGGTGGAACAGGTGTTGCTGGTGCAATTGTTGTAAACAACGTTTCAGTTACACCAAATACGGCTGCATTGTTGCCTTCTCATAACTTGGCTGATTTGAAAATTGATACGGATGCTGGTACTACAGCAACTGGCGGTGCGTTCCTTAATGTTGCAGCTAAAGTATCTGGTTTGAATATTAGTCTTGGTAAAATCGAAGTTGCTGCTTCTGGAACTCAAGGTACAACAAATATTCAACGTGGCACTACTGGCGCAGCAAATGAAATCTTATCTGGTTTAACATTAAAAACAGGTACGATGGATGCGAATATCCAATTAGGTGCTGCTCCTCAAGGCGCAATGATCATGTTGAATACGACGATGGCTGGTGGTTTGGAAATTACCAATCTAGGTATTAAAGATAAATCAACAATTGGTCAGCAAACTTCAGGAGCTGTTGCAAGTACATTGGCGGGTGAAATTCGTTTAGACAGCATTAAAGTTGCTGATAATGGCAGTAATGACATGACTGTTAAGGCAAATGTAAGTGTAGTTGGTGAAAGTGTTGCAGGTGCTAATGACGGGTTCTTAAGAATTGTAAGTCAATCTCCAGCAAACGGTACAGATATTTACATTAAAGGTGTTCATTTAGGTAGTGCGACTGCTGGTTCAATCGGTGATGTAGAAATCCAAGGTTTAAAAACTACTTACGGTACTGGTCCTACAGCTGGTTCTGGCGCAGTAATTACGATTTCTGGTCACTAATCAGTTATCAAACAAAAAAAAGCGCATTTTGCGCTTTTTTTGTTTTTAAGTAGAGTTTCTATAAGGTAAATAATGCAGAAGGAAGTAATAATCCTGAGTTGTTTGAGTGTTTTAAATTATGCTGCTGATGTGTTGTAATTTTATGCCTATTATTCATAGGCTTTAAGTAAATTATTCGGTTTTATTTTTAGAAGTAAAAAAGTTAAAATTATAAATAATTGTTATAAAAATGTTTGCTTAAAGGCAAGATTTGTCAAATTGTCGGTGTAATAATAAAAAAAATAACATTCTGTCAAAAAAAACCAAAAAAAAGATGTATTTTTTTATAAAAGAAGGTATCTTCATCTTGCAGGGATGTAGTGTCATAGACACTAAAAATAAGATGAATAAGGCAAGTGCTGCCATTGTTAGAAAAAGAGACTTATGTTAGAGATCGCTTTAGGCTCGGCATTGATGTATTACTTTACAACGCAAGCCTTTGAAATAGAAAAAAAACCAGAAGGATCTGTATATTATACAGAAACCTTGGATTCTCGTTATCCTTCCTTTACTCGCAACCACCGTGAAGCAGTAGTGATTAAACCTGCTACAGAGGATCAGTTTCGGGGGATCGTTCGTCAGGCTTATGATTATAGTTGTGGTTCGGCTGCCTTAACAACGTTATTAAACGGTTATGGGGGGTTACGTTTAACTGAACAGCAAACAATGAGCGGTCTACTCCAGTATGGTGAGTATCAGCGTATTATTGAGCGTCGTAGTTTCTCTTTATTAGATATGAAACGTTTTGTTTCCGCTTTAGGGATTAATAGTGGAGGCTATCGTGGGGAATTTTCAGATCTTATCTCGTTAAAGCAACCAGCGATTGTTCCTATTACTTATGCTGGCTTTAAGCATTTTGTTGTATATAAAGCATATAAAGATGGGCGAGTTTATGTCGCTGATCCTGCGTTAGGTAATATTAGCTTTGATGAAACTCGTTTCAAAGAAATATGGGATAACAATACATTATTTATTGTTGATATTCCTCAACAATACCAAAAGAGCTTATTAGCATTGCAAGATGCGGATATGCGTCATGTTGAGGATGCAACTGTAAATCGGTATGCCCTTGCTGAAATTCAATTTCCAACGCAAAAATTTGAGCATCTTGCGGACAAAGCTTCGACAATGCGTCGAGTATTGGATGCAGATCCTAATTCAGAAACGTATAACCAACCGATAACGACTTATATGCGCTTATATTACAAGCGGAAGTAAATTTAGAAAAATCAGTAAAATTAATGTAATAGGATGCAAAGTAAAATGAATCGTACATGGATGAATATGAGTGTGTTGGCCTTAAGTTTAAGTGCAATCACATCAACACTTTACGCAGCAGAACAAGCATCACCTGTTGAGCCTGTAGCATCTGGAACAGATCAGGCATCAGTAGCTGAAGTACCAGTGAATACAGTAGCTGAAAGTCCAGCAAATCCTGTTGTAGATACCAGTGCGGTCGCTGAGGGGAATCAAGCAGACCAAGCTGCAAGTGCTTTACAAAAAAAAGAAACTGATGCAACACAGGAAACTAATTTACAAGAAGTATTCACGTCCAATGAGCGCCAGTATTCATTAATTAAGAAAGGCATTTTTTCATCTTATTATGATTTGGACTATACCTATTATCGTGATAGCCGCCTTGACTTGGCCTTGAATGATAGTAATAGCTCATTATCTAGATTACGTGTTGAAGAAGATGCTAACCATACCTTAACCAATACGTTTACGGTTCAATACGGTTTATTAGACAATTTGACGTTATCTGCTTCGTTACCTTTTGTGGCGAAAAAAGAGTTATTGAAAGACCAAACAGCTGCAGGTTTAGGTGATATTAATTTTGGTGCGCGTTGGGAACCTTTTCCGTTAAAACAGGGCCGTTTGCCATTGGTCCTATTTGGTAGCTTATCAACTAAAACAGGTGATAGCCCATATGAAGTAGGGGTCGATGAGCTATCAACAGGTAAAGGTTATTATTCAGTTGGTGCTGGAGCAAGTACACGTAAATATATTGACCCTGTCGTATTGTTTGCATCAGTTTCAACTAGTTATGGTCTAAAAGAGTCTGGACTCAATCAATTGCGCGGAAGCCGCGTTTTAGAAAGTTTTGATCCAGGTCTCAGCGGTGGATTCTCTTTTGGTTTTGCCTATTCATTTAACTATGACGTGTCATTGACCATGTCATATCAACAAAGTTTTAATACTGGGGCGAAATTCTATTTCGAGAATGATGAAAGTTATAAATCTGCTGACCAGAGTAGTGCTATGTTGTCATTTGCTTTAGGGGTACGTGTATCACCTGAAACAATTGTGAATGGTACTGTCGGGATCGGTTTAACGGAAGATGCACCAGATGTATCACTAGGCTTATCTTTCCCGCTTGATATCATAGGTTTTGGTAAAAAAGCTCGTTAAGGAGATGTAATAATGGTGAAACACCTTAAATTATGTCCATTAACGATAGCGATTTTTTTTGCTGGGCTATCGAGTGCTACCCATGCACAACTCGGACAAGACCTATCTGTAGATTTGCGTTCTTTATCATTAGGGAATGCAGTTACCGCGGATCCCCCTGGAATTAGTGCAGTTCACTTCAACCCTGCAGCACTTGCTAAACTAGACGGTTTACAAACTGATGTGCAAGGGATTCTAGCGAACTTTGCTATTAAACGAGATTATGCTGCGCCTGCTGGCTACAATGTTTTTGGCTATTCGGATGATCCGATTGTTTGTAATGATGGGCCTGAAGTTGACTCGAATATTTGTACTGACTTTAAAGGAACGGTAAGTGGTGATGTTGAATATGCCAGTATTTATGTGCCTGTTTTAAAGAAAATTGTAGATTTAGGACCGAACTCCCCATTAGTTGCGCCCACTGCTGGTATTTCTTATAAACCACCTGGCTCAAAAGTAACTTACGCAACAGCAATTTATGCACCACTTGTAGCTGGTTTTGGTGCAGAAGATGGTAATCCAAGTAACTATATGGGGCAGCAGGTTGCTCTAGAGCGAATTACCTATTTATCGCCTTCATTTGGTTATCAGGTCAATGATAATTTATATCTCGGTGCTTCAATTGGGATGTCCTATCAAGCCATTGCGATGAAAACGGATTTACGTTTCCCAAATGAGCTGATTGGGGTATTACGTATGGTCGATGAAGTCGTTTGTGGACCATTTAAACAAAATGGAGACATTATTACTGACCTCCTGCTTTTTGGTATTTGTAATGCCAAAGAAGGAATGGATCCTTTTAGTAAGGTCGGATCTCTGGATGTTTCACTAGAACAGTCTTTAAGTCCAAGCTATAACTTGGGTTTATTGTGGGAACCTACGGATGACTTTAGCTTTGGGATGGTGTACCAAAGTGAGGCGAAGATGCGGTTAAAAGGTAAATATTTAATTAATGTTGCGGAAGCGCCACAACAATTAATTGCTGGGTTGAACTCATCTGCAACAGGTCAGATTCTTGCAGCAATTTTAGGATTTCCAAGTTATGCACCCCCAATAGAATCTGGGTTGTTAGCAATGGATTTTAAATATCCACAGCATTTTAAAGCTGGGATTAAATATAAAATCTTCCCTGATTTGCAAATGAACTTTGATTTAGGTTGGACGGATTTCTCTGCTTGGGACAAGTTTAGATTTGAGTTTGATCGCCAAATTTCTTTGTTAAAAGTTGCTAAGCTTTTATCTAACGATGTAACCGATCGATCATTATCTTTACCATTAAAGTTTCAGTCTTCTTGGCGTTGGGGGATTGGCTTTGAGTATTCTGCAACAGATCGCTTGAAATTACGTATGGGCTATGAGCCTCGTACTAGTTCAATTCCTGATGATAAACGGAATACCATGGTGCCGATTAACAATGCACAATTGTTCGGTTTAGGGATCGGTTATCGTTTTGATCAGGACACAGATTTAGATTTATCACTTGGCTTTTTACGTAGCCGTGACGATATTCCTGCAAATACCAGTAGTCTTTCAAACCAAACAGGGGTGAATAACCTGTTATTAAACCCTTATGCAGGTTTGAACGTCAAAACAAATACAAAAGTCACTTTACTCGGGATTAACTACAGAACAAGATGGTAATGCAAAAGAAAAGGACTCAGCAATCGGCACTTGCTATTTCATTATTACTTTTAATGGTATCAAGTGTTTCGACTGTTTATGCGGATGGTTTCTATACGATTATTGGTCCAGATGGTCGTCCAATGGTTGTGCCTATGAAAATTGGAAAAAAAGAAGCAGAGCCTCGTAAGCAGCAACAGGAACCTCATGCTGAAAAAGCATCACAACCAACGATTACTAAGATCAATCCAGTAGAAACAGGAATTGTACCACTTGAACAGAAAAGGGCGGTAGAAACCCCTAAATCATTTGAAACCAAACAAAGCCAACAAAATACAGCTGAAAAGATTTTAATTGAGTCAAAAGTCCCAGAGCCCAAAGTTATTGAACGAGCAGTCGATTCATCTAAAACGACGAAGATAGTCAATAATGAATCTGGAAAAGAATCTTCAGTACCAACTAAAAAATTAAGTGAGACTCAAGTTTCTTCCAACCCTTTGACAATAGAGAAGCCAACAGTTGAAAAAACACCATTAACTAAAAGTGTTTCTAATTCTTCAAATGAAACTACCTCAATAGTTGGATTTAATAAGGTTGATGGTGTGGATTATGTCAATAATGAATATTTAGAAAATCAAGAATTTAATTTGGATGGAAAAAAACGCTTTTATACGATACCTGATGGCACTGGGCGTACTGAAACGATAGAACGGAAAAAAGGAGTAAGTCGGTCAGTTCTAGATAAAATTCTAAATCGATCACAGCAATCAACAGCTCCAATTGCGTTATCTGGCACTTATATTCGTTTATCGAGTGATGATCTAAAATTAGCTTTTGAAAATGATCGTTGTTTTTTAGAGAGTTATAAAAAATCAATCAAAACTCTGACACTTAAAAAAGATATCGGATTATGGCCAAGAAAGCCTCTTAAGGAAAAATTTGAATATGAGCTAGTGAAACTAGACTCTTCTATTCAGTATATGCAAATTGATTCATATTCTTCCAATAATGAAAAACCTGTTTATTACTGGCCTTTAGTTGTATTTTTGGACGAAAAAGGGTGTATTGAAGAGGGTGTAAGTGGATTTAAAAATAGTAAAACTGCTGCGACAGTGTTACAACATTCGGGTATCCAAGGTGTGATAAAAGTACCAGTAGGTGCGCATTACATGATGATGACGCCACTAGCATCGGCGGTCGATGTTTCTGAACAAGAACTTTCTAATCAAGGACAGATAAAAATTTCTGTTTTACAGTAATCATGGATAGGATTAACCAATGATGAACAAAAAAATATTATTGCCATTTGCACTTTCAACGTTGGCTATTTTTTTACATGGTTGCGGTGGTGAAAGTGCCAAAATCAATGAAGACCCCAATAAAGGTGTAACAGGGGTAACTTCAAATACCAGTTGTGATATTACTGCGACGGATTGTTTACAGTTTGTTCTAGATTACCCAGTAGCGGGTTTAAATTTTGATTGTAGCAGTGATAAGGTCAATCACTTTGCTACAAAACTAGACGGTAATATCGTTACAGGTGCGTGTAAGTTAGGTGATACTGTAACTTTTTATCTTCAAGGTGCTGAAAGTCCAAGAAAAATTAGTTTAGGTACAGTTCAATTAGATAACATTACAAAAACGAAAGTAGCAGCAGTACCTGCGCGAATCAGAATTCTTGATTTAGCGACAGGCTTAACGGGACAGACACCTGCTAGCTTAAGTGTCAGTGATGATACGATCAGAGTTGCCATGGCTTTGGCTAAAATTTTTCAGAGCCAGAGTGTTGCAAATGATATGAATGTCATTGGTGATGTACAACCAATTGAGTTCAGCACGGAAAAGAAAAATGCGCTTGCTGCTATCAGTCGTGATATTGGTGTGACCGAACTAAGTAGTGGCGCATATGCTGAAATTTTAAAGCCATGGTTGGATGTAAGCAAAATCAATGATGAGCAGGCTTTTGCCGTTGTCACACAATTACTGAATCTAAGTAATGTGGGGGTATTGTATGCTGAACTCCCTCTTTTTAAAGCCGGTAGCAATGGTACAGTTGTGGCAGTTCCTAACGAGGGCAGTGGTATATTTCCTGATGGCCTCTTTGGATGTAATAGAGAACTTTATAAGGACTGTCTCAATATCGGTGAAGATAAAGGGGCTAGTTTACGGCACTCGATGGGGCGGTTTGAATTATTAACAGATCGTCAGGGTTATACGATTGGTTTTGGTCAACAGTGGCGAGGAAGCCCGATTATTACCAATGGTGTCGTATCTCCGCCTATTGTATTGCTAGGAACAACGAAACCAGAAAAGCTACAAGTCAATGCCCAAAAAGAATGGTTTAACTTGGTTAATCAAGAGATTAACTCGAATCAGCCACTACGTTTTACATTAAACAATAATGCAAGCGAAGATGTGTTAATGACACAGGGTAAGTTGATTAATGGAACCAACATCGCCAGTACTGAGGCTGTCTATCGACAGTTGATGAAATTAAAATCGACGGATCCATTTAACAATGCAAAAGATTTGGGTTTATGGCAGCAGAGCCTTGCTGGTGTAAACTATAAAGGGGTGACGGATGTATTTAAGGTCAACCCAGCTAGTTATTTACCAAAAGATGTCTTTACTACAGAAGAGAATGTTAGATCGGGACAGCGTTATGCATTCCCATTATATGCAACTCTGACTTTTAAATTTCAAGAGACCACCCTTCCATCAGTTGATTTAGGGATCGTGATTGATGAACACGGTGATATTCGCACTGATATTAAAAAGGATGCAACCGCAACAGATATGTCAGGGAGCTGTGCTAAAGCAGAACCACAAGCTGATGGTACATTTATTGATGAGTATGGTGTAACACAATATCGAGTGGGTACGACAGGTGGGGCACTTTATTCGGCGAATGATAAATCAATTACCGTGCGTATGATTTTAGCAAATCCAAAATTTGGTGCTATCGAAGGTGTATTACTCGGTTTGAACTTTACCTCCTTAAATGGTCAAAATAATATTAGTGGTGCGAAAATTAATGTGCATAACTTATTAAATGGCCAAGCCACAGGAATTAACTTAACCAACTTCTCAAATAATACGGTTTCTTGGTTGAATAATTCTGCTTTATATCTGACCGCTTATATCAATGCTTACGATAAAGAAGGAACAGATAAGAGCAAGTTGGTTGAACCAACGGCTCAAGAGCGTGCTTTTGCAAAAGGTTATCAAGGAACTGCAAGTATCCGTATTGCAGACCAAAGAATACCAGCATGTAATGCAATTAAAGTGAAATCTTAGTATATATCAATAAAAAAGACCGCAATGGCGGTCTTTTTTTATTTTAACCCGTATGGTCGAGTCGTGTTCCTAGCGTTTCTAAATGGGTTGGAAAAGTCCCTATTTTACGATCCGCAAAATAATGTCGAAGTGTTTGTTCTACACTCGGAAAAGCCAATTCGGTCCAAGGAATTTCATGTTCTTCAAACAAACGGCATTCGATACTTTCTTCACCCGCACCAAATAAGCCTTGTTTTAAATGCGCTTTGAATAGGACATAGATTTGGCCAATACGTGGAATATTGTACATACAATACAGCTGTTCGATTTCTACTTCGGCCTCGGCTTCCTCACGGGTTTCACGTGCCGCACCTTGCTCCATGGTTTCAAAGAGCTCCATATAACCAGCAGGTAAGGTCCACAGACCATAGCGTGGCTCAATTGCGCGGCGACATAACAGCACCTTGTCATCCCATAGGGCCAATGCACCACAAATCACTTTGGGGTTTTCGTAGTGAATGTTGCCACAATGAGTGCAGACAAGTCGTGTTTTATGATCACCGAGTGGAATTTTTGCTTCAGTTTGATGTCCACACGCAACGCAAAAGCTCATAATTATCATCAACCGTAGAGATAGCTCAGCATAACTGAATTTTGATGACTTGGCATCATGATCTATGATTGCAGTTAAAATTTCGGCTATGATGCTGAATAAGGAAAAAGAGAAAAAGAGATGAGTCATATGGAAGAACCATCGTTAATACAACTTTTACAACAACGGTTGCGTTTTTCCAAACGAATCCAGCAGGCGGATGCTGCGGTTTTGATTGCAATTACCCAAGAAATTCAACCGAAAGTCTTACTGACCCGCCGTTCTATGCAGTTGTCTCAACATGCGGGAGAGGTGTCTTTTCCCGGTGGAAAACGTGATCCAAGCGATACCAGTAATATCGTGGTTGCCTTACGTGAGGCACAGGAAGAAACAGCCCTAAATCCATTTGATGTTAAACTTCTGGGTGATTTACCGATTCAGCGTGCACGCAGTGGTCTCTCGGTTAAACCCATTGTGGGATTAATCCCTGCTCAGGTCGATTTAATCGCTCAACCTACAGAAATTGATCGAATTTTCTTTGCACCATTACAAGAGTTGATGGATGCTCCACCTTTGCCTTATGAAGTCCGTTTGGCTAGGCAATCGCTGTATTTTCCAAGTATGCAGGTGGAAAGTGAAATTGTGTGGGGACTTACGGCTCGCATGTTAATTTCCTTATTTCAGTATGGTTTAGGTTATCAAAAAAATTGGCCGTTCTTGGTGAATCCACCTCATTTTGGGTTATCTAAATTCTAATTTTTTTAAGAGTTATTAATCATGATGTATACCTATCAGGGATTGAGCCCAAAAGCGTTACATGAACCTTGGGATGGCTGGGTTGCTCCAACAGCAACAGTAATTGGTCAAGCAGAATTGGGTCGTCAGGTGAGTATTTGGTTTGGCGCTGTGGTTCGTGCCGATAATTGTGTGATAAGAATTGGCAATTTTTCCAATATTCAGGAAAATGCAGTATTACATACTGATGCAGGCATCGAATTGAATGTGGGGGAATATGTCACGATTGGGCATAAGGTGATGCTGCACGGTTGTACGATTGGTGATAATTCCTTAATTGGCATGAATGCTGTAATCCTTAACAATGCAGTGATTGGCAAGAATTGTATTATTGGAGCCAATGCACTGATTCCTGAAGGGAAAGTGATTCCTGATAATTCAGTCGTGATGGGATCACCGGGTAAAGTAGTGAAAACGCTGGATGAGCAGGGCGCTGCCCGATTGCGTTTAAGTGCCTTGCATTATGCCGAACATTATAAAAATTTCTTAGATTTAGCGCCGTTCCAGTTTTAATCATTTCAGTGTAATCAGCCAAGTTTATGCTTGGCTTTTTTATGGTGATAAAAAGACAATAACTCGCCTATCGCGTTTGAGTGGAGTATGATACTCGACGTTTTTTATCTCTTTTTCTCTAAGGTTTTTGCATGAAGTTGCTTGCATTGGAAACTGCAAATGAGCAGTGTTCTGTTTCATTAATTGATGATACTCAAGAACTCTATTTTCAATTGGATGAGCGAACCAAGGCACAAACTCAAACCATTTTACCTTTAACGGAACAAGCCCTGTTGCAAACGGATACGCAATTGGCTGACTTAACTGCGATCGCATTTAGTCGTGGTCCAGGATCATTCAGTGGTGTACGCATCAATGCGGCGGTAGCACAGGCCTTAGCGTGGTCGCAAGATTTACCTGTTATTCCTGTTTCAAGTTTACAGGCTTTGGCGCAGGCGGCTTATCGTCTCAATGGTTTAGAGCAGGTGACAGCTGTTCTCGATGCGCGTATGCAAGAAGTCTATATTGCCAATTTTAGTCTAGATGAGCAGGGCATGATGCAGGCCATTGATGATGAGAAATTGTTAAGTTATGAGCAGGCCACAGCGTATTGTCAATTTACAGCGATCGGTTCGGGTTCAGAATTAATTAAGCCAACTGACATAGACTCAGAAGCGGCTTCCAATCAGCACACGTCAAATGTCAACATTAAGGCAACGGCGCAGGACATTGCAACGATTGCACGCGTGTATGCGGCACAACAAAAATGGGTCGATGCTGAATATGCGCTGCCTGTGTATTTACGTGATGATGCTTGGAAAAAAATTCCCGAACAAGGTAAAGCGAACTAAGGTTAATTATGGATCTTTTATTGCTATTTAAAGCAGCAATTATGGGGTTGGTGGAAGGGATTACCGAATTTCTACCGATTTCAAGTACAGGACATTTGATTTTAACAGGTCAGCTGTTGGATTTCTGGACTGTTGAAAAAAGGGATATGTTTGCGGTGGCTGTACAGATTGGTGCAATTGCGGCCGTGATCTATGAATATTGGGGTAAATTGTGGGGTGCACTGATTGGTGCATTAACAGGGCAAGAGCAAGGCCGCCGTTTAAGCCTGAATCTGATCATTGCCTCAATTCCAATTGTGATTATTGGTTTGACCTTCGGCGATGTGGTTAAAGCTTATTTATTTAATGCGATTACCGTTGCGATCGCCTTGATTGTCGGTGGTTTTATTATTTTATGGGCGGAACGCCGTCCACATCAGATCGTCACTCAAGAAGTGGATGATCTGAGTTTTAAACAAGCGACTTTAATTGGTTTGATTCAGTGTCTGGCTTTGATTCCAGGAACGTCTCGTTCAGGCTCGACCATTATTGGCTCATTATTCTTAGGCGTATCACGTAAAGCTGCGGCAGAGTTTTCCTTCTTTTTAGGGATTCCAGTGCTGATGGGTGCAGGCTTACTAGATATGTACAAGATGCGTCATGAGTTGCATAGCAATGATATGGCTGTGCTAGGCGTAGGAATCATTGTTGCCTTTGTTTCGGCTTTGGTGGTGATTCGCGCTTTGATTCGCTATGTCTCTAAACATGACTTCACCGCATTTGCGTACTATCGCATTATCTTTGGCTTGTTTATTCTTGCAACATGGTGGACAGGTTGGGTGCATTGGTAATGCAAATGCGATGTTGGTATCCAGCGGAATATGAACAACCGTTTCAACAACTGCAAACTCGTTTGGCTGAACTAAATGTGCAGCTCAACGGGCAGGTGGTTGAAAAAATTAATGCACGTTTTTTACGTTTGAATCCTGACATGGCATTGATTTTGGATGAGGATGGGCTCAGTCTCGCTGCCAATGGCATGAAAATGCAGCCTGATTGGCGTGCTGAAATTCCTCGTCTGAAAAGAGCCAGCCTGAAATCAGAAATGATTGCCAGAGCCTGTCAGTTGGGTGAAAAGCCAACCTTAATTGATGCCACCGCAGGTTTAGGGCATGACAGTTTATTGATGGCCCATCTGGGGGCGAATGTTCGTTTAGTTGAGCGCCATCCGATTCTGTTTATGCTATTGGAATATAGCAAAGCCAACGCTGAGCAAGATCCATTTTTGCAAAGCTCTATGCAGCGAATTGAGCTAATTTATGCAGATTCCAATACCTATTTACAGCAATTAGGTCAGCAAGGCGAGCAGGTGGATGTGGTGTATTTAGATCCAATGTTCCCACAGCGTGATCAGAATCAACAAGCAGTCAAAAAACAGGCACAAGTCAAAAAACAAATGCAATTGTTGCATATGTTGTTGCCTGAAGATGGCGAGATGGATTTAGGTGATCAGCTACTGCATTTGGCTCAACAGATTGCCAAACGTGTTATTGTGAAGCGTCCACGTCACGCAGTTTATCTGGCAGATCAAGCCCCTGATCATCAATGGCTCGGTGATGCCTGCCGTTTTGATGCCTATTTTCCAAAAGGTCAAATTTGAATCAGAATTGAATGATTGTTTGGCTTGCGTCAATGCTCGGTAAAGATTTGTGATATAGTGCAAAAGCATGATTGCTAAAAAATTCTTGTCGAGCTTACACTACAGTCGCGCATCGCGTTTTTTAGGAAAAGTACTGTCCATTCAATGATTAGAATGGCATATTTTCAGTTTAGGCTTGAAAAGAGAAACTCCCGAAGAATTTTATGATAGACCTTAAACCCTCTATTAATATTTGGCATGATTTTAAAAGTAACCAAATTGCTGGAATGTGGTTGTTCCTCGGGTCTCGTCGTTCCTTACAGATCGTTCATCCCTCGATTACCCAACTGATTATTTGGGGAATTCTCGGAGGATGTACCAACTCTTTATATAGCTGGTTAGTCGCAGGCCAAGTGGGAGAGTTTAACTCCCAAGGTCTAATTGGTTATGCACTTTGGCCTTTCATTGCTCTCATTGTTGGTATATTCCTTTCGCAACGCATGAACCAGCCACGTCTGATGCTGGTACCTGCCTTGTTATGGTTGGTGCTGGATACCAATATTCTACTGTTGCAATGCATCATTCAGTATTTGGGCTCGAACGGCTATCTCAATTTTATTCCTGACAGTATTTATAACGGCTTCCTGCCCCCCTTATTTGTTGGACTGTTTGTTTGGCAAAGTTTGGCTGTGATCTGGGTTTTTTCACGTGCCTTGAATTGGCCGTGGTGGGAACGTGCCTTGGTTTTTGTCGCAACCATTGCCACTATGGTGGTTTGGCAGCTTTCAGTGAAAGATCAGCCGATTTGGAAAGTGGAAGAAACCCCACCAAGCTTCGCTGAAGATGCTTTTTATGCACAAAGTCATTTGTTAGATAAAGCGCTGGATCAAATTCAATATGGTGATATCGCCAAAAGCCATTGGTATTTTATGGGGGTGGCCGGTGATAGCTATGTGGATGTGTTTAAATCTGAAATTGAGCGAATAAGAGAACAGTTCGATACGCGTTTTGGAACCTTTGGGCGCTCGATTATGCTGATTAATAATCCTGCGACACGTTTAGAGGTCCCGATTGCCTCTAAAACCAGTATGGAATTGGCTTTACGCCGTATTGGTCAGCAGATGAATCGGGATAGTGATGTCTTGTTTCTGTATATGACCTCGCATGGTGAGCGTAATCATTTTGAAATTGAAAATGCACCCTTAAATTTAGACCAAGTTGATCCTAAATGGTTAAGAGAAACATTGGATAAATCGGGGATTCGCTGGCGTGTGATCGTGATTTCAGCCTGTTATTCAGGTAGTTTTATTCCTGCATTACAGTCACCCGATACTTTAATTATTACGGCGTCTGCCGCAGATAAAACCTCGTTTGGCTGTAATAATGAAGCGGATTATACTTATTTTGGTCGAGCGTTCTTTGATTTGGCGATGCGCGAACAATATTCAATGAAAACTGCATTTGAGCAAGCCAAACAAACCGTGACTAAATGGGAAATTGCACAGGGCGTAGAACCTTCTGAACCCCAGTGGGCGATTGGACGCAATATGGAACTGATGCTGCCACAGCTTGAGCCCTATTTATTTCCAACTCAGAATATCGCTTCGACAGATATAACCAAAACACAGGATGATGAACATGCAGCTACTGCAAAAAAACCGCTGTTTTGAGGGTGAGCAACGTATTTATCAGCTGGAATCTCAACATTTAAAGGGAAGCAGTAAGGTGGGTGTATATATGCCTCCTGCTGCTTTAGCGGGGAAGCCTTGTTCAGCTTTGTTTTATCTTGCAGGGCTGACCTGTACTGAAGAAACCTTTGCCATCAAAGCACATGCGCAACGAATGGCTGCTCGATTAAGTCTGATTTTGATTACGCCTGATACTTCTCCACGTGGAGATGATGTGGCTCAAGGTGATCACTGGGATATTGGTCAGGGTGCTGGCTTTTATCTCAATGCAACGCAACAGCCTTGGGCTGCGCATTATCAGATGGAGTCCTATCTAGTAGATGAACTGTATGCACATGTCTTGCAAGAATTGCCTGTGATCGAAAACCAAATCGGTATTTTCGGGCATTCAATGGGTGGACATGGCGCTCTAACCTTGGCCTTTAAATACCCAGAGCAATTTAAATCGGTTTCGGCGTTTGCGCCAATTTGTGCACCAAGTATTTGTCCTTGGGGTGAAAAGGCATTCACCCAATATTTGGGTCCTGATCAACAACAATGGCTCGCACATGATGCGACGGCTTTGGTTCAGCAAAAGGGCAGTGTATTTGATGAAATTTTAATTGATCAAGGTTTGGATGATCAGTTCTATGCGCAATTGAACCCTGAAAAGTTTAAGCAAGCTTGTCTGGATGCAGGGCAACACCTGACTTTACGTCAACACCAAGGCTATGATCACGGCTATTACTTCATTCAAAGTTTTATCGATGATCATTTACAGTTCCATGCGATTCAATTAGAAAAAAATTAACAACCGAAAGGTTCTGCTTAGGGGCTGTTGTTTGAGCCTATAACATAAGGCATAGCTGAAAATGCCAGCAGCCCCTAATTTGTTAGAGCATTATAATTTTACTAATTCGACTCTTCTGTTTTTTGCTTTACCTTCTTCACTCTCGTTACTTGAAACCGGTTTGGTATCGCCAAAGCCTTGCGCCTTTAAACGAGATGGATCAATCCCTGCATCGGTCAATGCTTTGACAACAGTTTGTGCTCTTGCTTGAGAGAGTTTTAAATTATGTGCGGACTCGCCTGAGTTATCGGTATAGCCATTAATTTCAAGTTTTAGCGCATCATCACTTTTTAATAAGTTCAGTATTTGGGTGATTTGTTCATCTGAGTTTGCTAATAGTGTTGCTTTATCTGTTTCAAAGTTAATCTGTATATCAACTTTATTATTTTGATCTAAAGCTGCTTTTAACTGATTTGCCGATAGGGCTTGTGCGGTGATTTCTATAGGTCGGGTTTCTAAGACCAATAAACCCGCTGATAGTCCACTTTGAGTGATTTGAAACCAGATATCTCGATGATTTTGATGAATCACATAGCTTTGCGTTGGATTGTTATAAATATCACCTAATCCATCCACATAAGCTACACCATATTTTTCTGAAAGTTGGGTGCTGAGTTCTGTCGGAATTTTACTGTCTGTAATTTTTTTGCCGCCTAGGCTGCTAATAACCGCATCCAAATTACGCTGTAGCTCCAAGAAGGAGGCTTGTTTGTTATTTTCTTCCGCATCGATCCGTCCATTGAAAAGCTGACCCTCAACTTTCTCAAGTTTGTCTCCGACCCAAAACTCCATTTGAGCGAATTTTTCAGTGGATTGATGAGCAAAATGATAGCCTTTAGGGAGTTGAATAAATGGAAAATCTCCAAGTTCAACATTCGAAATCGGAATTTGATCGATATTGAAGCTATCGGTTTTTGTTTGTGCTTCAGCTGATTGATGTTCTGGAGTCGGGGCACTTGTCTCGGCTGACTCTTGTTTTTCTGGTTTTTTACTACAACCGATGGTCGTTAGGCTGATGATTGCCGTCATTAACATGACGGATGAAAATTTCTTATTCATATGCTTTCCCTATTTAAGGCATACATGATATCCAAAACAAAATACTATTTTTAATTTTAAGCGGACAGATTGAGTTGAAATACGGATCTGCCCGCTGATTTAACACTTTTTATTTTTTAACTATGCTGCCATTCAGCAACGAATTCCTGTTGCGCCATCCGGTTTAAATGATCCAGTACCACCTGTTCTAGACGCGCTACATCTTCTTGTTGATTTTCAATCAGTACAGCCAAATGTTGTTCCTGTGGTGTAAGTGTCACCGTAGCAGTCGGCATAAAAATTTTTGAATGGGTTTCGGTTTCTAAGACTTCAAACTTATGTTTCCAATGGTTCAGTAAGCGCTTACTGATTCGTTTTCCTTCAGTGGTTGTGATTTGAGTCGTACTGTTCATGTTTTAGACATCCTCTTATTTCACTCCATACCATAGCAAAGCTGAGAAAAGATAAAAATAGTTCAGATGCAACGCGTTGTTGCAAGTTTGCAATGTCCTAATAATGACTTTGTAACAGACTTAAGTTCGCTAAATTTGCTATAATCCTTGCATTATTTTCTTAGAGTTTGCCAGGTCGTCCATGTCCAAGCCTTATTTAATTGCGCCTTCGATTTTATCTGCTGATTTTGCACGTTTAGGTGAAGACGTAGAGAAAGTTCTAGCTGCGGGCGCAGACGTTGTACATTTTGATGTGATGGACAACCACTATGTACCTAACCTGACTTTTGGTGCAGGGGTATGTAAGGCACTGAAAAACTATGGCATCAAAGCGCCGATTGATGTGCATCTCATGGTTTCACCTGTTGATCGTATGATCGGTGATTTCTTAGAAGCCGGTGCAGATATTATTACCTTCCACCCAGAAGCAACGGATCATATTGATCGCTCATTACAGTTGATTAAGGCCGGTGGCGCCAAAGCAGGCTTGGTGTTCAACCCAGCAACGCCATTGCACTATCTTGATTATGTATTGGATAAAGTTGACCAAATTTTGTTGATGAGTGTAAACCCAGGCTTTGGTGGGCAGAAATTTATTCCAATGACTTTGGAAAAGCTTCGTCAAGCACGCAAAATTATTGATGCCAGTGGTCGTGATATTCGTTTAGAAGTAGATGGCGGCGTAGGACCGGCCAATATTCGTGAAATCGCAGAAGCTGGTGCAGATATGTTTGTTGCAGGCTCAGCAATTTTTGGTCAGCCAGACTATAAAACCGTGATTGATCAAATGCGTGCAGAGTTGGCACAAGTTGGTGCAAAAGAAGTTTAGTATTTTCATTCTATTATTCACATAGTCTTGTGGATAACTTTGTTTATAACTCGGTGGATAACCGTGTTGATAACCAGGTGGATAAAATGTTGTTAAAATAAACAAAATGATTTCAGTTGTTTATATTGGCAACAAAATGATGAAAAAAGGACAGTTTTCTGTCCTTTTTTTGTGCATTAACTTATTCATTTTGCTTTATTTTTGCTCATACTTATTGATGTGCTGTTTAGCTTGATAAAGCAGCAGTTTGGAGCGAGGTTTGGGTGGGATGATCGAAATTCAAACACAAAGATGATTGTGCATAACTGCAAAAGAAATTATCCTAGGCAGATTAAGTTATTTTTTTGATGATTGGAATAAGGAACATAAGTGCAACTTCTTAAGCGATACAAACGCCTGTGGTTTGTATTCCTGATGATATTTTTCATCGGGGGAAGTGGCGTGGCTGTTGCTGCTGTACAAGCGATTCAATCCGATCAAAATACTTCAACGGTTATGCCAAGCATGGCGTGTCACGATCAGCAAATGATGGATCAACATCATCAGATGCCAAATTCGAAAAGTGACTCACTGAGTTCAGCACAGTGCCATGATGGGAACATGCATAGCGATCAACATTGTCTGGACTGCAATAGTACCTCACATTGTCAAAGCATAAATCTGGGATTAGATCAAAACAGCCCAAGTTTAGCATCTTCACCATTTTTAGAGCTCAGCACACGTACCAATACGGACTATCAAGCTCGACATCTTGCTGGTTATTGGCAAGAGATTTTACGCCCTCCTAAAGCCTGATCTGTCTTTACTCGGCTCTTTCTATTCATGAACAGAGCAATTTGAAAAGCTAACAGATTAGGAAATTATCATGTCTTCAAAACTATATGCTGGTGTTGTCGCTAGCTTAAGCCTATTGTTTGCGCCTTATACTTTGGCTGCAATTAAAGAATATCATCTGAACATTAATGAAGGGATGGTGAATGTCACTGGCAAGCCCGTCAAACGCATTACCGTAAACGGTAAATTTATCGCCCCGCTCTTAGAGTTTGAAGAGGGTGATGAAGCGGTCATTCATGTGCATAACCAACTCAAAAATCAAGATACCTCTTTGCATTGGCATGGATTGCTGTTACCTGGATTGATGGATGGTGTACCAGGTTTTAATGGTTTCCAAGGGATTAAGCCGAATGGCAGTTTTGAATACCGCTTCAAAGTACGTCAAAACGGCACCTATTGGTATCACGCACATAGCAAAGGGCAGGAACAAGATGGTTTGTATGGCGCGTTGGTGATTTATCCAAAAGGCAAGCAACCTGTTGCTGCCCATGAAAAAGCTGAACGTGATTATGTGGTGATGTTGTCGGATTTCCATGAAACGGAAAGTGACAAGATCATGGCGAATTTGAAAAAATCTGCTGAATACTACCAAAATCATCGTGAAACACTGGGTGATGTCTGGAAACAAGTTAAAACGCAGGGTTTAAAAGCCACCTGGCAAGACCGTTCCGCATGGAATCAGATGCGTATGGCCAAAACCGACATGGGCGATGTAGATGGCTACACCTTCTTGGTCAATGGTCAGACACCACAACAAAACTGGACTGGTGCTTTTAACGCGGGTGAAAAAGTACGTTTACGTTTTATCAATGCTTCAGCAATGTCTTTCTTTGATGTACGTATTCCCAACTTAAAAATGACGGTGGTCAGTGCCGATGGCCAGCCCGTGAAACCTGTTCCTGTGGATGAATTCCGTATTGGAACAGCCGAAACTTATGATGTATTGGTTGAGCCTAAACAAGCCCATTATCAGATTGAAGCAGAGTCGATTGACCGTACTGGCTTTGCTATTGGCTCACTGCACAATAGCATGACGCCCAATACCCAAAAGGTTCAGATTCCTAAAGCGCGTCCACGTGCCTTATTAACCATGGAAGATATGGGGATGGATCATGGTGCACATGGTCAAATGGATATGGGCAAGATGGATCATAGCCAGCATCAGATGCCGCAAGATAAGGCGAAGACTGCAACAACTTCACAGCCCGCTATGGATCACAGTGCACATGGCCAAATGAATATGGCGGATATGGATCATAGCCAGCACCAGATGCCGCAAGATATGGCGAAGACTGCAACGACTTCGCAGCCTGCTATGGATCACAGTGCACATGCTCAAATGAATATGGCGGATATGGATCATAGTCAGCACCAGATGCCGCAAGACATGGCGAAGACTGCAACAACTTCGCAGTCCACTATGGATCACAGTGCACATGCTCAAATGGATATGAGCAATATGGACCATAGCCAGCATCAATCAACTGCCACTACGGACACTTCAAACACGGATACCGTGCAGGGTTGGGCCAATGCAGCAACGCCAGCAGGTCATAAAGCGTTAAGTTATGCAGATTTGCAATCTTTAAAGCCACAACCTGAAAGCTATAGCCGTCCAGCAGAACGTGAAGTGGTAATTCGTTTGGGTGGAACCATGGAGCGTTATATCTGGACCATTGATGGCAAGAAATTTAGCGATCCTGACTTCAAGCCTTTAACCGTGCGTTATGGTGAGCGTATCCGACTCAAATTTGTCAATGACAGTATGATGGCGCATCCGATGCATTTACATGGCATGTTTATGCAGCTGGAAAATGGTCAGGCACCTCAAGATATGCCAAATAAACATACTCTGGTCGTACCACCGGGTAAGACCGTTACGGCTTTATTGACTGCGGATGAAATCGGTGAATGGGCGATCCATTGTCATCTGTTGTATCACATGAGTGCGGGCATGATGAGTAAGTTAATTGTCGCCAATGTGGATGACAGCAAAGCAGCACAAACAACACCAGTTCAATCATCTCAAGGAGCGAGCCATGCACATCACTAAGCAATCTTCTAAGATGAAACGTTATACACAATTATTGGCGATTGGTGGCATTGTCTCTTCTTTCAGTGCATTGACCTATGCACATGAAGGACATGATCACTCGATGCAAATGGATATGTCGGCACAGCAGAACATGACAATGAATGCATCCATGCCGATGGACCATTCACAGCATCAAAGCCCAAGTATTTCCTCTCAGATACAGAATCAAGATGGGCATGCTGACCATTATAAGGAACATGGCGGACAGATTTATCAGTCGACGCAGTTAGATACGCAATGGCTACTTGATGAAGATGGGCAGGGCACGCTCAAATCCAAGTTAAAAACTTGGGTGGGAACTGATGAAAATAAATTATTCATCATTGCGGACTATGCCAAGGCCGAGTCAGAAAAATCGGAGCAAAGTCTGGCTGCGCTATACAGTCGGAATATTGCAGATTTCTGGGATGTACAGGCTGGGGTAAATTATCGCTATAACCCTGAGCGTGAGGTGGATAAGGAACAATTTGAGGGTGTTGTCGGTTTTCACGGCATGGCGCAGTATTTCTTCGAAACCGATGCACATCTGTATGTCGGACAAGACCAACAATGGCGCTTTGTGTTGGAAACAGAACGAGATTTGTTGCTGACTCAAAAGTTGATCCTGCAACCATATCTGGAAATGGAATGGGTACTGCGAGATGAATCCAAGTATGCTGCTAAAACAGGTCTTGCCGATGCTGAAGTGGGGGTTAAAACCCGCTATGAAATCGTCAAGAATCGAGTGATGCCTTTTATCGATGTTGGCTATGGTTATAGCAAAGGGCGTAAGGAAACCAACTGGCAAACTGCCAGTGACTCCAAAACCGGTTGGGTCTATGGTGCTGGTCTGTCGCTAAAGTTCTGATATTTTGTTTAAAATGTCATTTTTTCGAGATACTGTTGGTTTATACTGACAGTATCTTTTTTGAGTCATTCATGGTGCATAAATGGCTTTAGAACAACAAGACAATCCAATAATAGATAAACTAAACGCGTCGACTAACTTGAGAGAAAAATCTCAACGTGTGTCGGCTTCTCAGCTTGAGTTGATTCCTGCCGATGGCAGTATGCATGTGAGTTTTTATTATATTCCCCATATGTGCAGCCCAGTAGAAGCACAGCGCGTAAGAAAAGCATTACTGCCTTTTTCAGATCAACTCATTGAACACTGTATTGATTTAGAAGCACGCCATTTAGCCCTCTATCATCAGGACCCGATTGCTGAGGTGACTGCCGCATTACAGCGCTTGAATCTTGGTGCAGAATTACAGCAAACCATGCCGCATTATGAACCGATGGAACTGGCGACCTCTAAACCACAAGTCGCTCAGAATAAAGATCAGCAGCAAGATGAAAATGTCTTAAGCCTGATTCAACAGTTCTTTTCAACTGCTTTAACACGATTTAAGCAATGGATAAAAGCTTTAGGCAATAAACAGGATCAATAACATGCCGAGATGGATGTATGGCTTGCTAGTGATTGCACTCGGCTGGATGCTGTGGACAAAATGGATTAAGCCTACACCTGATATCAGTCAGATTACGACTCAGCAAGGTGTACAAGTTGTGGCATTAGAAAATTATGAGGGTTCCTTCCGTGTGCTTTCCAGAGAAGACTATAACTTGGGGCGTGAAGCTGAGTTTTCTCCTATGGATATTGCCGTAGGTTGGGGTGAAATGGCCAACCCTCAGGTGTATAAACAGATTGATATTTCCCAAAGTAACCGTTGGTATCGTTGGTCTATCGATCATGAGCCACCCATTCCACTGCGTCAGATTGCAACACACAGTGCCAATATGCATCTCGTCCCCGCCAATGCCGCAATTGCAACACAAATGAAAAAAATTAAACAAGATGATTTGGTGTATTTAAAAGGCTCGCTGATTGAGATTCAGGCCAAAGATGGTTGGCGTTGGAAAAGCTCTTTATCTCGAGAAGATACGGGTAATGGCGCGTGTGAGTTGATGCGGGTCGATCAAATTGTCTGGCAGTAGTCGAATTAAATAAAGAGCTTCATTTTTTCAAAAGCTTAGTCAATATAGATACAGAACAAATCACATATTTAAAAATTCCACAGTACACTACTGCACCTAGGAGGACGACCTCCCTCGAAAAAATCACGTTGGGACGACCCGACACTCGATAAAGTTGAGCGTAATAAAATGGCATGGGCAATTTTAATTTTGGCAGGTATTTTTGAAGTTATTTGGGCATATTCTATGAAGATGTCTGAAGGATTTACCAAGTTAACGCCAAGTATCGTGACCATTGTTTTCATGATTTTAAGTGTGGTATTACTTTCGATGTCGATGCGGACTTTACCACTTGGGACGGCCTATACCATCTGGACGGGAATTGGTGCGATTGGATCATTTGTTGTCGGCATTTTGATCTTGAATGAACCGATGACGGCTATGCGCATGATCGCAGCGGTATTAATCGTTTCAGGTCTTGTGTTGATGAAGTTATCATCAAATTAATGATTGAGGAGAGCGTGATGCAACTGGTGTATATGTACATGGATTCTCCTGTGGGTGCATTAAAACTGGTTGCTCATGATCAGGCACTTGTCGCCGTGATGTGGGACAATGAAGACCATAAACGGGTGCGGCTTTCTGAGCTGATTGAAGATCGCCAGCATCCAATGCTGCATCGTGTCAAACAACAATTAGAACAATATTTTGTAGGGCAACGTCAGCAGTTTGATTTACCACTTGATTTCCAAGGTACTGCATTTCAGCAACAAGTCTGGCAGGCTTTATTGAGCATTCCTTATGGGGAAACACGCAGTTATAAAGACATTGCTATTCAGTTAGGGAATGAAAAAGCGGTTCGTGCGGTTGGGGCAGCCAATGGTAAGAATCCGATTTCGATTATTGCGCCGTGTCATCGGGTGATTGGTTCGAGTGGGGCTTTGGTGGGTTTTGCGGGTGGTTTGGATAAGAAGCAGATTTTACTGAGTTTAGAGCAAAGCCAAATTCCATAATCTGTAGTGTTAATACTCGATTTTCATTTCTTTTTGGAATAAGCTACTTAACAGATATGAATCGACATATTTTATGACTTGAACCGTAACTCAGTTATTAGCGAGGCGGTGTCTTGCTTAGTGTAATTCAATATTAGGAATAACCTTCGGTTCGAGTTACTTTGGTTTCGCCCAAAGTAACCAAAGGCATTGTCATCTACAAAACCTGTTCACTTGTTGCATTTGTTTTATCTATCGCAGAAACGGGATATTACAAATACCACGCAGGTTGTAGATGACCTTTCCGAGTCTCATATATAGGGTATGTATTCATTTTCTTTTTCATAACAAATTGAATGGAAGTTTAAAAATGGCTGTTGGTGACGTAACAATGCCACTTATGCATGTGGTGCAGGGTGTAAAAATTGGCTCAACTGAGGCGTATGTACGTTATCCAAATCGACGAGATTTAGTCATTTTTGAATTTGCCGAAGGCTCAAATGTTGCAGGGGTATTTACCCAAAGCGCTTTTGCGGCTGCGCCTGTTCAATTGAGTAAAAAGCATTTAACAGAAAATACCCCACGTTACCTGATTATCAACACGGGTAATGCCAATGCTGCAACAGGAACAGTTGGTTATAAAAATGCAGAAGCGACTTGTGCCAAGTTAGCTGAGTTAACCGGTGTTCAAGCCAATCAGATTTTACCCTTTTCAACTGGTGTGATTGGTGAGCAACTCCCGATTGAACGTTTAGTACAAGGCATTCAACCTGCATTAAATGATTTAAATGCAGATCGTTGGGCGGACGCGGCATCAGGCATCATGACCACCGATACCACACCAAAAGGTGCATCTGAACAGTTTGAGCTGGATGGTGTGACCTATACCATGACGGGAGTTAGCAAAGGCGCTGGCATGATTCGTCCGAATATGGCAACCATGCTCAGCTTCGTTGCAACCGATGCCCCGATTAGTGCTGAATTGGTACAGCGTTTATTGCAAACCACGGTTGAGCATTCCTTTAACCGCATTACCATTGATGGTGATACCTCGACCAATGACTCTTGTATCTTTGTCGCAACGGGTCTAGCTGGCGGTGCTGAAATTCAGAGCCAAGACGATGCACGTTATCAACAAGTGCTCGATGTGCTTGCACGTATTATGAATCGTTTGGCGCAATTGATTGTGCGTGATGGTGAAGGCGCGACCAAGTTCATTACTGTTCAGGTGGAAGGCGGAGCCAATACCCAAGAATGTTGTGATGTGGCCTATAGTGTTGCTGAGTCACCGTTAATTAAAACGGCTTTATTCGCTTCAGATCCAAACTGGGGGCGTATTGTAATGGCGATTGGTAAGGCGGGCGTGCCAAACCTAGATAGCAGCAAAGTTCAAGTTTGGCTTGGTGATGTACAAATCTGCTTAGATGGTGGTGCAAACCCAGACTATACCGAAGAAGCAGGCGCAGCCGTCATGGCGGAGAAGGAAATTAGCATTCGTATCGATCTTGGTCGTGGTACAGCAAAAGATACGGTTTATACCTGTGACTTTTCTTACGACTATGTCAAAATTAATGCCGATTATCGCTCATAAATTTGCGTTATAATAAAGCCTCCACAGTGGGGCTTTTTTTATAAGCTAGTTTGTGGATGAGGTGATTTTTCCCAAATGATCACGCCATTACCCACGTTAAAAGTTTGCAGTGATGCAAGCACGCAGGATAGAGAAGACGTTTTATGAATGATGCGAATTTAATTGCGAACGAAGCCAAAAATATTGTGCAGGCGCATTTAGATCGTTTGGGCGAGCCAAAGGACAATAGCCTTAGCCCAGAAGTGAAACAAGAAAAGTTTGCCCAAATTGCAGCAGAGTTGAAAAAACGCAATGCAGTGCTTGTGGCTCACTATTACTGTGATCCGGAAGTGCAAGAGCTTGCCGAGCTCACGGGTGGCTGTGTTTCTGATTCATTGGAAATGGCGCGTTTTGGTCGTGATCATCCTGCAACAACGCTTGTGGTGGCAGGCGTGAAGTTTATGGGCGAAACCTCAAAAATCTTATCCCCTGAAAAAACCGTGTTGATGCCAACCCTAGAAGCAACCTGTTCACTCGATTTGGGCTGTCCTGTGGATGAATTCACTGCATTCTGTGATCAGCACCCTGATCATACCGTGGTGGTCTATGCCAACACCTCGGCGGCTGTGAAAGCACGTGCCGATTGGGTGGTGACTTCAAGTTGTGCGGTAGAGATCATTGAGCACTTAGATAGCTTGGGTGAAAAAATTATTTGGGCGCCAGATCAGCATTTAGGTCGCTATATTCAAAAGAAAACAGGCGCTGAAATGTTGTTGTGGGATGGTGCATGTATCGTGCATGAAGAGTTCCGCGCCCGTGGTATTGCGCAAATGAAGGCACTCTATCCTGATGCTGCGGTCTTGGTTCATCCTGAGTCACCTGAATCGGTGGTAGATATTGCTGATGCGGTGGGAAGTACCTCGCAATTGATTAAAGCAGCACAGACCTTGCCGCATAAACAAATGATCGTGGCAACAGATCGCGGCATTTTCTATAAAATGCAGCAAGCCGCACCAGATAAAGAATTATTTGAAGCGCCAACTGCAGGTGAGGGTGCAACGTGTCGTTCATGTGCACATTGCCCGTGGATGGCAATGAATGAACTGGATGGTATTTTGCATGTATTGCAGCATGCTGATCAAGAAATACACGTCGATCCAGCCTTAGCTGAACGTGCGAAATTACCCTTAGATCGAATGTTGAACTTTAGTGCTTCTTTGAAACGCTAAAATGTCTGAAAATGCTTGTTAAATATACATTTGATAAGGATTTATTAGTTTTTTGGAAAATAGGTGTTGACGTTCTAGGGCGTCGCGCCTAGAATGCACACCGTACCGCACGATGTGCGATATACTAAAAGCTGAAAAGAAATCGGAGCATAGCACAGCCTGGTAGTGCACCTGGTTTGGGACCAGGGGGTCGTAGGTTCGAATCCTACTGCTCCGACCATTTAAAATGTGTTGAAAAACATAGTTTTAAATATCGGCGAAGTATCGTGATAGTATTATCATCGTTATGCGCCTGTAGCTCAGTTGGATAGAGCATCCGCCTTCTAAGCGGATGGTCACAGGTTCGAATCCTGTCAGGCGCGCCATTTGGCAGCTTGGTATATAGAATCAAAGTTTTGATGGTGGATGTAGCTCAGTTGGTAGAGCCCTGGATTGTGATTCCAGTTGTCGCGGGTTCGAATCCCGTCATTCACCCCAATTTCGGAGCATAGCACAGCCTGGTAGTGCACCTGGTTTGGGACCAGGGGGTCGTAGGTTCGAATCCTACTGCTCCGACCATCATCTTAAAAGATGAGATAAAATACCGCTAAGTTAGCGGTTTTTTTACGTCTGGATTTTTTAAATTTAATAGCTTAAATTGAGTCCGTAGCCGTAGGTCGCGGCGTACCAATTCACGATAAATGTAGAGATTAAAAATACAAGAACTAAGATCATGATGAATTTATAGCTCGCTTTTTTGGCTGCTATAAGATAACCAGCCAACATGCTTAAGATGAACCAAAACCAAGTATAGATCATTAAAAAGTTCTTAAATGAACCACTGCAACCTTCTATACATGGCCTTTTATGTTTTAATAAGTTAATAAAAATTTCATGCGAAAGTTGCATTAAAACAATGATAATGATGAGACTTAAGATAGGGTATATAATCTTTTTTATCATTTGACCTCAAAAAATAATATTCGCTTGGATTGAGCATAATCCGTATATTGATATCGACCTATATTCATTCTATTTATACCAAAAAAGAATCTAGGTACTGTTGTCCAATTATTGGTTAGCCTAAAATTATTCCATAGATCTATATGTCCTCCAGAGGCAATATCTCTAAGCTCTTCTAGCCCATCTCTTTGCCAAAAGTCTCCAAAGTAAACAATTCCTGTACGGCCTTTAATTTTTTTCTGCCAATCTTTGCCAGTGATATCCTCCGCTGGGCCGATACCACAAACTGGACGTGTTTGTAACCACTGGGCAAATTCATTTGCTCTTGTTGAGGTGGGTAATCCTTTTAAAAGTAAGCGACCAATAGTTGCTTCATTTTTTTCTGGTTTTATTAGTTTTTCTGAGAAAGAAGTCATTTTTATACCAGTGCGATGAAATGTAACACTCATTCGAATTGCACATTGATTTTCAAACTCGTCAGGTATTTTTCCATTTACAGTATAAGGTGGAGTTTTGTCACCATAGTAATTATCCCATAACTCTTTAAATGTTATTGGCACAATACCCACCATACTACAAGCCGCAACAGAACCTCGTTTGGGATTTGTTTTAACAGTCCCCGATTGATTAACTGGCATCACCACCACGCTTGGTGAGTGCTTCTTCACCTAAATAGAGTTTATAAGAAGCATGTCCCTCGGTTTCAATCCGTGGCAGTTTCCCATCAGTACCAATTGTGCCTTGAAAGATTTTACCGTCAGCTGTTTCGATCAAGTAGGGCATACCTTCGGCAAAACTAAACTCAGCTGCCACTTGTTCATCGAAAACCTGAGGGCTGCTGGTATTGAGGAAGTTGCTAACAGCGGATGAACTATTCGGGCCTGTACCGATTCCGTTATCTCTCACCACAAGGCTTTGATTCGGGAAAAAGGTTGCGCCGCAAGTGGCTTTGTCACCTGCCATAATAATTGTTCTAGTGCCTGCCATTAAAAAGCCTTTGCCTGAGGATTGAGCTGTAGCCATCACTTGGCATTTGGGGCAATAGTGCTTCATTCCTTCTACATGTGCTGGAATCCCTTCAATGAGAAAGGTGTGATCTGCCTCTTGTACTATGCCACCGTGGTCTGTATGACAACCTTTGGTGATGAGTGCCTTCATTATTTTATCCAGTAAATAATATTCAGTTATTTGAAAAATTTGTTTTAATAAAACTAATAAGTGATTTATTTACTTGGTTTGGCTATTCAAAGTAAAGTGGAATGCAAACATTGTCCTGATGTGTTAAAGGAGTAAGTTTGAAGTGTTGATTGATGAGTCCATTCTGAGCCTTTTGCCAGTTTTAAATAGACATGAATGAATATTATTAGGAGGTGACTTATTGGCTTCTGAAAGATTGCATTTTTACTGCAAGGGCATTGCTTGATTTGGCTATTGCGCTTTGAGGATGATCCAGTTAAGTTGCTTATATTGATATGAATTGGTTAGACAACTACAACAGTATTTAAATGCCGTGTTCGGCATAATGCTTCCACTTTTTAAAAAGAAAAAACAGAGTATAGCGATGACAGAAACAGCTTTTGATTTTGTAATTATAGGTGGTGGTTCAGTAGGATCGGTACTGGCTGGGCGATTATCAGAAAATCCAAATATTTCGGTATGTTTATTAGAAGCTGGTGGTGATGGCAATAGTTGGTTGGTGAATACACCTTCAGCAGCAGTGATTAGTATTCCGACTAAAATTAATAACTGGGCTTTAGAAACCATTCCACAAAAAGGATTGAATGGCCGAAAAGGCTATCAACCGCGAGGTAAGTGCTTAGGTGGAAGTTCTGCCATCAATGCAATGGTGTATATCCGTGGACATCGCAGTGACTACGATCATTGGGCTGCTTTGGGTAATGCGGGATGGTCTTATGACGATGTTTTACCATATTTTATAAAATCAGAGCATAACGAGCGCATTCGTAATGAATATCATGGGCAGCATGGTCCACTTAATGTCAGTGAATTACGTTCAGATAATCCTTATCAAAAAACTTTTGTTGAAGCTGCGAAGCAGGTGAATTATCCACTCAATGATGATTTCAATGGTGCAGAACAAGAAGGACTCGGTGTTTATCAGGTCACGCAAAAAAATGGCGAACGCTGGAGTGCTGCCCGAGGTTATCTATTTCCTCATTTAGGCCAGCGCTCCAATCTACATGTGATTACCAAAGCTTTGGTGTCAAAAATTGTGATTGAAAATGGTCGTGCTGTTGGGGTCGAATATAAACACAATGAACAAAGCACAGTTGTTCGAGCCAAGAAAGAAGTCTTATTGTCAGCAGGAGCATTCCAGTCACCACAAATCTTGATGCTATCTGGTATTGGCCCACGTCAAGAGCTTGAAAAGCACGGTATTCCCGTTGTTAAAGATTTGGCGGGTGTGGGTGAAAACCTGCATGACCATCCAGACTTTATTTTTGCTTATAAGACCAAGCAAATGGAGGGAACCTTTGGGGTGTCAGTGGGTGGAAGCCTAGATCTAGTCAAGCAGATTGGACGTTATCGTAAAGAGCGTCGCGGTTTGATCACCACCAATTTTGCTGAGTGTGGTGGTTTCTTAAAAACTCGTCCTGAGCTGGATAAGCCAAATCTACAACTGCATTTCGTGATTGCGGTGGTGGATAACCATGCGCGCACCATGCATATGGGACACGGGATTTCATGCCACGTCTGTTTGTTGAATCCGCGTGCGCGTGGTTCAGTCAAACTCAGTGGTAAACATGTGGATGATCCATTGCTGATTGACTTTAAATTCCTTGAGGATGAACAAGATCTTCAGGATATGGTCGATGGTTATAAAGTCACGCAAAAGTTAATGAACGCACCCGCTTTAAGTGAAAAAATTAAAGAGGATATGTTTACCGCCAATGTGCAGTCTGATGATGAAATTCGTGAGATTTTACGCCAACGTGTCGATACGGTGTATCACCCAGTCGGCAGTTGTAAAATGGGTGTGGATGAGATGGCCGTGGTTGATCCTGAACTGAAAGTCTATGGTATTGAGGGACTGCGAGTTATTGATGCCTCCATTATGCCAACCGTGGTGAATGGTAATACCAATGCACCGACGATTATGATTGCTGAAAAAGCGGTGGACTTAATTCGTCAAACGTGGAAGTAAACTTAAACGATCAGTAATTGGAGCTAAGCTAGAAATATCTTAGCTCTTTTCATTTTCAGCGTTGTTGCGTGGCGTTTCCAACATACGTGGAAAGGTGAAGTTATAATTTTCCAGTGCATAGCGAAACAATTGAGCAGGGCGCTTGCCGACAATTTTTTGCTGTCCTGTTTCTTCAACTGCACCTGCTTCCTGCATACGCCGTCTGAATGATTTCTTTTCTAATGTATGACCTAAAATAATTTCATAAATGGTTTGTAATTCGGTCAGGGTAAAAAGCTCAGGCATGAGACTGGCGGGTAGAGCGGTGTAACGGGTTTTGTTGCCAAGGCGATCATAAGCGAGTTGGAGCAGTTGTTGATGATCAAAGGCTAAATCCAGTTGTAATGCTTGATCGATCGGAAGCCATTGACTATGCTCAGTGGTGTGACTTGCTTGAATTTCAAATTTGTCAAAATCAATCAGGGCAAAATATAAAGCGGTAATCGACCAGCCGCGTGGATCACGATGTTGATTGCCAATGGTTTCGACTTGTTCTAGGTAAGGGGAATGAATCCCTGTTTTTTCAAGTAGTTTGCGGTGTGCCGTTGCCATTAAGTCTGGGTCGGTTTTTAAATCGACAAAGCCACCCGGTAGCGCCCATTTGCCTTTTTCGGGAAAGTTGGAGCGCTGAATCATTAAGACTTGTAATTGACCTTTTGCCACAGAAAAAATTGCCATATCGACCGTAAACAGTGGGGTGTCATAGTCTGTTTTTTGGTAGTGGGCAAGGTATTCCTGTTCGGACGTATAGGTCATTTGGTGTTATCTCATGGATGAGTGAATCAAGTATAAAGGTTTTTATAGATTTGAATGTGCTGTTTATAAATGAAAAAACAGTTTAGCTTGTTTCGGCATAGCAACATTCGTCATCGAGAAATCAAAACTTTTGTGTATTGGCAATTGCATACTTTTGGGGATAAGGCCTAAGCAAAAACTGTTCATTGCTGCGGTTAGTTGATGCTGCATCCTGAGCCCAGTTCAAAATAGCATTCTGAATTTCGTGCAAGATTGTTAAATGGGCGGCATTCATGCCGCCTGTCATGATGTAACGTAGATGAACTGCAAATTAGAGGTCTTGATATTGCTTAGACCAATCTCTCCCGAATTTGATCGAGCGAGCATTCTCTTAACAATTGACCATTTTCAAATACTGTTTGCAGTGCCCCCATCTTCTCCTGTTCAAAGCTTTGTTGATCAAAGAGCTCAAAACCATTTTCGGTTTGTTCAACCCGTAATAAGCCCTTGGCTGATTTTTTAACACCCGAGTCGGTCACTGGATCTTTAAACAGTTCGCGACCGACGCCATTGACCTGCCCCCACGTGGCTTTTACAGCAAAACCAAAGCTATCGCGAGTCAAATAGTTATAGGTATAGCTGCCAATTCCAAAAACCAGATTGTTGGAAGCAAAGCCTTTGGCTTCCAAACCTTTTAAGATATTTTGTGCACGTTCTAGGGTAATTGAGTCACCATAGATTAAGCCAACACGCTCATTCAGTACTTTATAGCCTTGCGTTGTTTCTGTGCCGCCAAAAATCTCCCATAAACATTGCACTGCACCTTTATAAGCAGGACTATCTCGCTCAGCATCAGGATCGCCGCAGATAATTTTCACGGGATCACCTGAGTCAGGGCGAAACACCACTTTGGCGAGTCCGAGGGCATTCGGTTGGCGTTTTAAAATCTCTGCTTTTAATTCCACGCTAAACTCGGTAATCACACGCCAGAAATCCCAAGTATCTGAAACGATACTGACTACCCCAGCAGGATAAAGCTCACAGATCAGGCGTCTAAAGGTTTCGATTTCACTTTCTTCACTGCCCATACACATCACACTGTGTTCTGTTGCAGGCACTGAAACACCGATGACACCAGTGGCGTTATAATATTCTTCAGCATAGTCAATTGATGCAACTGAATCGGTACCGATAAAACTGGTCAAGTGCCCCACGCCTGATTGGGCTGCATCATAGATCCCACTCATCCCACGGCTACTAAAATCATGGCCTTGAACAGCAACAAAGTCTAAAGGTGCACCTGTTTTTTCTGCATATTGGGTCAACAAGCGTTTGTATTCATAGGCAATGCTGGCGGTGGTACAGCTTTTCCAGAGTTCGGCACTGAGCACGGTTTCAATATAGTTGGTTAACCAAAAGAAATTCGGATCAGTATTGATGATGGTCAATACTGGTACTTTGATATTGACGCGGCTACCTTCTGGCAAGGCTTTAATTTTTAATGGTAAATAACCAAGATCGTGCAAGGCTTCGATGTGCTCGACGGGCACAGCACCTTCACCTAAAGCGTTGTCCATACGGCGTTTATAGGCTGCCACCACTTTGGCTTTAGCTTGATTGAAGAAGCCTTCATTCCAAGTTTCAATCAGAAAGTGTTTGATAAAGCCTTGCAGACCAAAGAACACAATCTTGTCATCAAAGTCAGGCAGCATTTTGGCTAAACGTGATGAACGCGGGGTAAAGTTGGCATAGACGTATTCAGTTCCCACTGGATACTGGCGACGGTGGTCTGCTTTATAGAAATCAATTGCATTGAGTGGGTTAATTTTAATACTCATTTTTATCGGCCTTTTGCTTTAATCTTGATTTTGAAAATTGATGATATTGAGTTTGCTTGCTTCTGCTTGTGGCAGGCTATTGCTGGTAAAGAGCTGATCGACCAAGCCATCAAATACCGCGAGACCTTTGCTAAAAATGCCATGGGTGACATACAAAATAATGTTTTGGCAATTTAGGCTGCGTAGTTGTTTGGCAATACCAATAAAGGTGGCACCACCATCGCAAATATCATCGGTGATCACGGCTGTTTTTCCTGTCAAATCAGGGCTATCCACCGCCGTTGTTCTAATTTTGCCAGTGCTTGGATCACGTTTCTTTTCACAGTGAATCACTTCAATGGTCTGTTGGCGTTTCGGATTGATACCGTTTGCAATCGCTTGGGTGCGTTGTATTGCACCTGCATCAGGGCAGATCAATACCGTATTGTCGGCGCTTAAAATCTGCATTAATGCTGGGCTTTGCTGGATAATCTCAATCGGTTCAATATTGATTACCTGTTGGAAGCTGGTATTTTTGCGTAACAGCTCAAGGGTCACTGGGCTATGGCAATCCCACACCACAATTTTCTGACGTTGTCCCACAAATTTTTCGCTATTGCTATTCAATAGCTTGGTCATTAAATCTAGAGAGAAGGCCTGACCTTGTGCACAGATACGGTCTTGACGTGCATAGGGAAAATAAGGGATTTCCACCGAAAGGCGAGTGCCTTGTTCTAGTAACACATTTTCCAATAATAGATAATCCATCACATCTGTACTGTTCTGAAGTGAGGCTTTGATCTGCGTGTCAGCTTGTAATTGGTTCAATAACTCAGGTTGTAGTTGAATATGACGTTCACCACCTGAAAACTGCAAAAACTCGATGGGAACATTGGCTTGAGTTGTCATAAGTTGAATCGTCATTTTTAATTTCTCTTTTATAGTGGCTTAAAGCCAGTAAATATATAGTGTCATAAAGACACTATTAAATGCAAGGTTTAAATTTGATTGTTTTAATAAAAATAGGGAAGCAATTTAGAAAAATAGATTCATCTATTTGAAGTTAAAAGAGAATAATTTTTAAACTTTTTTTGAATCAATTGAGCGATTTTAAAATACATCATTTGCTGACTTTATTACTGCGATATATTGATATTTAGGTCATAGTTTTTGACAATTATCCTTGTCAGGATTGAGTCATGTGTTGTTTGCTTGGTACAGCAACGGGTCAAAGTGCTAAAAGCGAACAATGGGAATAAAACAAAAAAGGAAAGCATCCTATGAAATCTCTGATTTGTCATAACGCTGAGTTAAAACTGGAAGACAGCCTTCAATTGGTTCCTGCAAAGGGGCAAGTCTTACTTGAAGTGGTACGTTGCGGTATCTGTGGTTCTGATTTACACATGCAGCATCACTGTGATCATATGCATGATTTGGCAGCGCGAGTTGGCTTTAATGGGGTGGCAAAGTCCTCGGATAAATTGGTTTTCGGGCATGAGTTCTGCGGCAAAGTCTTGGATTACGGTCCAAAAACACGCCGTAAATTGAAAGCCGATACTTTGGTTTGTGCCATGCCCTTATTAAATGTCGATCCACAAGGCTATGTGCCGACGGGGCTGTCACCGAGTGCTTCAGGTGGTTATGCAGAACAGGTCTTAGTGCAATCCAGTTTGATGTTTGAAGTGCCGAATGGTTTAGATGCGGACAGTGCCGCACTGACTGAGCCGATGGCTGTTGCGCTGCATGCAGTACGTCGTAGTCGAATCAAGAAAAATGAGCCAGCGATTGTGATTGGCTGTGGTCCCGTGGGTTTGGGTGTGATTATTATGCTCAAAGCAGCGGGTGTCAAAACCGTAGTCGCCAGTGATTTTTCACCGAATCGCCGTCGCTTGGCCGAGCAGTGTGGTGCAGATATCTTGATTGATCCTAAACAGCAATCGCCATTTAGCAGTTGGAAAGAGCTTGGCTTATTGGGCAATGTCTCAGAAGCGATTAATATGGGCATGGGGATTTTTGATAAGGTTCAGACCTACTCATTACCGTGGGTGAATGCCATGCGTGTCGGGGATAAACTCGGGTTACTGCCAAAACGTCCGGTGATTTTTGAATGCGTGGGTGTGGCTGGGATCATGCAGCAGATCTTGGAGGGTGCACCTTTATTCTCACGTATTGTCGGAGTAGGGGTTTGTATGCAAAGTGATAAGATCGAACCTGCGTTGGCGATCAATAAAGAATTAGAAATCCAGTATGTGCTGGGTTATACCCCACTTGAGTTCCGTGACACCCTGCATATGATTGCGGAAGGTAAAGTTGATTGTTCACCATTGATCACGGGTGTGGTCGGTTTGGAAGGCGTCGGCAATGCGTTTGAGGCGCTGCGCGACCCAGAGCAACATGCCAAGATTTTGATTGATCCAAAACGTGCAGGTTCAACGATTGAACTGATCAAGCCTTAATATTCAAGATTCTAAAAAGCCGCTTTCAATGAAGCGGCTTTTTTATGTCAGAAGTCTTGATCCCGTTTGGATTAGAAACTTTTGGTCAATGACAGGGTTACGGTTGAATCAATCGGATTCGATACTTTGGCGTTGGGATTACCATTGCTGTATTGCTGATAAAAACCGTCTTTATCCCATGCTTTGCTATAGGTCAAGCTGCTTGAAAGGTTATATGGCAGTTCTTTGTTGACGGCAAAACTGGCATCTTGGAAGCTGGCTGCAGAAAAGTTTTTAATGCGTTGGTTGCCATAATGGGCATCGACAGACCAACCTTGCGTAATCGGTTGATGCCAATTGACATCCAAATACCCCGAGCCACGTGAATGCTTATTGTTGCCGACGCCCAAAGTATCCGAGTTATTGCCGAAATAATCTTGGGTATAGGTCATCGCATATTTAACGCTGAGTGGCCCATAGCTGATCTCAGGGATAATTTCCCCATAATCAAAACGGGTATGGCCGGTATCCGCAGTGGTTTTTGCCCCAGGATAATAGTAATAAGCGACTTTGGTGCCAACGGTGATATCACCAAAACTGTGGCTATAGCCAGTATATACATCCCACTCGACCGAGGCATCCCGAATAAAATGATCACTTACCGTCGATGCCCAAGTCCCTGCATAAAAACCGTTGGCATGGTTGTAATCCAGTCCACCTTGTAAGGCAGGTTTACCCCAAGTTTGTTGAAAACCGCGAGAAACGTATTGGCTGGCCGCAGTGATATTGGCCGAGTAGGGTGAAGGGGTTTCAGTGGCGTGGGTGCTTTGAAAGTAAAAAGCCAAAGGTGCAATTAAGAATAAAGTTTTTTTCATCATTTCTCCCTGAATGAAGTGAAACCCGAAGCTGAGCTTCGGGTATCCCCTGAGGAATATCTTCCTTATAGTATTGGACGTAACGGCGCTTGACGTACAGGTGCTGTACCCGCTTTGTAATAACCCGCTTCAGAGCGAGGGAGTTTCTTGCCACGGATTTTATCGGCAATTTTTTCTGCGATCATAATGGTGGTGGCATTCAGGTTACCAGTAATGATCAGTGGCATGATGGAAGCATCAACCACACGTAAGCCTTGTACGCCATGAACGCGACCTTGACCATCGACTACGGCCATATCGTCTTCGCCCATCTTACAGCTACATGATGGGTGAAATGCTGTTTCGGCATGGGTGCGGACGAATTCATCTAGTTCTGCATCGGTTTGGATATGTTTACCCGGACTGATTTCTTCACCACGATATGGATCAAGTGCAGGTTGCGCCATGATTTCACGGGTGATACGGATCGCATCACGGAATTCACGCCAGTCTTGTTCAGTTGACATGTAGTTGAACAGAATACTTGGATGCTCAAACGGATCTTTTGATTTCAGCTTGATACGACCACGCGACGGTGAGCGCATTGAACCGACATGGGCTTGGAAGCCATGCTCTTTTACTGCATTACTACCGTTGTAGTTAATCGCAACAGGTAAGAAGTGATATTGGATATTCGGCCAGTCAAACTCTTCCGAGCTACGGATAAAGCCACCCGCTTCGAACTGATTGCTCGCGCCAACGCCAGTGCCATTGAATAACCATTCAGCACCGATTGCAGGCTGGTTATACCATTGCAGTGCAGGGTAGAGTGATACAGGTTGCGTACATTGGTATTGCAAGTACATTTCTAAGTGGTCTTGCAGGTTCTCACCTACGCCCGGCAAGTCATGCACGACATCAATATCCATCGATTTCAGGAAGTTGCTTTCACCCACACCTGAGCGTTGCAAGATTTGTGGCGATGCAATTGCACCTGCACAGAGCAAGACTTCACGTTTCGCTTGTGCCTGTTTCATATTGGCTTTGTCTGCACCAATAATATATTCCACACCCACGGCCTGTTTTTGATTGAACAGGATGCGGTTGGTGGTGGCATGCGTGACGATGGTCAAATTCGGACGACCTTTGGCTAGATCCAGATAACCACGGGCTGTACTAGAACGGCGACCTTTTGGGGTCACAGTACGGTCCATTGGGCCAAAGCCTTCTTGTTGATAACCATTTAAGTCATCGGTACGTGGGTAACCTGCCTGTACGCCTGCTTCAACCATGGCATGGAATAAGACATTGTTGCCATTTTTAGGGGTTGCGACGGATACTGGACCCTTGTCACCGTGGTAGTCATTACCACCGATATCACGAGTTTCGGCTTTTTTGTAATACGGCAAGCAGTCTGCATAGGTCCAGTCTTCCAGACCTTTCATTGTTGCCCACTGATCCAAGTCCATGGCATTACCACGGATATAGCACATGCCGTTAATCAGAGAAGAACCACCTAAGCCCTTACCACGACCACACTCCATACGGCGATTGTTCATGTGTGGTTCAGGATCGGTTTCATAGGCCCAGTTATAGCGACGACCTTGTAAAGGAAAAGCCAAAGCAGCTGGCATTTGAGTACGGAAATCTAAACGGTAGTCTGGACCACCTGCTTCCAATAATAAAACAGTCACGTCTTTGTCTTCAGTCAGACGTGTTGCGAGCACATTTCCGGCAGATCCTGCGCCAATGATAATGTAGTCATATGCTTGAGTATTCATCGTTATCCCTTTTTCTATTCTTGAGGATGCCGATGCAATCATGGGATTGCTCGGCATTGAGGATTAATTTTGAGGGTGAAAGCTAAGGGCATTAGAAAATGCTGTGATACTCACCCAACTCAACTTGAACGGATTTGATACGGGTGTAATGACCCAAAGTGGTTAAGCCATTTTCACGGCCAACACCAGATTGCTTGTAGCCACCGACTGGCATTTCCGCAGGCGATTCGCCCCAGGTATTGATCCAGCAGATACCTGCTTCAAGTTGATGAATCATGCGATGCGCTTTGGTGATGTCTTGTGTCACAACACCTGCGGCTAAGCCAAAGGTGGTGTCATTGGCACGACGGATTACTTCTTCCTCAGTTTCATAGCTGAGAATGCTCATCACTGGGCCAAAGATTTCTTCTTGCACAATTGCCATATCATCTTGGCAGTTGCTGAATACCGTCGGGAGTACATAAGCACCTTTGGCTAAGTCGCCTTCAGTGGCACGGCCACCACCGATCAACAGTTTTGCACCTTGCTGTTTGCCTGACTCAATGAAAGACAACACTTTTTCCATATGCGGGAAACTGGTGAGAGGTCCGAAATTGGTTTGCTCAGCCATCGGATCACCGATACGGATACGTTTTACCCGTTCCACAACGGCTGCTTCAAAGTCAGCAAGCAAGGCTTTTGGTACAAACACACGGGTACCATTGGTGCAGACTTGACCTGAGCTAAAGAAGTTTGCCATCACTGCGATATCCGCAGCGCGGTCGAGGTTGGCATCATCACAAATAATCAGGGGGGATTTACCGCCCAGCTCCATCGTGACTTCTTTCAAGGTTGAACCCGCAGCACTGGCCATCACTTTCTTGCCTGTTTCGACACCACCCGTGAACGAGATTTTTTCAATCACAGGATGTTCAGTTAACCATTGACCGATATCACGACCCGCACCTTGGACCACGTTAAATACGCCGTCTGGTACGCCCGCTTCGGTATAGATTTCAGCAAGTTTAAATGCAGTCAGTGGGGTGGTTTCGCTTGGTTTGAAAATCATGGCATTACCCGCTGCTAGGGCAGGCGCAGATTTCCACATGGCGATTTGAATTGGATAGTTCCAAGCACCGATACCAGCCACTACACCGAGGGGTTCACGACGAGTATAAAAGAAGCTTGATTCGCGCAGTGGCACTTGCTCGCCTTGAATCGCGGTTGCAAGACCTGCGTAGTATTCGAGTACATCTGCGCCTGTTACGATATCCACAGTTGAGGTTTCGCTATAGGCTTTACCGGTATCGAGGGTTTCGAGCTGGGCAAGTTCGTCATTACGTTCACGTAAGATATCAACTGCACGACGTAAGATGCGTGAACGCTCCATCGCCGTCATCGCTGCCCAGATTTTTTGGCCTTGTTGTGCGCTTTGAACAGCCGCTTCAATGTCTTGTTGTGATGCTTGTTGAAGTGTTGCGATCACTTCACCGTTGGCAGGGTTAATGCTGTTAAATGTTTTGCCACTGGTCGCTGCGACATAACGTCCGTGGATATATAACTGGTGAACTTGTGCATCACTCATTCTGTTTCTCCTGCAAAGGCTTGTTCGCAAATTGAATTTGCGTTTTTACATAATCGTAAGCAATGGAACGGGCCAGTTGGCTGTCAAACTCGTCGTGACTACTTAAACTGCCGCGTAACCATAATCCGTCAATCAAAGCTGCTAATCCGCGAGCAGCGATGCTTGCCTGTTGTTTATCATCGACCAACATAAGAAAATAATGTTTCAAGTTGGAATACAGGCGTTGATCATTAATTCGTTGTAAACGTCCAAGTTCGGGAAGGTGCATACTGGCAGACCAAAAGTCTAACCAGACCCGCATGGCTTGTTTGTTGACCTGACTGATATCGAAGTTGGAATCAATAATGGCCTTGATCTGGCTTTCTGGATGCGTATCTGCTTCGGCTTTGTATTGGTCAGTCTTTTGACGCAAAACGTTGAGCATTTCTTGCATACAGGTATTGATCAATCCCTGTTTGTCACCAAAATAGTGACTCACAATACCAGTCGATAGTTCGGCCTTTTTTGCAATCTGTGCAATGGTGGTATTGGATAACCCCACTTCAGAAATTACATAAAATGCGGCGCTAATAATTTCTTCACGTCGCACATGCTCTGGTTTTACTCTACGCTTTGTCATGCTTATCCATTTAAAGCCCTGCCAAGGTGCTTTTTATTCAACATTTCTCGATGTAGAGCATCATAACATTTTTTTATCATACTTTTTATTGATTGAACG